>JAZRXZ010000197.1:0-9593 GCA_045600445.1 Bacteroidales bacterium | reverse complement strand
TCGGCACGGAGCGCGTCAGCATCGCGGAAGCGGCGGCTTTCGAGCAAGGTGCGTGTCTTGTCGATGAGCGTGATGAGTTCGGTGCGCATCGGGCGGAACTCCTCGACACACTGCAGGCTGATCGGCTCGAAGTTGTTATCGACGTGCTCGAGGGTCGGGTCGCACATACGGGAGAGGCAATAATGCATCTGCATGCACGAGTTCTCGCCGAGGTGGAACCAGGTATTCTTCTCGATGGCCAGCGATGGGTCGATCTTGCGGAGGCCGATCATCTCGCGGCGGCGATTGATCTTGTGCAATGGCTTGGCCTTGCGAATTTCCATCGAAGCCTTGCGCAACAGGCGCAGATCCTCATAGGCAAAACCTTCGGTGAGGTGGCAATAACAGAGTTTGGCAAAATCGATGCAACGGATCTGATTCTCAACGACAAGCGCTGTGAGTATCGACCATGCTTCCTCGCGGTTCTTGGTGCGAATCAGCTGCTGCCAGAGATCTGCGTCCTTCTCTTCCTTCTGCTTGCGACGGAACTGGATATTGCTGCGGATGAGCAACACCACGGCCACTACGACCAGCGCGATGGCTACCACCACGCCACCATAATACATAGCCGCAACGACCAATGCGCAAGTCAGGAACGCTGCACCCGCTGTAATGAGCCAGCCACCGATGACCGACAGCACGCCGGTGATGCGATAGACGGCCGATTCACGACCCCAAGCACGGTCGGCGAGAGAAGTACCCATGGCCACCATGAAAGTAACGTATGTAGTTGAGAGTGGAAGCTTAAGCGATGTGCCCAATGCAACTAACAAACCGGCCAACACGAGGTTGATCGAAGCGCGAACCATATCAAATGCCGCACCTTCAGGCAAGGCAACGTCGGTGCGGTCGAAGCGCGAATTAATCCATCGCTTCAAGCCGTTAGGGGTATGATTGACAATGTTTTCGGCCAACGATGAGGAGTTGCGAACCATCCAGCGAGCCATGTGTGAGGAACCGAACATCTCATCGCCTTCATCCTGACGGCTTAGATCAACCGAGGTCTTTACCACATTCTGCGCTTTCTTGCTCGTAGCCAATGACCACACCATGATCACACCTGCGATAATGAGGAAATAGGTTGGGGTAGAGGCTGGTCCGTTGAGTGAATCCATCAACAAACTGTGGTCAGGAGCGCCTGCGGCTTGCCAGTCGGTAAATGAAGAGAAGCCGGCCAATGGCACACCGATGAAGTTGACAAGGTCGTTGCCCGCAAAAGCAGTGGCCAGGGCGAAGGTTCCCATCAGGACGATGACCTTAAAAACATTGACCTTGAGCGAATAAAGCACCTGCATCAGGATTGAGAAAAAGACGAAGCATCCGCTGATAATCAACCACGTATTTTCTTTGATAAACGCCTTCGCATCGGCTGTCATAAAGGTCAGGTCTTTCACGCCTTTGATAAGCATGAAATAGATGATGGCAGTGGCACAAAGGCCACCGAAGATGCCGATCTTATACTTCAGATTCTTCTGGAAATTGAAGCTGAAAAGCAGTCGGGTGAGGTACTGCACGATCGCACCGAAAGTGAACGCGATGGCCACACTCACAAAAATACCAATGATGACCGAGAGCGCTTTCTCACCATTGACCAGGTCGGCGAGAACGAGCGTGCCAGATGGGTCGTTGATGAGCTTGACGATGGCCAGCATGAACGTACCACCGAGCAACTCAAACACCATCGAAACGGTGGTAGAGGTTGGCATTCCTAACGAATTGAAGATATCGAGCAACACAATATCCGTGATCATCACGCCGAGGAAAATCCACATCAGATCCTCAAAGAAGAACTGCTCCGGACGGAAGATTCCGTGACGCGCAATCTCCATCATACCGTTGCTCATCGCCGCACCACAGAACACACCGATGGCGGCAATGATGATGACCGTACGGAATGGCGCCGCCTTGGCTCCGATGGCTGAGTTTAAGAAGTTTACGGCATCGTTGCTCACGCCTACCATCAGGTCAAAGACGGCCAGGGCGAAGAGAAAAATAACGAAACACAAATAAATAGTTTCCATATAGAATTAAATATTACTGTTGGCCAATTTGTTGATGATCCCATCTGACAATCCTATTGTTGGCACAAGGATAGCATTTGATCCAATAGCATGAGCAATGGCAATAAAGATCTGCGCAGCTGGCACAATCACGTCGGCACGATCGGGACGCAAGTCAAACTCACGTATTCTTTCTTCGACGGTGAGCGATGAGAGCTGGCCGAAGAGCTTCACGAGTTGAGGCAACGTGATGCGATCCTTGAGCTTTGCCTTCTTCGGAACAAGACGGTAGAGCTTATTGATATTGCCGCCCGATCCGATGATCTCCACCTCCGTCTGGCCAGCCACCATCGTGCAGATTTCATCGCACATCGCTGTGATAGAGTCGAGGCTTACCGTGCCACTCAGCAATCGTAACGTTCCGATATTGAAGCTCTTACTTGCTTTTAGCTCTCCGCCCGTGATGAAGCTCACCTCCGTCGAACCGCCACCCACATCCACATAGAGATAAGACTTGCCGCCCTCTTCCGCACTGGCCGAAGACACAAGCAGTTTCTCTATGTGGTTGTCGTAGATGGTGCGAGCCTCCTCCTCGCCGCTGATGATCTCAATGTTGATGCCTGTTAGGTGCTTGATGCGCTTGATGATCTTCTGACCGTTCTTCGCATCGCGCAATGCTGAGGTAGCACACGCGCGGAAATCCACCACATTATATATAATCATCAGCTGACGGAAGGCCTTGATCATGCGCAGGAACTGCATCTCGCGCTCCTTGCTGATTTTGCCCTGGGAAAATACATCTAAACCCAATCGCAAGGGGAAACGCACGAACTGCAACTTCTGGAACTGCAACGTCCCATCCTCCTCCTTCGTCACGCTCTTGATGAGCAATCGTGCAGCGTTCGACCCAATGTCGATGGCTGCCAAATTGAATGAATCATTCTGATATTCAGGAATCATAGTACACTATTTTTAATGTTATTTGTTATAATGCTTGTAAAGTTCCTCCTGCGATCGCAAGACTCCCTTCTCATTCTTCAATCCCAGCTCCACGATCAGCTTTGCCTCCCGCTTGATATCCGCATCATACACAGGCGTATAAACCTCAATGCGATGATCCAGATTTCGAGGCATCCAATCCGCAGAACCCACATAAACTTTATAATTTCTGTGCGACCCATCTTCTTCAATTATTTCCGGATGTTCCAGATCTGCACCATTGGCAAAGATCAGGATGCGCGAATGCTCCAGATAACGGTCAATGATAGCATTAACGCGCAGATTTCCCACCAATTCAGGCAGTTCTGGCACCAATGAACAATTTCCGCGAACCAGCAGCTGCACCTTCACACCTGAAGCCGCCGCCTCGTAGATTTTCTTGACGATCACCTCATCCGTCACGTGATTCAATTTAGCCAGGATACAAGCAGGCAAGCCCTGATTATGATTCTTTATCTCCTGGTTGATCAATGCCACCAGCTGGCGCTTCATATCATTAGGCGACACCAGCAATTCCTTGAAACGGACAGGCAGATAAGGGTGCTCTATGAACTCAAATACACGCGCCACATCGCTCACAATCGGCTTACGCGCAGTGAGTTGCATCATATCTGTGTAAGCTCGTGCATTACCCTCGTGGAAGTTACCCGATGAGATCACCGCCACATCTCCACCCTTAGTCGTGATGAGCGTCACCTTCGAATGTATTTTGAGACCCTCCACGCCCGTAATGACATTGATGCCCGCGTCAGCCATCTTCTTACTCCAGTCGATGTTCGACTCCTCGTCAAAGCGAGCCAGCAGCTCGATGACTACCGTCACCTTCTTACCATTGCGAGCAGCAGCTATCAAAGCTCCAATCACCTTAGAGTCTTTAGCCAAGCGATAAAGCGTTGTCTTAATGCCCTTAACCTCCGGATTGACAGCCGCTTCGCGCAAAAGATTGATATACGCGTCAAACGAGTGATAAGGCACGTGCAGGAAGCGGTCACGCTCACGGATCTTCTGGAGGAACGAACCCTGATTGTCGAGCACATCCTTCACCCAATCGGGATTCACAGCCGCCCACTTCGGGTACTTCAAGTCGGCGCGTCCACAATCAGGGAATTTCATCAAGTCCTTGTGATTCTGGTATCTACCCGATGAAAGCATCGTATCGAGCGATGAGAGGTTGAGATGCTCCATCAGTTTTTTGAGCACCTCCTTCGGCATCTGCGCGTCATAGATCATGCGCACTGGCAAACCGTTCTTGCGACTCTTCACGCCCTTGGCAATCTTTTGCAACATACCGCCACGGATGTCCGACTCAATCTCCATCTCCGCATCCTTGGTAAACTTAAACGACCACGCCTCAAAGTGATTATAACTGGTGCCCGGGAACATATAAGGCAAGGCGCAACGGATCACGTCATCGAGGTACATGATATAATGCTCCGTGATCTTCTGCTCCACACCCTCAGCATCATAGCCAACCACCTCTCTTGAAGGCAACTGCACGAACCTACCGAACTGATGCACAGGCAATTCCACAATGGCGTAGTTCTTCTCCGGCTTCTTCTTATCCTCCTTCCAATGCTGCAGTCGCACCATCAGATAGATCGTGTCGTCAGCCGAAGCCGTCAGCGCCTTGACAGCCGAAAGCCACGAAGGTGACAAAGAGCCAGCCAGGTTCTGCAAGCAATACATGCGCACAAACTGCTGCTGCTCCTCGTCCAGATCATTCTCTGTCACCAGGTGAATATGCTGTTCGCCCAGTGCCTCCGTCACCTTCCGCACCGTCTCTTCAAAGACCTGCGCGTACTTACTATTGAGCTTGTTTACGGTTTTGAGGGTTCTTTCTGACCTCTCTCTCAGCTCTTTAGTAGATTTATCCGCCAACTCCACGATGCGGTTCAATGTAGCCACACGCACGCGGAAAAACTCATCCAGGTTATTCGAATAAATACCTAAGAAGTTCAGCCTTTCCATCAGCGGAATGTCCTCACGTTGTGCCTCTGCAAGGATGCGATAATTAAACGCCATCCACGACACATCGCGCTCTATATAATTCTTTTCGGTTAGTTTCATCTATGGATTTACGATTTATCGATTTACAATTTACGATTGGAGTCAGAATCTTATCATCAACTCACACACAATTTTATCCTGTTCACTCTCCTTGGCCACCCCACCATTTGGGTACCAATACTTCTCGTAATTCAATCTGAGATCAGTAGGGAAGTACTTATTATCAATGTGGAAAGTCAATCCCGCCGTCAATCTATGTCTCTCATAGTCGGTCAATTTCAACTCCTCACTCCTCACTCCTAACTCCTCACTCGATAGAATCCCTTTCTTGCCATCACTATGATCGTTCATAAAATCATATCTCAGCAAGTAGCTCACACCATTAAAATACGCCTTTTCCTGCTTAAGAGCCTGCTTATAAATCACCATCGCATCCACCGCATTGCAATCCGCAAACATCCCATGCTGATAGCTCTTGTGCAGATACTCCGCCTCAATGTGCCAGCCATTTTTCTCGAAATAACTACCGAAATCGAGCGAAGTATAAGCCGCCTTACGCTCCGCAATCTTCTGATGCTGGATGCTTGGCACAATCGCCCATTCTTTTACCGGAAAATACTGAATACGTGCCGAATAACTAGGTCCCGAAAACCACGCCGTCTTCTGATTATCAAGGTTCGAGCCATTGAATACACCCGCATCCACACTCACCACCTTACGTTTATTTTCGCCCGAAGTATAGAAGTCATACCCCATCTGGAACCCCACATCGCGCATATCGCCCACCTGCTTGGCAATAAACGAGCGGTTAGCGAAATACTGCGCCGACGGATTACGGTGCGCATCGATCGAGAATGGCATTCTCTGTTGGCCAAAGGTCAGTCGAAGCGACTTCCAGGGCAGCAATCTCACCCACGCGTCCTTCATCTTCATGGCCGATTCATCGCACAGATCCACCTCCAGCTTATAGGCAGCGCGCATCGGCAGCGTACCCTCCGCACTCAGTCGCGCATTGCGCACCTCGAAGCGCGAAGCCTCCATCTCTGGCTGGTACTCATACTTACCGCGCAAGATGCCATGAATCTTCGGCGCATAATCCTGCGCGCACACACTGGCGGCACAGAGGCTTATCACCACAGCAGCCACCGCTTTATTCATCTTATCCAATGATTCCGGTTTCACCATCTTCCTCAGCGTATTCTCACTGATCATCTTTGGCCGGCACAGGTCAATCGGGTAATCCTCATACCCCTTCTCTTCCTTATATCCGTCCATCATCATCCTGACCTCACGAGGTGTAAAAAAGTCTCTAATGAGCATTGACACCTCTCTCATCCAGCGGTAACTCCGCCATTTCAACATGCGTAATGTCTTGTTTTCCATATAAATAAAAAATGCAGCACCAAACCATTCATCAGTTTGGTGCCGCAAAGATAGCGCCATAATATTACATCCCTATTTCACTCCGATTACACAATTATGTCTTTATTGCTACAGAATTATTACACACATTCCTTCTACTTTTGACACTCGGATGTTGCAATTTCTTCTATTTCGAGTAAAAATTATTGTTTTGCGATAATTATTTTATGTTTTTATTTGTTCAAGAAAAAGATTCGCCATACTTTTGCACATCGAAAAACGATAATTTTTTATTGCAAACAAGCATTATTAACCCAAAAACAACAAAACATTATGAACAAGAAAATCAAAATCTACACCTCATTGCTCATCGTGGCGCTCATCACCCTGATGCTCACAAGCACTTTCCACTACAACCAATACTCAAGTTATCGCATAGACGGTGAGGAGTGTGAACTTTCGTTAGAAGATCTGCCCAAGGAATTTGGCGTCGTTGACAGCATCGAGGGTGGATGGTGTGCCACATTCTTCCCCACATACGACCTTGATTGTTATGTACGCGCGCAGCATTTCCCACAAGACAAGGTCCTTCTTTCGCGCTATAAAAAGTATCCCACACAAGCCGAAGCTGATGTCTATAAGATAGAGATGCAGAAGGTGAAAGTAAGCATCCCGATGGACAAGGCCGACTCTACAGTCAGCTACATCGTAGGCTTTATCTGGACCGTGGCTTTCCTGCTTTATGCCTGGTTGCTCGTCATCATCATCAAACAGGTCCTCAGCATCCGTCGCGGCGAAGTCTTTGTAAGTAATGTATCGAAGAGCATCGAAAAGATCGGTATTCTGCTGGCAGTCATCTATTTATTCGACCTCCTCTGCGGATACTTGCTCTATCAATACTTCATTTCGAACCTACACATCGCACAGTACGACATCATTTTCGCATCATCGGCCAATGAGATGTTCCTCATCATGGGTCTCGTCCTGATGATCCTCTCGCAGATCATACTCATGGGCAAAGAGATGAAGGAAGAACAGGAGCTGACCATCTAATGAATTATGAATTCTTAATTATGAATTGTTTATTATGGCAATAATAGTTAACGTAGACGTCATGATGGCCAAGCGAAAAATGGCCTCACAAGATCTCGCCGAGCAGATCGGTATCACCCCCGCCAACCTCTCGATCCTCAAGACCGGCAAGGCCAAAGCCATCCGCTTCTCCACCCTCGAAGCCATCTGCAAAGCCCTCGACTGCCAGCCGGGCGATGTGCTGGAGTATCGGGCGGATATTGATGACGAAAAACAATGAGACAACAAAGAACTCTCTTCACGTTACTGACCCTCCTCCTCTGCACCCTCGCCCTGCAGGCGCAGCAAACCACACATCTTGAGGGTCGCGTCATGCTCAACGATACCCTCCCCGCCGCTTATGCCACCCTCTATCTGCCTCAGTATGGCATAGGTGCGGTCACTGACGATCAGGGGCATTATCAGCTCGATAACATCCCTGTCAGTTCGTCAGTCACCCTTGAGTATGCCTTCCTCGGCTATAAGACCGAGCAAGTCAAAGTGAACCTCTCGCAGCCCAATCACCGCTATGCTCACGACCAGCGGCTCACTGAACAGGCCATACAGCTCAACGAAGTCTATCTCACCCCTAACGGCGAGGATCCCAGCATCTATATCATGCGCAAATTGCACGAGCAGGGACAGATCAACCGCAAGCGTCTGAAGACCTACAACGCCGTCTGCACTGGCAAGATCGACCTGGAGAATTTGGACATTGTCATGGAAATCCTCCCCGGTATCCTCAAGACAGCCCTTCATGCCGCACTCCGTCTGGTGGGCTTCAATTCGCTCTTCAACTACTTGACATCGAGCGAGAAAGTCCATGTTGACTACCGATACACCCAGACGTGGAACAACGGGAAAGTCTCGAACTCCGACATGGAAATCCTCTCCGCCACCCCTGCCATGGATAAGAAAGTGCGCAAGAAGATGAATAAGCTGCAGATAGAAGACTTTTTCGCGCAGTTCTATGGCGAAGACAAGAAATTCGACGCTAAGAAAGCAGCTAAGAAAAAATGGCAGCTGAAGGGTGTGATAGAGGAGAATGGCAAAACCATCGACGTGCTGACTCGCACCGAGGGTGACAGCATAAAAAGTGATGTAACCGTCTATATCATAGAAGATCTCTGGTCCGTGCTCCGCTTCGAGCTCCGCAACTCCAAAGCCGGCTTCCTCCGCTTTGAATGCTCCGACATTGGTGGCGGCATCTACCTCCCTGTCCTCTTCGTTACCAATCCTATTCCGCTTAACTTCGGCGAATTTATGGACGACATGAAGAAAGAATATGAGAAGGATAAGGCCAAGGGCAAAGACTCAAAATTCGAAAGAAAAGTCATCGAGCGCTACGAGAAGCTCGGGCAGTCACGCACCAAGGTTAATATCAATGTCGTCACGCCATACAATGTGAAGTATAGCAATGTGAGGGTGGAGTAAACAGATATAAAGCAACTAAGGCTCCCTCAATCTTAGAGAAAGAGGAAGCCTTAGTTTTGTTGAAACAACCGGGCAACAGCCCTTCTATATCATCATGCCGCACTATCCACATAATTCCGGTAGAGCCACAGTGTAGTATCATCGGTGTATGGCATCTGCACATCCTTGATCTCGGAGATTGCAAAGAGATTATTGGAATAGCGCTTCAGGTAATCCAGACGTGAGGCATCGAGCGAACTGACATCAATACCTTTGAGAAGTCGCTCATAGAATGAATATGACTCAGCAGGAAGGAGTTTTTGCAATGCCGCGAGCTTACGTTCTGAGTACTGATAGAACATCTTGCCATCGGCAAAAGCCAGCAATCCTACGTTGAGACGTTCAGAGGTCTCTTGTGACAGAACTGCGTAAATGATGCAGAATTTCGTTGTATTACTCATATTGTAAAGCGGTATTAAGCGTTTCTAAAAAAGCGTCACGAACACGGGTCATCCATTTGTCACTCAAAAGTTCTTCAATCTTGTCCGTCAAGCGGTGTCTTGTCTTGCCCCAGAAAAGGTTGAATAAAAATCAACCAAAATGAGCGAACGAAGAAACACATTACGGGAAGAAATCTTATCACTTTCCCCAGCAGTCAATCGAGGACGCAAACCCAAGTTTTCGGAGCAAGAACAGATGTTT
>JAZRXZ010000196.1:0-34564 GCA_045600445.1 Bacteroidales bacterium | reverse complement strand
CTCAATGAGCAATGGGTTCATGGTGAGATTAGGATTTACGCTGAAAGCGATAAATGCCATCTTAGCACACTGCTCCATAACCTTAGCATTGTATACGGCGTTAGCAGGTGAGGTACCCCATGAGAAAGGACCATGGTTCTTAACGAGAACAGCAGGAGTATGATCAGGATTGATCTTGCGGATGTTGAGGAATTCGTCAACGATGACGTTGCCGGTCTCAAGCTCGTACTGGCCCTTAACCTCAGCCTCGGTCATATCACGTGTGCAAGGAATCTCCTTATAGAAATAATCTGCGTGTGTAGTGCCGATATTTGGAATGTCACGACCAGCTTCAGCGAATGCGGTAGCATAGGTTGAGTGAGTGTGTACAACACCCTTGATGTTAGGGAATGCACGATAGAGTGCGAGGTGAGTAGGAGTGTCGCTCGATGGATTGAGCTCGCCCTCTACGACCTTGCCGGTCACGAGGCTTACAACTACCATATCTTCTACCTTCATCACGTCGTAGTCAACGCCAGAAGGCTTGATAACTACTAATCCCTGTTCGCGGTCAATACCAGAGACATTGCCCCAGGTATAGATGACAAGTCCTTGTTTTACGAGGTCCATATTAGCCTCGAAAACTTTCTTTTTGAGTTCTTCAAGCATGTTATTTAAGTGTTTGTGAAAATTAAGTGTTTCAAAGATTAATAAGAGAAGTGAAAGATTTAGCATTTTCACTCCTCTTATTAATTATGATAGGAGAGATTACCAAAGAATCACGTAAAGGATCATGGTGATTACTGCAATGCCAAGAGCACCCCAGGTGTAACCCTTATCGGTGTTGAAGAGCTTGAGGTCGATAGGCAGAGCCTTAGGATCCTGCTTGTCTGAGTGAGCGTTGCTCCAGAGCCATACACCGTTGCAACCTACGAGGACACCGAAGAAGATAAATGCCTGGAAGCCGATATCGTTGAGATAATCGATCACGTTGTTGTCAGGATCCTTCACGTCGTGACCCATACCCATGCATACTACGATGAGAGCCATGATAATCATAGCGATACCTGCACCGCCGAGGATCTTAGCCCACTTCTCCATGGTAGCGATATCCTTCTTGTCGGTAGCAGTAGCGCTGATGAACTTCTTGTCGAGCAACGATACGATGATGAAGAATGAAACTACGATGATGAAGATGTAACCAGCACGGAACTGGAATGGAACGTCGCCCAAGAATACCTTGAAGAGTACGCCGAGAGGGATGGTGATGATAGCGGTCCATACAGCAGCGGTAGAGCTAGCACGCTTCCAGAGAAGACCAAGGCCGAATACGGTGATGATGCCTGGATAGATGAAACCAGAATACTCCTGGATGTACTGGAAGGCCTGTGGGATACCACCGAGCAAAGGCTTAACAGTTACGAGAGCGATGATCAAAGCCACGATAGAGGTCATACGGCCCACGTTGACGAGCTTCTTGTCCGATGCGCCTGGGTTGACATACTTCTTATAGATATCCATGGTGAACAGGGTAGAAGTACTGTTGAACATAGAAGCCAAAGAAGAAATAATAGCAGCAGCCAAAGCAGCGAATGAGAGGCCCTTGATGCCAGTAGGAGTAAAGTTGCGGATGAGCCAAGGATAAGCGTCATCTGGGATGTTGATCTTGCCCTGGAGGTTCATAGCTGCAAATGCGTCTGGGTTCTGGCCAATGTAGTAAGCGCAGATGCCTGGCAATACAACGATGAATGGGATGAGGATCTTCAAGAAACCAGCGAAAATGAGACCCTTCTTAGCCTCGTTGATGCTCTTAGCTGCAAGACCCTTCTGGATGATGTACTGGTTGAAGCCCCAGTAGCCGAGGTTGGTCAACCATACGCCACCTACCACAGCGGCAATACCAGGAACGTTAGCAAATGCGTCAGCATTGTGCGACTCCTGAATAACCAGGTGGAAGTGAGTATCGTGTGAATAGTTGCCTGTGGTGAGATCATTATAGATCTGGCCGAGAGCGCCCATCGCATCAGTACCGAATACAAGGCCCATCTCCTTCAATGCCACGTATGCAGTGATCAAGCCACCACCTACGAGGAAGGTTACCTGCATTACGTCAGTCCAAGCTACAGAAGCTAGACCACCGTAGATAGAGTAGATACCTGCAATGACGAAGAGCAGGAAGACGATGATCATACGGATACTGATCTCCATGCCAAGCACGCTCACTGCCAGGCCCTGAAGGCCGAGGATTTGCTCAATAGCCAAAGCACCGAGCCAAGCTACAGAGGTGAGGTTGACGAAGACATAGAGGAAGAGCCACAGTACAGAGAAAGCAAAGCCTACGCCATCATTATAACGCTCGCGGAGGAACTGTGGGATGGTGAAGATCTTGCGATCAAGCATCACTGGGAGGAGGAACTTGCCAATTACCACCAGGGTAATAGCAGCCATGACCTCATAAGCAGCAATGGCAATACCGTCAGCGAAGCCGGTGCCAGACATGCCGATAAACTGTTCGGCCGAAATATTGGCCGCAATCAACGAAGCGCCTACTGCCCACCAGGTAAGGGTGTTGCCTGCGAGGAAGTAATCGTTGGCGCTCTTCTCCTGACCGTCCTTCGAGCGGCTGAGGAAAAGTCCCAAGCCTACCAATACGATGAGGTAGGCAATGAGGATGACAAAGTCAATGGTCGAGAAGCCACTGCTCTGCAAAGCATCAATTACACTCATGTTAGTTGTGGTTTTTGTTGTTAGATAAATAATGTGTGTGTTAATTATATTATAATATATGTATATAGGTCAGCAAAGTTACTAAAGGGTTGGCTAAACCCTTTAGTAACCAGGAAAAATTAATCAACCTTGATATCCTTGTTTACGTTCTTGCTGCCAATGAGAGCATAGAAGAGGATGTAAGCAAGCATAGCGATAACGAGCCAGTATGAAACGATAGCACCGTTAGCCTTAGCGATAGCGTCCTGGATGACAGGCATGATGCCACCACCTACTACCATGGTCATGAAGAGACCAGAAGCCTTAGCAGTGTACTTGCCGAGACCTTCGGTAGAGAGATTGAAGATGCCACCCCACATCACTGAGGTGAAGATGCCGCAGAGGAAGAGGAATACACACTTGACAGGTACTTCGCCACCATAGAGGTTCATGGTGTTGCTCTCTGGGAGCATGATAGCGATGAGGATCAAAACGATGGCAGCTGCAGAAGCTACGATGAGCTGGGTCTTGGTAGAAACCTTGCCAGAGATAGCTGATGAACCCATACGGCCGAACATCATGAGCAACCAGTAGAGAGCTGCAAGTGAACCACCTACGGCAGCAGAACCCTCGAAGACACCGTCCATCCACTGGCACTGGGTAACGTAGAAGTTGAGCTGTGCAGGAATACCAATCTCAATACCTACATAGAAGAAGATTGCAATAACGCCGAGCAAGCAGTGACGGAATGCCAGTGCCGAACGCTCGTAAGTAACGTTGCTCACGCTCTGTGGCTCTTCGATCTTGAGACGGCTGACGATGCAGAAGGCAACGATGAATACTGCGATACCTACGAGGAGGAGAGGAGTAACGTCGTTCATAGCAGTGTCAGGAGTAACGGTGCCAATCAATACACCTACGAGCATAGGGGTAAGGGTACCAGCCAATGAGTTACATGAACCACCGATCTGGAGGAGCTGGTTGCCAGTGTTGCCACCACCACCGAGGAGGTTAAGCATTGGGTTAACTACAGTGTTGAGGATACATACAGAGAAACCGCAGACCAAAGCACCGAGGAGGTAGATAAAGAGGTTCAATGCGTACTTGCCAGTGACGATAACGTCAGCTCCGAAGAGGCTTGAAGAGTACTGGATCAAGAGACCTACTACACCGATAGCCATACCGATGAGCGCGGTCTTTTTGTAGCCCTTGGTGGTAAGCATGTTACCAGCAGGGATACCCATGAAGAGATAAGCGGTGAAGTTCATGAGGTTGCCGAGCATGCCGGCTGACTCATACTTGAAGCCCCAGATATTGCCAAATGGAGCAGCCATGTTGGTAACGAAGCCAACCATGGCGAAGAGTGCAAACATGGTAATGATTGCGACCCAGTTGCGTTTTTGCTGTGCCATAAATAAGAAATATTTTAGTGATTATTATTTTATTTTACTGAAAACTTATAAGCAGCATGCCTGTAGTACTTCTCACCTGGCTTGAGATTAGGCTGTGCCTACTCTCGCTTGTTAGGTGAGTCAGGATACTTCTGGCTCTCGAGACATACGCTGACATACTGAGGATATACACCGCCCTTGTGTGGAATCTCGGTTTCACCATCTACGCCCTGGAAGTTACCGGTGTAGCACTGTACGCCTGGCTCGTTGGTATACATCTCCATGAAGATACCGGTTTTGGGAGAGTAGAGCGAAGCACATACCTGGGTGTCATCACCTGCAGTGTTAAGGCAGAAGTTGTGGTCAATGCCGCCACGCGCATTCTGTACCTGATCGAAGTCTGCGCCGATAGCCTGGCTGATAGCAGTTGGCTGGCGGAAGTCGAATACAGTACCCTCTACAGGCTTGATCTCACCGGTTGGGATGTAGAGTGCATCCGATGGCGTGTAGTTCTCAGCGTTGAGGTAGAGCAGCATGTCAGTACCTGGCTGGGTGAAGTCACCGTTGAGGTTATAGTAGTTGTGATTGGTCTGGTTGATGATGGTCTCCTTGTCGGTAGTAGCCTCCCATACCATATCGAGGGTGTTGTTTGCCTTGACGGTGTAGGTAGTGGTAGCGGTTACCGTGCCAGGGAATCCATTCTCGCCGTCCTGAGCCACGATGGTGAGCTTGAGACAAGAGTCGCCGATCTGCTGAGCGTCATATACCTGATGCATCCAGCCAGTAGCGCCACCGCCGTGCAGGCAGTTAGGGCCGTCGTTTTGGGTGAGCTGGATCTCCTCGCCGTTGAGGGTGAACTTGCCACCGGCAATGCGGTTAGCATAGCGGCCTACTGATGAACCGTAGTCGCTTGGCGAGTTCTCAGTATCGGCATACTGCTTTACATTGTCGAAACCGAGCACTACGTCGGTTGGCTTGCCGTCACGATCAGGTACTACGAGCGAAACTACACGACCACCGTAGTTGGTGATGCATACCTCCATGCCGTTGGCATTGGTGAGGGTGTAGAGAGCAGTAGCCTTGCCCTTGATGGTGTCGGCGAAGTTCTGAGGATTGAGGCCAGACTTGGTAAGCTTAGGCTCAGCAGGCTGCTGAGGCTTCTGCGTGCAGCTGACCATAAGGATAGGTGTTACTGCCAAGAGGGCAACACCGGTTTTCTTAATAATAGAATTCATCCTAATTTGGTATTTGTGATTAATGATTATTTTGGCATTTATAAGGTTTTGTGTGTGTATTTGCGCCTGTGCTATGTGCTTGCGCGTACATACAACGGTGCAAAGATAATAAAATCTTTCATTCCTTGGCAATTTTTCATCCATTTTTTTGACATAATGACCGATTCGTGCCCCTATTTGCCCGAAAAAAACCATGTTTCTCACCAATTGATGTACTTTTTTGCTATAAAATTTGCATTGTACTATAAAAAGAATTAACTTTGCGCTGCAATTAATATCATTGCCTCCTTGCATAAGATAATACAGACATGTTTCTAGATTTCCTGTTCCATCGTCACCGCGAGATGTTGCCCATGCCCTATAAGCGTGAGCTGCATTGTCATATTATTCCGGGGGTCGATGACGGTTCTGGGGATGCAGAGGAGTCACTTCAACTCATCAAGGGCCTATCGGAGATGGGTGTCGAAAGCATCGTGTTTACGCCCCATCATACTGAGCCGAAGTTCCTCAATACCCCCGAGACCATCGAGCCGCTTTTTCAGTCGCTTCGTGCAGAAGTGCAGAAGGCCGGAATCCCAGTTCAGCTCGAGGATTACAGCTTTGAGTACCGCATCGACGATAGTTTTATCCAGATGATGGATAGCGGCAAGTGGGGAGAGTCTCAGTGCCTCCTTCGTCCGCTCAAAGGCCGATACCTCCTCATTGAGAACAGTTTCGGCCAGCCCCTCTATAACCTGCCCGATGTACTGAGCGAGCTGCAGCAGAAAGGCTGGTTCCTCATCATGGCGCATCCAGAGCGCTACCGCTACTACCAGCAGCGAGGCTTGAGCTCCTACGAGCATCTGGCAGAGCTGGGCGTGGAGTTCCAGTGCAACGTGCTCAGCTTCAGCGGTTACTATGGTGAGCATGTGCAGAAGACCGCCCGTCGCCTGCTCGAAGAAGGTATGATCTCTTTCCTCGGTTCGGATATGCACAACCTGCATCACATTGAGCTCCTTAAAGAGTTCCTCTGCTCCAAAGAATATGCTCGTCTTCGCGACGATCTGGAGCTTTCTGCCAACAATGACAAAATCTAACGCTCAATATTGATAACGCACATTAGAAAATACGGTCCCGGAGTAATCCGAGACCGTATTTTCTAATGTGCAAGATTCCTTGTCCTGCATTACAGACAGCCTTTTTTGCATGCGGGATTCCTTGTCCGCATTTCCCGACAAGCTTTTAGAAGCGCAGCGACACATCGACTCCCACTTGGCGAGGCTTGGCATGCTGCTCGAAGCCACGGCCGGCGCTGATGAAGTAGATAGTATTGTAGTGGGTGTTGTTGAGGTTCTTGCCCCAGAGAGTTACGGTGAAGCGGTGGGCGTCGTAGGAGAGACGGGCACCGGTAGTCCAGTAGGATTTCTGTGAGGCGAGGTTATCTTCCGTCCAGAAGATACGGCCGGCACTGGTGGCATTGGCGCCTAGGGTGAGGCGGTTATCGCCTAAATACCAGGTGTGGGCAGCGTCGAGGCTGAGATTATAGCGAGGTACGTATGGGACATAGTGCCCCGAGTAGTCATTGCCCTTACCATCGTCATAGTCGAGGAAAGTGGCGTGGGTGTAGCCATAGCTGCCTGAGAAGGCCCAGTGACGGGTAGGGGCAAAGCGTGCAGCCAGCTCGCCGCCATAGCTCTTGCTCTCACCGGCATTGACCATCATACGGCCGAGACCTGAAGGGGCAAAGCGCGAGATCTGCTGGTCGTAGATGCGGTTGTAGAAGAGGGCCAGATCGAGGGAGAGGCGGCTCTCGGCGAGTGTGAGATGGCTGCCAAGCTCATAGTTCCATGAATATTCGGGTTTATAGGCCACGTTGGTCACATCGCCCTGGGAGAGGAGCGAGGAGTAGGCCTCGTCGCCCATCATCTTCTGCACGACGCCCTTGCCGGCTTCGTTGATAGCCGTAATCATCTGGGTGCGCATCTCGGCCTGCACGAGGTCAGAGAACATCTGCACGTTATAGCCGCCACTGCGGTAGCCTTTGTTGATGCTGGCGTAGAGGTTGCTGTGGTCAGAGAGCTCGTACATGAGGCTGAACTTAGGGAGGAGCTGCACGAAGTCATCGTCCATCCGACCATCGAAGAGTGGAGAGGCCTTGAGGTCGGGATAGTTCATTGACATGGCAGGCGACATCTTGATGTTGAAGTCGAAGAGGAGGTCTGCATTGGAATAGTAGTCGAGGCGTTGCTTCTCATACTCCAGACGCAGGCCGAGGGTCAGCTTCCAACGATTCCACGTGAAGGTGGAGTTGTGGAATAGAGCTAGGTCGAGGGTAGGAGTGTCCATGAGGCTTGAGACAACGAACTCCTTGTCCTGTAGTGCGATGCCCATGGTAGGCATCTTTGGATTGTTCTGCTGGAGGCGGTTGAAGATGAGATTGGTATTGTCCTCGATGAGGCTACTTACACCATCTGCAAGGAAGTTGACGGGGCCATCTGTATGGAGCCACTGGTACATGGCGTTGGCGCCCACCAACCACTGCCAGTGACCCTGACGCGTGCCCTTAAGGGTTACCTCTTCGGAGAGCGTATGGATGCGTTGGCGCTGCTCGAGGGTGTAAATGTCGTCGCTGATGAAGTCCTGATCCATGAACATACGGTCGCCGATGTGCTGATAACCGGTGATGGCGTTGAGCTGCCAGCCGTCAGCTTTGTGCTCGAGGTTGAGGCCCGCGTTGAAGAGGTTGCGGCGATAGCGGCTCTCGCGGTTATTGATGATCTTATCTTCGTAATAGTAAGGATAAGCGCCTTCGTCAGAGTAGTCATAGCTGAGGGTGAGATCCGCCTTCCAGGTGTCAGCCGGAAGCCAGAGGGCGCGGACACGGCCACCCCCAGCCTGCATCTTGTCGACCTTCTTCGCGGTCAGGTCATTGCGGAAGAAACCATTGCTTCCCTCATAATAGCCACCGACTGAGAGGGCGAACTGGTCGCCGAAGCGGTGATAATGTGTGAGCGAACCGCTGCGGTGAGCATCGGCTGAAGCTAGGCTCAGCTTGATGTCCGTGCCACTGTAATAGAGTGGGTTGCGAGTATAAATTTTGACGAGTCCGCCCATAGTGTTGCGCCCATAGAGGGTGCCTTGCGGGCCACGGAGCACATCGATGCGCTCTATGTCGTAGAAGTTGAAGTCAAAGGCTGACTTATCAGCATAAGGGATGTCGTCGACATAGAGCCCGACGGCTGGAGTGTTGATGCGGCTGCCAATGCCACGGATGTAGATGGCGCTGGTGAGTCGGCTGCCATAGTCTGGGATGAATAGGTTAGGCACCAGGCTAGAGGCCCCCTTGAGCGAGGTGATATGAGCTGCTGCCATCTCCTTCTGTCCGATGAGCGTCACGGCCGATGGCTGCTGGCGCATCAGTCCGTTCTCGCGGATCATCGGCACGACCTCTACTTCGTCGAGCCGGATGGTGTCACGGACAGCGTCGATAGGGGTTGGGTTGAGGAGCGATAAGATTGAGAAAAGAAAAACCATAACACTTTTGTATTTTGCGGGTGCAAAGGTACGGTAATTTTGTGGGATGTACAATCCTTATTTGTGAGGATTTAGGTGTGCAATGCTGGCATTCGGGTAGGAAATATCCCTAAAAGTGATGATTTTGTAGTGTTAATTTGTGAATTTTCGGAAAAAGTGTTATATTTGGGGCGAATAAAACACATTACCTTATCAAAAAATGAAAAAAATATTTGCAATTCTCATGCTGCTCGGCACTATCCTCAGTGCTATGGCTCAGGAACTCAAGAGCTTCGAAATCGACATGTGGCCTAATGGCCTGCCTAACAGCAATGGTATTGACAAGACTCAGCCTTACGATGCTGAGGCACGTAACTTCAAGCCGATGATCCGCGTCTATCAACCGGAGGATACAGTCAAGACCGATATGGCTATCCTGGTCATTCCGGGCGGTGGCTACCGTGTGCTGTCATTGGGTCAGGAGGGCTATGATTGGGCCAATGTCTTCGTTCCACAGGGAATCACTACCGTGGTGCTCAATTACCGTATGCCAAACGGTGTGACTGAGGTGCCTATCAGCGACGCTACGGAGGCCATGCGCCTGATCCGTGAATATGCTAGCGAGTGGGGGATCAACCCGAAGAAGGTGGGAGTGTTGGGTTCGTCAGCCGGCGGCCATCTGGCTTCGACCATCTCTACGCACAACGACTCGCTGACCCGTCCGGATTTCCAGATTCTGTTCTATCCGGTCATCTCGATGAATAAGGAGATTACTCACCTTGATTCGCATAACTGCCTGATCGGAGAGAACGCCAGCAAAGAGTTGGAGGAGCTGTATAGCAACCAGTTGCAGGTCACTCCTCAGACTCCTCCTTGCTGCTTGATCCTGGCCGATGATGATTTCCTTGTCTCGCCACGCAATGCGGCAGAGTACTACATCGCTCTACAGAAAAACAAGGTCAAGGCCTCGATGCATGTCTATCCTTCTGGCGGCCATGGCTTCGGCTGCGGTCAGTGGTTTAAGTACCGCAATGAGATGCTCCAAGACCTGATGGGGTGGCTGGAGACCATCAAGCATCCGGAGGCTGCAATGCCACCATTTGGCAGAATGCCTCGTAGAAACTAAATTAAATCTATGAATATCCGTCGAATCTCCCTATTAACCCTGCTTCTGACCATTCACACCCTGCTCGCTCAGCAGGTGCATTCTGTGCGCACTTTCGGCTTGTCCAACGGTCTGTCGAGCTCCATGACGTTCGATATCTTCAAAGACCAGTACGGTTTTATCTGGACGAGTACACGTCTGGGTATAGACTGTTTCGATGGCCAGAATTTCAAGCATTACTCGCTCAATAAGAATGATATGCGCATGGCAGATGACGGCGTGCGCCATGATCTGCTGTATATTGACGGTACGATCTATGTCTTTTCAGATCTTGGTGAGATTGGGCAATACTGCGAGGACACGGATACATTTGACGAGATCTATAATGTCAAGTCGTTGCAGGGTGGGCATAGCCTTCATGACCTCTATATCGGGCAGGACAAGCTCATCCTCGGCCTCTATAATGGACTCTGCATCCTCGACAGGAAAGACCTCTCGGTGCTGTCTGAACCGTGCAAGGGAGCTAATGTACACTGCATCATCCCGTTTACCGAACAGTCGTTTCTTGTGGGTAGCAATCAGGGTCTCTGGTGCCTGGATCTGACGCATAACACCTGCGAATACATGGCATGTGAGCAGCTCGACATCAAGTGCCTATATTACGATGAGGAACAGCGTCAGGTGTGGATAGGTACAAGCGGCCAGGGTCTATGGACTCTCCGTCTGGATAATCTTGAAACACAGCAAGTACCTAACTATGAGAAAACAATCATTACGAGTATCTATCCTTATGCCGGTACCCAGATCTTGGCCGGCGCCGACGGTGATGGTGTACTACAGACTACTCGCCTGTACACGTCGCCCCTGACACTGCTTTCGAGCAGTTCGCCTGATTCTCCGTTCACTATCTCCTCGACAGCCATTCAAGGTGTATATGTGGACGGGCAGAACATCTGGGTCACCACCTATGACAATGGCGTGGCACATCTGGGGCCGAACCCGATGACCGGCCTTTTGCCGATTCCGCAGACCTACACTGTGTCTGAGTCCTTCTGCCGTGCCATCGATTATGATAAAGAAGGCCATCTCTGGGTGGCTTATTATCATTCTATCTGCGAATATGAGCATGCTAACAGCCAGCCGCGCGTCTTCCTCAACGATGTGGCAGGCTTACTGGCCGTCAAGGCTGCCAGCGACGGAACGGTGTGGTGCGGCGGCTATAACACGGGCCTTTATCACTTTGACCCGAAGACGGGCAAGAGTGCACATATCGTTTCGCTCAAAGGTGACAACATCAGCAGTAGTATCTACGATATTCACGAAGACCAGCATGGCGACATCTGGGTAGGTGGACTCAACATGCCATTGACCCGTCTGCATGGCGAGAAGGAAGTGGCACAATACGACATCACGCGTATTAGTGACATTGACCAGCTCAACGACAGTGTCCTTGCCGTGGCTGTGGTGAATGGCCTCATGCTGCTCAATATGAACACGGGACACGTTGACCACCTGCTGCAGGAGAATGACCACTTCGGCTGGAAGGGTACCAACTACGTCTCAAGTATTGCTATCCGTGACGCTCATATTATATATATGGGTACAGACGGCGCCGGACTTCTGGCCTATGACACGCAGACAGATCAGTTGACCAATTACAACATCCAGAGCCACCGACTCCCTGACAACTATATCCGTGGCATGGCTATGCAGGGTGACAGTGTTTTGTGGGTCAGCACAGCCGGTAGGGGAGTCTTCTCGTTTGATGTGGTTAATGAGAAGGTCAAGAATCGTCTGCAGCACAGCGATAATCTGCAGTCAGACGAATTCTTCCAGCACGCGCAGGTATCGCTGCCTGACGGAAATGTTCTCTTCGGTAGCAAAGCTGGAGCGGAGGTTATCTATACCGTCACGATGGATAGTCCACGCAACGATGTGGAGATCTATCTGGGTGAGGTGAGCGTGGGCCAGCAGGAGCGAGTGTCACATATCTCGCATCCGGAGATCTTGGATAAATCGGTATTTCATTCCGACCATATCCGCCTGCCATATGGAGAGCGCTCGTTGGTCCTGAAGTTCACAACCAATGACCTCTACCATCAGACCAACCACTTGATGCTCTATAAGCTCGACGATAATTTCGACGAGTGGACCGCAATGAACCAGAGCCGCACCGTTTCTTTCTACACGCTGCCGACGGGTACGCACCATCTTAAGGTTAGGTGTGTCCTGGGCAATGGCGATTATGTGGAGCGCACCTTCACCATAGAGTCGCTGCAGTCCCCTTGGTTGCGTTGGCCAGCCATCCTATGTTACGTCCTGCTGGCCTTGCTCATCATCGGAGGCCTGGTATTGGCGTACCTCAACCACATGGAGAAGATGGCTTCGGACGAGAAGATCCATTTCTTCAGCAACGTGGCCCACGACATCCGTACCCCGCTCTCGTTGGTGGCAGCTCCTCTATCTGATCTGGAACGATTTATTTCACCAGACACGCCAAAGGGACTTGTGGAACTTATCAATCGCAACTTGCAGCACCTAAGTGACGTGATAGACCAGCTCTCGCTCTTCAACAGCAGTCAGCTCAGTTCAACGCAACTTAGTTTGCAGCCAATCCTGCTCAGTCAGTTCGCCAAGAGCCTCGTCTCGCTCTATAAACCATTGGCTAAGCACCATAACCTCACACTCACCCTCGAGTGCCAGAACGAAAACGTATGGATACTTGCCGATGAGCAGGTGCTGCGTCGAGTATGTGACAATGTACTGGGCAATGCATTCAAGTTTACCAAGGAAGGCGGCGTGGTGGTACGTGTACGAACCCGCGGCCACAACGGTATGTTTGAGGTGCAGGACACAGGTATGGGTATGTCCGACTCTACCCGTAAGAAGCTCTTCCACCATTTCTTCCGTGGCGAAAATGCTCTCGGAGAGAAGGTCTCAGGCTTCGGTTTGGGTATGATGTATAGCAACAAGGCTGTACGCCAGATGAACGGACGTATTGCCTGTCAGAGCCAGGAAGGTAAGGGTTCCACTTTCACCATCTCTTTGCCTCTCACGGCGACTCCACAGCCGGGTACTATACCACAAAACTCCAGGCCTGCAATCCTGCCAGAAACCTTGCCCGTGATAGGTGAGGAGCGTGGAGACGAAGAAAACCGTACCTATTACTCTGGCTACAGACATGATATCCTGTTGGTGGAGGACAATGTCGACCTCCTCGATTACCTCAGCCGCACGCTTAGCGTTGGCTATAACGTTAGCAAGGCTTCGTGTGTCAGTGAGGCTAAGATCTACCTCAAATCGCATTCTGCAGACTTGATTATCAGCGATGTGATGATGCCAGGAATGCGTGGTGATGAATGGTGTGAGGAACTGAAGACAAATTTCGAAACTTCGCACATTCCGGTCATTCTTCTCACCGCTATTGCCGATAAAGATCAGCGTCTGCACGGACTCTCGGTAGGTGCGGACGACTATGTCACCAAACCGTTTGATATCAACATCCTGCTTGTCAAGATCCGTAATATCTTCGAGGCTCAGAAGCGTCTGCATGCATACTATATGCAGAATGTGGGTACGATGGGTGCTGGAGGGTCGGTAGGTACTGACAGTTCGAAAGAATCGGCAGAGAAGTCCTCGACGATATACTCTCAGAAAGAGGCTACTAAGCCGGAAAATACAGAGTCTCAGACACAGCGCTCGATGGATGATCAGTTTATCAAGCAGCTCATGGCACTTATGGAGAAGCATCTGGCCAATCCAGACCTCTCAGCAGACGACCTTGCCAGTGAGATGGCCATGAGCCACACCCTCTTCTATGAGAAGGTGCGCAAGCTCCTCGGTGTACCACCTGCCAGCCTGCTCCGTAACTGCCGCATGAATAAGGCCAAGGTGCTGTTGCTCGAAGGGGTACATTCTATTAATGAGGTGGCGCTTATGTGTGGATTCTCGGATCCGAAATACTTCAGTACGGTGTTTAAGAAGTATTATGGTTGTCCGCCAAGTAAAATTGGAGAGTGAGTATTTAGAGATTCTTAGGATATTAGGTTAGGGATTTTAGGGACGATAGTGTCGACTACTAAAAGATAATCTAGAAAAGATTACTTGGCGTATCTGAAGCTATTGCCCCTAAAATTCCTAAATTTCATATTATTCCTAAAAATCCCCAAACGGGCTCTTTGTTTGATTTGTATAAATTTCAACCCACAAATGTAGGATTTTTATCCTTTCTCTCCCTAAAAAGAACCATCTTTGCGCATCGAAATTGAATAATAAGACATCGAAGATATATAATAAAGCATTGAATGTTTAACTATCCTTGCTTTTTATTATTCCACCTTTTAATCTGCATTATCTATTATTAACCATTTTAAAATATCGAAACCATGCCTAGAATTTTTACATGGAAGCATTGTCTGATGCTGCTTGTATTAAGCATTATGAGCTTTGCTCTGTATGCACAGACACAGACTGTGAATGGCATTGTCAAAGATCAGTTAGGTGAAACTGTCGTTGGCGCAAGTATCCTTGAGAAAGGAACTTCCAACGGCTGTACTACCGACCTCGATGGCAAGTTCTCATTGAAAACAAAACCTGGAGCCTCGCTCCTGATTTCCTTCGTCGGCTATGAGACGCAGGAAGTCAAAGTAACCCCTGGCAAGACGATGGAGATTACTCTCAGCGAGAACGCTGAGCTGGTAGAGGAAGTCGTAGTCGTAGGTTACGGTACCCAGAAGAAAAAGCTCGTGACTGGTTCTACCATCCAGGTAACCAGCGAGGACCTCATGAAGCAGAACACCACCAACGCAGTAGGAGCTCTCTATAGCTCTGTGCCTGGTGTCAACATCGTTGCTTCGAACGGTCAGCCTGGTGCGGATTTTAACATTACCATCCGAGGTTTGAATACCACCGGCGGTTCAGGCCCTCTCTACGTCATTGATGGTGTAGCTGGTGGTGACATCAACTCTCTTAACCCATCGGACATTGAGACCATCGACATCCTGAAGGACGCAGCTTCTGCAGCCATCTATGGTGCACGTGCTTCTGCAGGTGTTGTACTCATTACCACCAAGCAGGGTGAAAAGGGTAAGATAAAGATTAACTATGACGGCTACTTCTCTGTACAGAAGCCAAACTTCAACGGTGTACGTTCTGTAACTGGTATGGAGTATATCAATCTCGTCGATGAGGCTTTCCGTAGCAATGGCGCTAAGTTTGATAGCGAAGATCACTACTTCAACCTCGAGAAGCTCATGCCAGTGCAGTGGGCTCAGATGAAGGCTGGCACCTTCAACGGTACTGACTGGCTCCGTGAGTCGGTAAATCCTAATTCTTATTCTTTCAATAACTCTCTCACCATCACTGGCGGTAGTGATACCAACCACTATGCATTGGGTATTACCAACAGCCAGAGCGACGGTACCTTGGGCTATCCAAAGAAGACCTACTATGACCGTACCACCATCCGTATGAACTCGGACTATGTGCTCTGGAAGTACAAGAACCGTGATATCATTCGCTTCGGAGAGAACCTCACTACCTCTATCTATTCTTCTAACAGCGTAAGCCAGGGCAACATCTACGATAACTCTATCCACACCGCCTTGACCTATACTCCATTGCTTCCAGCATATAAGTCTGATGGTTCTTTCTATACCTACGAGGATCAGGTAAAGGATGGCTGGCAGCAGGCTGATGGTGCTTACAACCTCCTTGAGAGCTACGGCATCGGTGAGTCAGAGAACAAACGTATCCGTATGCAGGGTAATGCATGGCTCGAGATCAATCCTCACAAGGACTGGACCCTCAAGTCAACCTACGGCTATGGCCTCTATATCAACAACCGTCGTTACTATACTCCTACCTACCAGCTCTCTGGTACCAACTCAGAGATCAAGGATAAGGCTCAGCAGGAGTCTAGCATCAGCTACCGTTGGTCATGGGAAAACACCATTGCCTGGAAGCATAAGTTCGGCAAGCACGCTGTAGACGCTCTCTTCGGTACTTCTATCGAAGGTACTGGTTGGGGTCAGAACCTCGGTGGTTCGCGCAAGGACACCAAGTTCGGTACCTGGGAATCTGCTAACCTCTCTTCTTCAGATAGCGACATCGATTCAGAGAATGTAAATATCTGGGGTGGCAACACCGTACCTTACAACAGCATAGTCTCATTCTTTGGTCGTGCTAACTACAACTATAAGGAGACCTACCTGCTCACACTCATCATGCGTGAGGATGGTTCTTGCAACTTCGCCAAGGGTCGCCGTTGGGGCTTCTTCCCATCTGTATCTGCAGGCTGGGTATTGAGTAACGAGAAGTTCATGGAGAGCACCCAGAGCTGGCTCGACTTCCTCAAATTGCGTGTGAGCTGGGGTGAGAACGGTAACTGTTCTATCAGCAACTTCCAGTATGCTGCTACTGTTGCCTTGAACGCTCCTTATGATTTCACCATGGGAGGTACTTCTACCTCTACAGGTGCTTATCCAGACATCATCCCTAACCCTGACCTCACTTGGGAAACCACCGTTCAGACCGACCTCGGTATTGACGCTCGTTTCCTTAGAAGCCGTCTCGGCTTTACCTTCGACTGGTATAACAAGGAGACCAAGGACTGGCTCGTCAATGCTCCATCACTTGCTTCTTACGGTACAGGTTCTCCTGTCATCAACGGTGGTGCAGTTCGCAACCGTGGCTTCGAGATCGGCCTTACTTGGAACGATAAGGTAGGTAAGGACTTCCGTTATGGGGTAAGCGCTAACATGTCTTATAATAAGAATAAGGTGCTCAACATTGATAATGCCGATGGTATCCTCCATGGTGGAATCAATGTCATTGCTCAGAATATCTCGCAGTACAATACCTTCGAGGCACGTCCTGGCAAGCCTATCGGTTACTTCACCGGTATTGCCAGCGAGGGTATCTTCCAGAATCAGGCTGAGATTGACGCCTGGAACAGCGCTGGCAAGGCCTTCATGGACGGCTATGAGAAAGCTCAGCCTGGTGACGTCAAGTGGATTGATCAGAACGGTGATGGCAGCTTCAACAATGAAGATGTCGTCGAGATCGGTAACCCACACCCAGACGTAAATATCGGTTTCAGCGTCAACCTCTCTTGGAAGGGTATCGACTTCTCATTCAGCGGTTCAGGTGCCTTTGGCCATCAGATCCTCCAGAGCTATCGCTCATTTGCTAATAGTGACGTAGAGAACTACACCAATAACTTCGTCGATCGTCTCTGGACAGGCGAAGGCTCTACCAACAAGTTCCCACGTTTCACCTATGGCAAGCACAACAACTTCTACGCTAATGGCTATGTAGGCGACGTATGGTGCCAGGATGCTGACTATGTCAAGATCCGTACCATCACCCTCGGCTACGACTTCAAGCACCTCTTCCCTAAGATGCCTCTCCAGCAGTGCCGCATCTACATTACGGGACAGAACCTCCTCACCTTCACCGGTTATGACGGTATGGATCCTGAGGTCGGCTACGGCTATGGCTACTCTTGGACATCGGGTATCGATATCGGTTCTTACCCAAGTCCTAAGACCTATATGGTCGGTGCAAGTCTTAAGTTCTAAAGAGCATAAATCATTGCTTGAAACCAAAAACAGAAAAACATTATGAAAAAGATATTCTATTCATTGGCAATTGCTGGCGCTCTCTTTGCTACAAGCTGCGATGACCTGCTGGATACTGAGAACTACAGTAAGGCCGATACATCGAGCTTCCCAAAGACAGAGCAGGATGCTGAGCAGCTCGTCACCTCTTGCTATAATGCGCTGATTCTTCTTTGTTCGAACAAGCTGGAGGCGCACACCGTATTCACTCACCTCATGATGAGCGATGACCTCTATGGCGCAGGTTCTACCTCTAATATCGGAGCACAGTCCTTCGACCGTATGATGACCAGCGACACTGAGTTCTTTGCCGAAGCCTGGGCTGATTACTACAAAGGCCTCTTCCGTTGCAATTTCGCACTAGAGGCTATTTCCGAGCTTCCTGAGACAATCTTCAAGAGTAAGGAAAACAAGGAGTATCTCCTCGGCCAGGCCTACTTCCTCCGAGCTTGGAACTTCTGGGAGTTGACCAACAACTTCGAGACCTTCCCACTCTTAACCTCTCCTGAGACTGTCAACGTGCCTCGTGCTGATGTCGATACCATCTATGCCCGCATTGCAGATGACCTCACCAAGGCTATCAATTTGATGCCAGAACGTTATGGTTACAGCACCGAGCCTGGTCGTTCGGGCCGTGCTACTAAGTACGCAGCTGAGGCTCTCCTGGCTCGTGTCTGGATGTTCTATACTGGCTTCTATAAAAAGAGTGATCTGGCGGGTATCAAACAGGACAAGATTGAGGGTTATTTGGATAATGTGATTAAGTCCTCGGGCTTTGACCTTGAGAAAGATCCTCGTGAGATCTGGCCTTACACCAACGACTACTCAAGTGGTGTGGCTTATGGCCAGAACTTCGGTACCTATTCAAATAAGGAGGATCTCCATTGGGTAGGCAACCACTCTAAGGAGACTGTCTGGGGTGCTCACTTCAGCTATGTCTGGGTTTCTAACGGAAACGCTGGTCACAACCGTCTCGGTGAGTACTTTGGTCTTCGTAATTCAGCTTCATCTCCTACTGCAGAGTGTTATCCTTATGGCATTGGCTATACCAATGGATCTGTCAATCCTAAGTTGGTAGAGGATTGGGTAACCGATCCTGACTACGGAACTGCTGACCGTCGACTCTGGGGCTCTGTTTTCGCTGTCGATAATGCTGCAGAGATCTATGGTGGAGGCGTTGGTGGTAACTGGTGGAATGAGGGGTGCTATGTCGAGCTCCCTGATCATCCAGGCAACGACTCTAAGGAGGTTGAGAAGTCAATGTTCCACAACAAAAAGTACAATGTCAATACTGCGTATTCTGATGGCAACAAGTCGCAGCTCTACAAGAACTTCTTCTACGCAATTCCTGGCTTCAACGGTTCTAACAGCAACCAGTATGATAACCGTAACGACCTCATCTACATCCGCTTTGCAGATGTCCTGCTGATGTATGATGAGCTCACGAAGACTTGTGATGGTATGAACCGACTCCGTAAACGAGCCGGACTTGAGAAATATGATGGCTACACCTTTGAGCGCCTCCAGAAGGAGCGTCGCTTCGAGCTCTGTTTTGAGGGTGTGCGTTTCAATGACCTTCGTCGTTGGTATCCAGAGACCGCTGGTGCAGTGATCTCTAAGAATCAGGTCGGTGGCTTCATTGAGTACCGTGGTAAGGCTGTCGATGGTGGCTATCAGGAGATTGCAGGCAATGGACTTGACAAGCGCTATCGTGAGACCCGTGGTTTCCAGATGATTCCTAATACCCAGATCATCCTTTCAGAGGACGTGCTGACACAGACTCCAGGCTTCGGCGGCGATGACACCAAGTCTTGGCTCTTCAGCAATGGTAATCTTCCTTACAAATGATCAGAAGATTTCTTCTCTCTGTTCTTGCTTCCCTGTTCCTCTCCGCTCTTTCTGCACAGAGCGTTGTTGAGCAGTTTCGTACAGACCCGGGTAAGAGTGGTGGTGTCTATTACGCCTATCCTGCTCCGTCGTTTCTCCAGATGACCGCGCCTCCTAAAGGCTATAAACCTTTTTATATCAGCCACTACGGCCGTCATGGTTCGCGTTACATGCTGAGCGACTCCGACTATACAAAACTGCTCAACCTACTCCAGAAAGCCGATTCTGCCAATGTCCTCACGCCATTGGGAAAGCAGAAGCTGACTCAGATGCATGAGATATGGGCTGAGGCCAATGGCCATACCGACGAGCTTGCTCCATTAGGCAAGCGTCAGCATCGTGGCATTGCTGAGCGTATGTATCAGCAGTATCCTAAGGTCTTTGCCAAAGGCGCTCAGGTCTCGGCTCGCTCTACCACTTCCTTGCGCTGCTGTCTGAGTATGGTGGCCTTCTGTGAGCGACTCAAGGAGCTCAATCCGAAGCTCCAGATCGACTGGAACACCAGCAAGAGCGAAATGATCTTCCTCAACTACCACAGCAAGGCGTTCAATGACGTCAAGATGGGGCCTGACGGCTGGATGATGAAGCTCGGTAAGCTCAACGAGGAGGCTCAGCAGTCACTCGGTGCCATCTCTCCAGAGCGTTTCGCACAGCAGATCTTCACCGATGCAGAGTACATCAAGAAGGTCAATGCGCGCAACGTGATGCAGAACTTCTACGACGTGGCCAGCGACCTGCAGGACATGGAGGTCAACATCTCGTTCTGGGATCTCTTCACTCCTGAGGAACTCTATTCCTGCTGGATAGGCGGCAACCTCTGGTTCTACACTGGCGACGCCAATAGTCCTCACAACCAAGGTCAGGCCATGGCCAGCTGCCGCAATCTCGTTGACAATATCATCGAGTGCGCTGACCAGGCCATCGCAGGCAACGGTCCTGCTGCTACTCTCCGTTTCGGCCATGATGGCAACATCATCCCGCTTGCCGCCTGTCTCCACCTCGCCGGCTGTGACGTCAGCGAAGCCAATGGCGCTAAGGCATGTGAGCTCTGGCAGAACTACAAGGTCTCACCGATGGCTGCTAATATCCAGCTCATCTTCTTCCGCAAGAAAGGCTCTGACGACGTGCTGGTCAAGTTCCTCCTCAACGAGCACGAGACCACCCTCCCTGTCCAGTCAGATGTGGCTCCATATTATCACTGGAGTGATGTCCGCAAGTTCTTGACCAAATAATGGCATTATTCACCGATTTTTGTTGATAACTTATCAATTTTATCAACAATTCCCTGTTTATAACATAAAAAACCGAGGTTATCAACCGTTAATTGTTGATAACCTCGGCTTTTTATTAAGAAATTTATCCACAGATACCTTTCCGCAAAGCCGAAAGTATTCTTAGTATTTGATCCATTTACTGAGATCCATCTTGTTCTTGAAATCAGGCGAGATACCGATATCGCGAGTATCTGCACTGTTATCACCCAAGAGGAACTTATCGATGAAAGCCTCCACCTCAGCGTACTGATACTCCGAGAGCATGCAGTGAGGATGGCCACCGAGGATGGAATAACCTACACGGTCGGCAATGCCATACTGCTGCCAGACCTTACGCGCTGCATTGACAGAGACGTAACCAGAAGGATCGGCGAGCCACTGATAATCGGTGTTGCCAAGCATCAGGAAGGCACGCGGACAGATCATGGCACAGAGCTCATGATGGTCGTATGGCAGGCGATAGACGCTGTCGCCATGGAACGTCTCGCGGAGCGATTCCTTGAACCAGTGATAATCGGTCTTGTCGAGGTCCTCCACGCCTTCGAGCGTATGCGATACACGCCAAGCGGCTGCACCGCCACCACCAGGTTCCTGTGCGATGGTCAAGGCAATACGCTCGTCGAAAGCGCCACAGAAGAGCGCCATCTTACCAGCGTACGAGCAACCGGTCACACCGATATGTTCAGTGTCGATGCGAGTCACCTTAGGGCCAAGCTGCTGCAGGCCATCAATCAGTCGGCTCACACCCCACGCCCATTCGCTGTACGCACCATTGTCGATGAGCTCAGGATAGAGGTGTACGAAGCTGTACGAACTGCGATCGGTATTGCCACGGAACTGGCCATAGCCATTGACCTGACGCTCGTTATAGTCGAGACGTGCGATCGGACGATTGCGGAAGATCTCGTTAGGCAATGAGTTGTGACTGGTACCGATCATCAATGGGAACGGACCGTCACCCTCAGGATAGCTGATCACTGTCCAGAGCGTAGCCACGCTGTCGCCTACATGCACATCAACGATAAGCGTATCGCCTTTCATACGCGCCTTGACCTGTTCAGCCGCATTGACCACCGGCTTCGTACCGATCTCATAGTGTTGAATCTCCTGTGCGATCTCTGCACGACGCTTCTTCCACTGCGAGAAGTTCTCTGCACGGCCACTAACATCCGACCAAGCCAAAGGATCGGTCAAAGAGCGCACCTCAGGAAGTTCGTCGAACGATGGCAATACAGGCTTAGGGAAAGCCGCACCCGTATTCTCTACATTATATACTAATGGCACAGCTACCTCTCCTGGTGTCACTACCAGCGGCTTGTTACCCTTGAAGGTAGCCTCATACTCATAGACGCCGAGTTCAGGATAGTACTGTAGCTGCTTGAGTCCCTTGAGTGGCTGAGCGCTGCGCAGACGAAGCGTAGCGTTAGCACCTGCCTTGCGAGTGATCGTAGCCTGCTGCAAGCTGCCATCGCTCCACTGCATAGCCACCTCATAGCCACCACGTGCACAGAGGCCAGACACGCTACCTTCCCACCAGGCCGATGGCAATGCAGGCAGAAGGTGGATCGTAGCCATGTCCTTCTGCTTCGCATTCTCGGCAATGGCGAGTTCTGACTGCATCAGCATCTCGGCAATACCGGCTGTCGCACCGAAGTTGCCATCGATCTGGAATGGTGGGTGTGCATCGAACAAGTTAGGGAACGTACGGCCATCAGGATACTGGCGCTCCATACCTTCATTAGGCAGGAGACGGAGCATATTGCTGATGATGGTGTAAGCATGATTACCATCGAGCATACGCGCCCAGAAATTGATCTTCCAGCCGAGGCTCCAACCCGTAGCCTGATCGCCACGCTGATTGAGTGTCACGCCCGAAGCCTTCCAGAGATCTGGAGTATCAAACGCTGAGATCTGGTGCGATGGATAGAGGCCATAGAGATGCGAGATGTGACGGTGTTCGTCCTTCGGATCATCAAGATCCTCCATCCACTCCTGCAACTGACCGTACTGACCTACCTGCATAGGAGGCAACTTAGCCAGCAGCTGCTTCAGCGTATCCTGATAAGCCGCATCCTTACCCAGTACACGCGCAGCCAGCATCGCATTGGTGAAAGCATCACGTACAATCTGGTTATCCATCGTACAACCCGCAGTGACAGGCGTTGGTTTACCCGCACCACCATGTTCAGGACTTACCGATGGCACGGCTACCAGATAGTCAGCACCCTTGAGGTTCTTACTCAAAACAGAACCAGCAGGAATAGGCTGCAGATAGTCGATATAGAAGTCAGCCGCACCCTTGATGACAGGGTAATACTTGGCCAGCGACTGCTTGTCGAGCGTATAGAGATAATGCTCCCAGAGGTGAGTAGCCAGCCAGGCGCCACCGTTAGGGAACATGCCCCAGTCGGCACCATCCACCGGTCCGGCAATACGCCACAGATCGGTGTTATGATGAGCCATCCAGCCACGACAGTCGTACATCTGACGAGCCGTCACTGCACCGGTCTTACTGAGGTCTTCGATCATCGAGAAGAGCGGACCATTGGTCTCCGTGAGGTTACAGATCTCCGATGGCCAGTAGTTCATCTCGGCGTTGATGTTGATGGTGTATTTAGCGTCCCAAGGCGCGTCTTTCTTATCGTTCCAGATACCCTGTAGGTTAGCTGGCTGACCGCCTTCCTGTGACGAACTGATGAGCAGATAGCGGCCGAAGTTGAAGAGCAGCGCCACCATACCCTGATCCTCGCTGCCATAGAAGCGATCCAGACGCTGATCGGTTGGCAGGAGCATATTTTCATTATACTTGCCGAGCTTCAGGTTTACGCGATTATACTGCTTGTGATAAGCCTCCGCATGACGCTGGTTCAACGCCGCAAAGTCATACTTCAAAGCTGGCTGCAGATAGCTGTTGAGCTTCTCCTCCGCGTTGCCAGATACATCGTTATAGTTCACAAAATTCGTACCTGCACTCACATAGAGCGTAGCCTCCGTAGCGCCACTGATGATCAGCTGATGACCCCATCCGTTCATCGCCATCACGCGTCCGTCGGTCTTCACCTCGGTGACACATTCTGCGTCGAGCTTCGAAGCAATACCCTCATGCTCCACACCCTTGATCTTAGCGATGAGCTGCTGTTCCTTAGCCTCAACCGAAGTCTCGAGCTGACCGGTGTGCGATACGGTAAAGTTCAATGCACCTGGCTTGTCGGCCTTGATATGAATAGCCACGATACCGTCGGCCAACGAAGCGATGACCTGACGTTCGTACTTCACACCTTTATAGATATATGAGGTAGTAGCCACCGCGTCATCAAGGTTCAGTCGGCGCTCATAGCTGCTCACATTGTCATGGCCGAAGTTGAGCTTCAGGCTACCCAGTGTGAGGTACTTCATGCCGTGAGGACCCTTGATGAACTCCTTGTTGATCAGGTCGCCAGCCTCCTTCTCCTTACCGGCGAAGATGAGTTCGCGCACCTTAGGCAAGTTCTGCAAGGCGGTCGATGAATTGTTGCTGTGAGGACCTCCGCTCCAGAAAGTCTCTTCATTGAGCTGGATCTCCTCCGTGTCAGTACCGCCGAATACCATCGCACCCATACGTGAGTTACCCAGTGGCAAAGCTTCGAGCCAGCAGCTTGCCGGACGGTCGTACCACATGGTCTGTGTCTGCAACTGATCGAGCGGAGTAGTCGTAAATCTCCACCAGTCGAAGTTAAAGAGCTTCGGACCCTTACGGCCTACGAAAGCGAAGTATACGTCATGCACACCCGTTACCTTCTCAGTCACAAATGCGTGAGCCGTCTGCCAGTTCTCCCAGCCGCCGGTAGCCTCCTGATGGATCTCAGCGATCTTCTTACCCTGAAGCGAATCCAGGCGCACCTCGATGAACCCGCCACGCAGACCTGTTGCCAATGAGGCTTCGAAGGTAGTAGGCGACACCTGACCGAAATCCACCTCGCGCAGCTTCAGATAATCGCCATTGTGAATGTCGGTGACATAGACACCCTTCTGGTCATTCTGCTCGGTGTGCAATCCACGGCTGAAGGCCATCGTCTCAGCCTCCTGACGCTCGTATGGATTGAGTGTGCCCAGTGGCTGTGTGATACCTTCCTTCGTCGGATGAATCGTCGGGAACGTACCGTCCTCGTTATACTTGAACTCCTCCACCGCTACGCTTCGGCCAAAGCCACCGCCACCAGGCAAGTGACCAGTGTGATAGAAGAAGTAGTCGTGACCACGGAAGTTGATGATGCCACAGTGGTTGGTAAACGAGTCGGTACCCACCTTCCCCGTCGCCTTATCGCTCTCGCTCTGTGGCATGATGATTCCCTGATAGGTCCAAGGACCGAGTGGCTTCTGAGCCGTCGAATAAGCGATGTGTTCTGGCACGCCACCCGCTGCATAGAGCATGTAGTAGGTGCTGTCGCGCTTGCTGATCCAAGGTCCCTCGGTATAGACATCCCTATACACCGGTGGCTCCTGAGCCGCCTTCATGTCCTTAGCACGCTCCTCTGCCATACGGCGACGCGCATGTGCGCTCGGACCTCCGAAGCTCTTATCGTCCATATCGAAGTGACGCACGAAGCCACGGAAAGAGATCATATCCGGATTGAGTTCCACGTAATAAAGCTCCGGATTACCCCAGTACAGGTACGCCTTGCCATCATCATCGATCAGCACCGTAGGGTCGATATAATCCCAGCTGCCCTCACACAGCGGCTTACCCAGGGCGTCCTTGAACGGACCTGTAGGCGAATCGGCCACAGCCACACCGATGGCCATGGTGTTGGTCAACTTACTCACCGCGCAGATATACCAGTAGAACTTACCGTTGCGCTCACACACCTGAGCGGCCCAGGCTCGGTCGTTGGCCCACTTGAATGTCTCCAGAGCCAATGGCGAACCGCAGTCGGTCCAGTTCACCATATCGGTGGTACGATAAGCGCGCCACTCCTGCATCCAGAAGAAGTCCGCGTTATCCTCATCATGACCCGTATAGACGTAGAGCGTATCATTGTGAACGAAAGGCGCCGGATCGGTCGTAAAGCACGTCTGCACGATCGGGTTCTGAGCCATCGCAGCCGCACTCAGCGCCAAAGCAGATATTGTCAGTAGTTTTTTCATATTTGGTAAATAGGTAGTTTCCATATTTTTTACTCTTTTCTTGATTTATTGCAGCCAATAAGCTTGTGCACTCTTAAGAGTACGCTGCAAATATAATTAATAATGTGCCAAAAACAAAAAATAGGTATAAAAAAATGTTGTATACTTCTAAAAATACACAATTGGATTGTTTTTTGAAGTGGTATATTATATTTTAGCAGTCTATTGTTGAGATTATTTGCAGCATAATAATAACCGATGGTTAGGTGCAATAACCACTCCGGTAACATAGTATCTGTTACTGAAAAGAGAGAGGAGGTAAAAGGTAGAAATGTTCTATTATTATATAATAGCCCTTTAGGACGTGTGGTATGGTCTCTCATTTGAGTAACAGATATTATGTTACTTGGATGAAGCCATCGCTAAGTTCTCGCCGACCCTTACTTTTGTCGTGGCATGTACTACGCTGTACCGTGTGGTCCATTCCTTCGTCGTGACATGTACTCCACCGTTCATTGTAGTCCATTCCACGGTCGTGGCATGTACTGTACCGTACCGTGTAGTCCATCCCATGATCATGGCATCCTACTCCGGGTACTCGATGTAGGATGCCACGATGCGGGAAGGGACGCCACGATATCGGGTGTGCGAATTTTATTTCTTAGCAGGTCACCTTCAGTACCGTCTCGGTGCTGGAGGTGATTTTTGCATAGTCGGATTGGATGAGGCCGGGGACCCAGAGGATCTGCCCGGTGGCATCGGTGACGAGCCAGAGGAGCTGCTTGTGATGTGGGGGGAGGTGATGGTCGGTGAAGACGTCGCTGAGAAGGCGTGTGTGGCCTTGCATGCCGAGTGGCGCGATGCGGTCGGCCTGCTGCCAGCGGCGGAAGGTGAGGGGTGCGACGGCAACGGAGGCGTCGAAATATGCGACGTGAGGATCGAGGCCAGGGGTGGCATCGGCGACGGGGATCTCTTCGATCGACCACTGGATGGGACGCGTCGGACGTGGCTTCGGCTTCGGAGTGGCGAGGAACAGATCCTTCGTGACTTTGACCTCATAGCCCTGCTGCTGATAATATTGTGTGAGTGGATGCAGTAGATGACTGGCTGGGTGCGAGATCATCTCGTAGGAGTGCTCAAGGTCGATGGCTACGCGTCGCGCATTTTCTTGGCGATACTGCTGAATCTCTGCGCTTTGCCAGTCGGATACTTCCTGCAGGTGCTGCATGGTCAGCGCGATGCCGTGGCGCGTCTGTGGCATCATCTGCTCCATGAGGGGGAGGAGTTGGTTGCGGATCTGATTGCGCAGGGTGTCGTTTTCGAGGTTGGTACTGTCGGTGATGTATGAGAGGCCGTTATCGGATAAATAATCGAGGATCTGCTGGCGGCTGAGGCAGAGCAATGGTCGGATGACGTGCGAGGCCTCGTTGCGAGCCACAATCCCTGTAAGTCCATTGATGCCAGTGCCGCGCATGAGGTTCATAAGGAGCGTCTCGATGCTGTCATCCTGATGGTGTCCAAGTGCGATGCTTAGTGAGGAGTTAGGAGTGAGGAGTGAGGAGTTGTTAGCCACGTCGCGCGCAGCAGAAAACTCCTCACTGAACCAAACGTAGCGCAGGTTCCTCGCTGCCATTTCGAGCGAGAGGTGATTCTCCTCCATATACGAGAACGTATTGAAGTGACGGACCTTGAGCTGCACCCCCATCTGCTGGCAGAGCTCCTCGCAGAAATGCTGGTCGCGATCGGACTCCTCGCCACGCAGGTGGAAGTTGCAATGAAGGGCGATGACAGGGTGGCCGAGGGTGTGGAGGATGTGGAGGAGTGCGACGCTATCAGGGCCTCCGCTGAGTGCTACGAAGAGTGGTTCGGTGGGGGTGGTGATGCCGCAATGATCGGCCATGAACTGGCTGACAAGAGGGAGTATATTTGTAGTTGGACGCGCCATTGCTTGTGCCTTTGCTGATTTTTAGGTGCAAAAATACAAAAAAAGATTGTAAAATTTCGAGTTTTGAGAAAAAAATGCTATATTTGCCGCGATTTTTCTGCGCACGTGTGTATATGTGCGTATATTTTAATTCGAAAATAAAAAAATAGACTATATGTTGCTCCAAAAGATTAACGCGCTGATGGCCGAGATCGACGGCCTGAAGGCTAACAATGCAGAGGAAATCGAGGCATTGCGCATCAAGTACCTCAGCAAGAAAGGTGAGGTGACTTCGCTGATGGCAGATTTCCGTAACGTGGCTGCCGATCAGAAGCGTGAGATCGGTCAGAAGATCAATGCACTGAAGCAGAAGGCTACTGAGAAGATCGAGGCCCTGAAGGCTGAATTCCAGTCAGAGGATCACGTAGATCCAAGCATCGACCTGACCCGTCCGGCTTATCCTGAGGAGGTAGGTACACGTCATCCTCTGTCATTGGTCAAGCAGGAGATCATCGAAATCTTCGCTCGTCTGGGATTCTCGATTGCTGAGGGTCCTGAGGTGGAGGACGACTGGCACGTATATGGTGCGCTCAACTTCGCTGACGATCATCCGGCTCGCGATATGCAGGACACTTTCTTCATTCAGCAGAATCCTATCGTAGTGCTCCGTAGCCACACCTCTTCGGTACAGGTTCGCACCATGGGTCAGCAGAAGCCACCTATCCGTGTGGTCTGCCCAGGTCGTGTGTATCGTAACGAGGCTATCTCGGCTCGTGCACACTGCTTCTTCCACCAGGTGGAGGGTCTCTATATTGACAAGAACGTATCGTTTGCCGACCTGAAGCAGGTATTGCTGCAGTTCGCTCAGGAGATGTTTGGTCCTGATACCCAGATCCGTCTGCGTCCGAGCTACTTCCCATTCACCGAGCCATCGGCTGAGATGGATGTGAGCTGTACCTTGTGTAAGGGCAAGGGTTGTGCGATGTGTAAGGGCGCCGGCTGGCTCGAGATCCTCGGCTGCGGTATGGTCGATCCTAACGTGCTCGAGGCAAGCGGTATCGACAGCAAGGAGTATACTGGCTATGCATTCGGTATGGGTGTGGAGCGTATTGCTAACCTCAAGTATCGTGTGAAGGATCTGCGACTGTTCTCGGAGAACGATCAGCGATTCTTGGACGAGTTTACAGCGGCACACTAATATGGAACTGATTCCAAGCTTTCAGGTAGATCACACCGACCTCCAGCCGGGTATCTACATCTCACGTCAGGATGCGGTGGGCGATACTTGCTTCACTACCTACGACATCCGCATGACGGCACCGAACCATGAGCCAGCCATCAACCCGGCGGCTATCCATACCATCGAGCATCTGGTGGCTACCTATCTGCGCAATCATGAGGCGTGGAAGCAGAACGTGATCTACTGGGGTCCGATGGGCTGTATGACGGGTAACTACTTGATCGTGAAGGGTGCTTATCCTTGCGAAGAGATCCGACAGCTGATGCTCGAAGCGTTTGCATACGTGCGAGATTATGATGACGAGGTGCCAGGAACGACGCCTGCTACCTGCGGCAACTGTCTGATGCACGATCTGCCAATGGCTAAGTGGGAGGCTAAGCGATACATCGACCGTCTGACCAACAGCTTCTGCTGCGAGTATCCTGGGGTGGAGCGTCCGAAGGATACGAATGGCAAGCAGTTCTTTGACGCCTGATTGATTTTGACATTGCGTACACATTATATATATAATATAGTCAGTAGCGCGAAACTACTCATCTGTTGTCTGCTCGGTTGGCTGTCTGCGACGGCTGCGGGGCAGACATCTGCGCCTTTTGTGGCCAAGAAGCCGGGGGTGGAGTGGTACCAGATGCTGATGAGTGGCGGTATGATGCGCCAGTATACCGATTTGCTCGATAAGCATCGCGGCTGGTATATGATCATGCCCAATGGCATGTCGGACCTCATAGCGATGAACTTTGTGGACGGTTTCAGCGCGGGATTGCACAGCACCGTAGGCCGCATGCAGCAGGATCGCAGCCGATGGGAGGTGGAGGAGTCGGTCTTCTACGCCTTTAGCCGTGAGACGGTGGTGGCGAAAGGCGCCTTGCGCTATCTGCTGCCGGTGGAGTACGAGACGGTGATGGAGGTCTATGGCGGTAAGTTTCTGGAGGATTTTGATCCGGATCCGGTCATGCCACGTGCTCAGTCGCTCATGGCGTCGGGCATCTGTGGCTGGAACCATTATAAGCTCTATGAAAGCACGTCGGCAGGCCTGCGTCTGTCCTTGCCACTGACCTTCGACCTGAAGATGTCGGCACAGTTAGGATGGGAGCGCCGTCAGCCTCAGGAGAACCACAAGCGCCGCAACTTCTTCGGAGCATACGCGCAGAGCAATGAGCCTCGTGTCGGCGTGCCATATACAGCGCATGAACTGATGCTGTATGACGGGCCGATAGCCGCACAGCTGGCCAAGGCAAGCCTGCACTTCGACTATAAGCACAAGCGGTCGCTCATGGTGATGGACGATATGACGGTGCGCGAGACGTGCGAGTATCCGACCTACAGCGTGTGGGTGGAGCTGGGCGCTTCGCTTAGTGAGGAGTTAGGAGTGAGGAGTGAGGAGTTGTTGGCTACGTCGACCAAGAAGGAGTCTTTCTCTTTCCTCACGCTGGACTTCCGTATCGCTCAGACAAAGACGCTGCCACGCCATAATGACGAGTTGAGCTACATGGCCAGCGCGGGATTCATGGTGCATAGTGGCGAGATCGGATTGGCCGACAGACATCACTTCGACGCGTCACGTTTCTGGTGGCAGCGACAGCATGCGGTGACGCGCTTCGCCTTGCTCGACAATTATGAGCTGAGTACCGACCGCCACTGGGTGGAAGGACACGCTGAGTGGAGCAGCCAGCACATGCTCCTCAACCGATTGGTCAAGCCGAGTGACGCGTGGCGTGAGTTCGTGCAGCTCCATGCCGTCAAAGTGCCGAGCCACCGACTGCACTGCGAGGCGCAGTATGGCTGGGATCTGGCGCGAACGATGCGCGTAGGCGTCAGCGTCGGATTTGATAATATGAAATATCGCGGCACGGCAGTAACGATGACGCTCGATCTTAGTCAAAGATAGTTAACCGTTAATAGTTAGCAGTTAACAGCGCAACCCTCACGCGTAGCCAATAACTCCTCACTCCTCACTCCTAATTCCTCACTGAAAATGCAGCCTTTAGCAGAAAGAATGAGACCGAAGAGTCTCGATGGATATATCGGACAGCGACATTTGGTAGGACCGAATGCCGTGCTGCGTCGTATGATTGAGTCGGGACGCATTGCCTCGTTCATCCTCTGGGGTCCTCCGGGTGTGGGTAAGACCACTTTGGCCAAGATCATCGCACAGACGCTGGAGCTGCCATTCTATACGCTCAGCGCCGTGAGCAGTGGCGTGAAGGAGGTGCGCGAGGTGATAGAGCGCGCCAAGAAGGACCGCTTCTTCCTGCCTGATGCGTCGCCGATCCTGTTTATCGATGAGATCCATCGCTTCTCGAAGTCGCAGCAGGACTCGTTGCTCGACGCCGTGGAGCGTGGCGTGGTGACGCTGATCGGTGCGACGACTGAGAATCCTTCTTTCGAGGTCATCCGTCCTCTGCTGAGCCGTTGTCAGGTGTATACGCTCAAGCCGCTCGATGAGCAGGATCTGCTGGGGTTGATGGAGCGTGTGTTTAAGGAGGATCCGATCGTGTCAAAGCGGAAGGTGGAGGTGCAGGAGACGAGCGCCTTACTGAGGTACTCGGGTGGTGATTGCCGTAAGTTCCTCAACATCCTCGATCTCCTTTGTGGAGAATATGCAGACGATGATTTCGATTACGAAGAGGATGAGGATGATGACGAAGAGCAGGAGGAGGTTGAGAAGAAGATTGTCATCACCGACGCCCTGGTCATCGAGAAGCTCCAAGCCAATCCGATGGCCTACGACAAGGACGGTGAGATGCACTACGACCTGGTATCGGCCATGATCAAGAGCATCCGAGGCTCGGATCCGGATGCGGCGGTGTATTATATGGCGCGTATGATCGAGGGAGGAGAGGACCCTGCCTTCATCGCACGACGACTGGTGATCTCGGCCAGCGAGGACATCGGTCTGGCCAATCCGAATGCTCTGCTATTGGCCAATGCGGCTTTTGATGCTGTGCAGAAGATCGGCTGGCCGGAGGGACGGATCCCGTTGGCTGAGGCGTGTGTCTATCTGGCATCGTCGCCGAAGAGCAATGCATCGTACATGGCTATCAATTCGGCACTCCAGAAAGTGCAGGAGACAGGTAATCTGCCTGTGCCATTGCACCTGCGTAATGCTCCGACCAAGCTCATGGAGAAGGAGGGGTATGGCAAGGGATATAAGTACGCGCATGACTATCCGGGACACTTCGCCTACCAGCAGTATCTGCCAGACGAGCTGGTAAGGGAAGGTGGTATGCAGCAGTCGCTCTTCTATCATCCGCAGCCGAATGCTCAGGAGGATAGGATGAAGGCGCATCTGGCATCGTTGTGGGGAGAAAGGTTTAAATAAGAGCAATAATTGACAAATCGAGCCCGATTTTGGGTTAGTTTGTGGAAATATTACATGTAGATTTGGCTATTTGTGTTAATATTTCTAATAATTGTCGATTTCTTAAAGAATTTTGTAAATAAATTTGCTTGGAATTGAAAAACTCTATATCTTTGTCCTCGCAATATAGACGTACTCCCTATCAATGAACTTAAAACATCATTTAAAATAGAAATGAAAAAGCATGTATTCAATGCGGGACCATGCATCCTGCCACAAGTAGCGCTCGATAATGCAATCGAGGCAATCAAGGATTTTAAAGGTACTGGCGTAAGCGTCCTCTGTATCTCTCACCGTACTAAGGAGTGGGAGGCTACCATGGAGGAGACCCGTCAGCTCTGGAAGGAGTTGCTCAACATTCCAGAGGATTATGAGGTACTTTTCCTTGGCGGCGGTGCATCCCTTGAGTTCTTGATGGTTCCAATGAACTTCCTTGAGAAGAAGGCTGCTTATCTCCAGACCGGTGTCTGGGCCAAGAAGGCTGCTAAGGAGGCTAAGGCTTTCGGTGAGACTGTGATCGTAGCTTCTTCGGAGGATAAGGTATACAACTATATCCCAAAGAACTTCGAGGTCCCACAGGATGCTGACTATTTCCATATCACCAGCAACAATACCATCTACGGTACCGAGATCAAGGAGGACAAGGACTATGGCGTTCCAGTAATCTGCGATATGTCATCGGACATCCTCTCACGTCCTGTTGACGTCAGCAAGTATCAGATGATCTACTGTGGTGCTCAGAAGAATGCAGGCCCTGCAGGTGTTACCGTAGTCATCGTCAAGAAGTCTGCTCTCGGCAAGGTTAGCCGTACTATCCCTACCATGCTCAACTACCAGACTCACGTCGATGGTGCTTCAATGTTCAATACTCCTCCAGTATTCCCTATCCTTGTGATGAACGAGACCCTCAAGTGGCTCAAGGGCCTGGGTGGCGTTGAGGCAATCCAGAAGATCAACCAGCAGAAGGCTGATATGCTCTATGCTGAGATCGATCGCAACTCAATGTTCGTAGGTACCGTAGCTGATAAGGCTGACCGCTCTAACATGAACGTCTGCTTCGTCATGGCAGAGGGCAAGAAGGAGCTTGAGGCTGAGTTCATGGAGTTCGCTAAGAGTAAGGGTATGATCGGCATCAAGGGTCACCGCTCAGTAGGTGGTTTCCGTGCTTCTATTTATAATGCGTGTGAGGTAGAGGACGTTCAGGCGTTGATCGACTGCATGCAGGAGTTTGAGAAAATGCACTAATCTATGAAAGTACTTATCGCAACCGAAAAGCCATTCGCAGCCGCTGCTGTGAAGGCTATGGAAGAGATTATCACCGGTGCTGGCATCGAGGTGGTAAAGCTCGAGAAATATACAGAGAAGCAGCAGTTGCTCGACGCTGTAGCTGACGTTGATGGCATCATCATCCGCTCAGACATTGTCGATGCAGCAGTACTCGACGCTGCTAAGAACCTCAAAATTGTCGTTCGTGCAGGTGCAGGCTATGACAACATCGACCTCGCTGCAGCTACCGCTCACAATGTAGTGGCAATGAATACTCCTGGCCAGAATGCTAACGCTGTGGCTGAGCTCGTATTCGGTATGCTCCTGTTCCAGTGCCGTAACCAGTTCTCTGGTGCTGCTGGTACCGAGCTGATGGGCAAGACCCTCGGTCTTCATGCCTTCGGTAACGTGGCTCGTAACGTAGCTCGCGTAGCTCTCGGCTTCGGCATGAAAGTCTATGCATACGATCCATTCCTCACCAAGGAGCAGATCGAGAGCATGGCAGGTGTAACAGCAGTTACTTCTATCCCTGAGCTCTACGCTACCTGTCAGTACGTATCGCTCCACTGTCCTGCTACTAAGGAGACCATCGGCTCTATCAACTATGACCTCCTCAAGACCATGCCAAAGGGCGCTTGCCTGATCAATACCGCTCGTAAGGAGGTGATCGATGAGGCTGGTGTCATGCAGCTGATGGACGAGCGTCCAGACTTCAAGTACATCGCAGACGTCAAGCCAGCAACTGCTGATCAGTTCGTCGAGAAGTTCGGTACACGCGTATTCTTCACTCCAAAGAAGAGTGGCGCACAGACCGCTGAGGCAAACTCAAATGCAGGTATTGCAGCAGCTAAGCAGTCATGCGGCTTCTTGAAGGACGGCATTGACCGTTTCCGTGTAAATTAATGAAAAAAGGATTCAACGACTTTGATTCCTTCCTGAACGAGTGCCAAACTTATGTTTGGGAATGGTATATCCCGGAGCA
>JAZRXZ010000195.1:0-1723 GCA_045600445.1 Bacteroidales bacterium | reverse complement strand
GGTTGGTCCATTTCTGGGCCAGAGGTCCTTCAGGAATCTTTGAAATCAATTTGTCAGCCATATTTTCAATATTTTGATTTTTCAGTTTGCGAAATTACTTAATTTCAAGCTTTATGTCAAGATTGTCAGAATAATTTTTCTCAAGTTTCGCAAGTGATTTAGGCCGCCGCTCCGGCTAGGTCGAGCCGGTCGAAGGCTTGCTTCACCGCTTTGATTTGATTGTTGTTTTTTATTACGTTTTCAATAAGTTCGAACGGATCACAGGCTATGAACCCTGCAATGACGTTGATTACCTCTACGATCAACCCCCAGATTCTCTGGGCGACTGAAAGTTCTACAGTCTCACCGGTGACTTCTGCGAAGAGGCCTCCGATGGTCTCGTATGCCTCGAACCGCTTCACGCAGCCGAGGATATTGTACTGTATCATGCAGAGTGACAGTCCTGCAATCTGCCCCGCGAAGTCGATGCACTGGCATTTCCCAAGGTTGAGCAAGCCCTTCATCTCCTTATGAGCCACCTCTATAACCCATCTTCTGGAGTAAAGCCTGAAGGCCTCCTTGGCGTCGATGTCCGTATCTGTGGATATGAGGGCGTTCCAGGAACCGTTGCCTTTCCTGTAGAAGAACAGCATCACATCCATTCCGGCATAGCTGGCCTTGATGGAGGCATAGTGATAGCCGATGGAGCGGGCGTATCTGACGGATTTGGACTTTACGAGCTTCTTGATGATATCTGGGGCGGGAAGATTGCCGAGGGAGGTGTGGTACTTGGTCTTTCCCATCTTGATCATACCGATGAGGCTGCACTTGAAGTGGCGGCTGTGGATGAACCGAAGCAGTTCCGCGCAGGGGAACCAGCTGTCCACAAGAAGATAGTCGAAGCGAATGCCCTCCACAATGGCCCTGCGTATCATCTTGATGGCGTTCGCAATCTTGCTTTCCATCATTTCAGCCTTCCTGGTGTTCACTTTCTCGTCCTCGGCGCGTTCCTTTTTGTATTGTGCTGCCTTCTGCTTCTTGGTAAGTCCCTGTGGACGATCCTCGTTCCTGCCGGTCTCTGCCTGTATGGTGCTGTCAAGCATGAACTGGGTCTTGCCATCTGTGTAACACAGGAACATGGCCTTGAAGCCGAGAATACACTTCATGGCGGTATGGGAGAACACCTTTCCAAGACCCTCAGCCTTCATCCCCCGTTTGGGAAGGTCGGTATCGTCGATGATGAGGCAGCGGACTGCATTCTTGGCATCAGCCCTACGGCTAATCTTACCGATGAGTTGGCGGTTGATGGAGTATATGATGCGTCTCCAGTCGATGCGTCCGTCATCCATAAGACGATAGAACATGTCCTTCTTGCAGGAAAACAGTTTGCCCAGACCACTGTTCGCGTAATCGGCGGCATTCTTCACAGAGAAGAACGGGAACAGGATAAGCAGCTTCACCACCTGGACGAAGGTGAACTTGCAGTTCGGATTCTTAACCGGACCGACCACTTTGGACTGTATGGTGAGGCTTTCCATCACTGTTGTTATGCTCTTTATTGCCTTGCTGGCATCGTTGTGTTTGAAAAAACTTTGCAGTTCACTGATTATTTGTCTATTTTTGTTCATGGCTAACGTGTGCTATATGTGAGTGTTGCAACCACAATATAGTGATAATCAATGAATTATCAAACACTTTAGCCATTTTTCTTTTAAAAATTATTCACTTGCGAAACTTGAGTTAT
>JAZRXZ010000194.1:0-55995 GCA_045600445.1 Bacteroidales bacterium | reverse complement strand
AGAAATAGAGGCTGGCAGGAGCTGCAGGATCGACCTGAACCTCCTCACCACGTGAGTTGTGAGTAGCTGGCATCTCGTCAACGAATGGAACTACGTTGCCGAGGAACTCCATCAATCGGCCTACACCCATGTTCTTGCCTGCGCAGACGCAGAAGACAGGGAAGATAGAGCGAGTGACCATACCCTTGCGGATACCCTCGCGCATCTCATCCTCAGTGAGCTGTTCGGTCTCGAAGAACTTCTCCATCAAGCCCTCATCATTCTCAGCAGCAGCCTCAACGAGCGCCTTGTGCATCTCCTGAGCCTTATCCATCTGGTCAGCAGGAATGTCTTCGATAGTTGGAGCGCCACCGTCAGGACCATAGGTCAACTGCTTCATCAGAATAACGTCGATGAGCTGATGGAAGTTATCGCCGGTCTCAACAGGATACTGCACTGGCATTACCTTCGAGCCATAGTTGAGCTGGAGGTCTTCTACGATGGTGTCATAGTCGCACTCATTGCTATCGAGCTGGTTAACGAGGAAGATAACTGGCTTCTGGAGCTTCTCGGTATAACGGAAGTGGTTCTGAGTACCGACCTCAGGACCTACTGAACCGTTGATCAGGAGGATGGTAGTATCGGTCACACTCATGGCAGTAATGGCCTGACCTACGAAGTCGTCCATACCTGGGCAGTCAATGATGTTGAGCTTCTTGCCGTTCCACTCTACATGGAATACAGTGCTGAATACTGAATATCCGTAGTTTTTCTCGACTGGGAAATAGTCGCTGACAGTACTCTGCTGAGTGATGCGACCCTTGCGACCGATCTGGCCGGCAATGTAAAGAAGTGTCTCGGTAAGTGTGGTCTTACCCGAACCATCATTGCCAAGCAGGGCAATGTTCTTGATTTCTTTGGAACTGTAGACTTTCATAGGTTTTTATATTACTTTAAGGTGTATATATTATAATAAGGTATTAGGGTCTGACGAAAATAGCGTCAAACACGGGTACAAATATATGGAAAAATACGAATTATCAAAAATTTTTCATGACTTTTTTACCCGTTTTATGTTGTGCAACATATTTTTTCATGGTTTTCAACACTTTTTCATTAAAAATCACGGCAGGAAATCATAAGATACCTTTCTACGGTGGCAAAGGTATCGCACGAAATTCTGCGATACCTTCCGACGCATACGAAGGGATCTCGTGATTTCGGGAAATACCTTCCGACACGTACGAAGGTATCTCATGATTTCGGGAAGTACCTTCCGAGGGCTACGAAGGTATTCCAGAAATTTGTTTGGTCACTTAATAAAAATAGTAAGGTATCGCACGAATTCGTGTGATACCTTACTATCAAAATTATGTCTTGCAAAGATTATTTAACCACCCAGGTGTCGCCCGAGAGCAGGAGATCCTTGAGGGTGCGCTGTGGCTTCTTGCCCTTAACGTCCTCAATCTGCTCCTTGACTGCCTGATCGTAGGTCATGGCCTCAACGTCGCGGATCACGCCGAGAGCGATTGGGAGCTCGTCGGTAGCACCTGCGTAGCCGTATGGAGAATAACCCATCATGGCGAGCTTGAGGTGGAAGGTAGGATCGGCCTTGTGAGCGTCATGAACGAGGAGATCCTTCTCTGTGATGCCGTTCTCACCGATGGTCACTGGCTTGATGTCCCAGCCATCGAGGATAAGACCCTTGTTGCGGTCCTTGCCGTAGATCATTGGCTTGCCATGCTCGAGAACGATGGTCTTGTCGGCACGTACGGCCGAATCGGTGACGAGCTTGTGGATGCCATCGGCAAAGATGACACAGTTACAGAGCACCTCGACTACCGATGCACCCTTATGCTTGGCAGCGGCGACCATGGCAGCTACCGAGCCCTTGATGTCAGCATCGATGGCACGTGCGAAGAAGTTGCCACGAGCACCGAGACAGAGCTCTGCTGGGCAGAATGGATCTTCGACGGTACCCCAAGGTGATGACTTAGACACGAGACCACGGTCAGAGGTTGGTGAGTACTGGCCCTTGGTCAAGCCGTAGATCTTGTTGTTGAAGAGGACGATATTGAGGTCGATGTTACGACGCATGGCATGGATGAAGTGGTTGCCACCGATGGCGAGACAGTCGCCGTCGCCCGAGACGTTCCAGACGGTGAGGTCAGGACGTGCGGTCTTGAGGCCGGTAGAGATGGCGAGACCACGACCATGGATGGTGTGCATGCCGTAAGTATTCATATAATATGGCATACGGCTTGAACAACCGATACCTGAGATGACAGCGGTCTGGCTTGGGGCAATACCCAACTCTGCCATAGCCTTCTGCATAGAAGCAGCAACAGCATGGTCACCACAACCAGCACAGAACTTCAATGGCTGATCACTCTTAAAATCTGCTTGTGTATACATAATATGTTGTTTTGTTATTATGTTCTTTTGTTGTTTTGTTGAACTCACAGAGCTTTGATAGCAGCCTCAATGTCTGAAATCTGGAATGGCTGACCCTTCACCTCGTTGAACTGCTTGATGCTTACACCCTCAATCTTAGAACGGAGATAACCAGCGAACTGGCCATTGTTGAGCTCGCAGCAGAGGATGTTCTTATACTTCTTGAGAACTTCCTCGGTGTTCTTTGGAAGTGGAGAGATGTAGGTGAAGTGAGCCTGAGCGACCTTCATGCCGGCAGCACGACAGTTCTCGACAGCTGCAGCGATGTGGCCATAGGTACCGCCCCAACCGATGACGAGAGTGTCGGCATCAGCGTCGCCCTTGACTTCAAGCTCAGGGATGACGTTAGAGATGTAGTCGATCTTTGCCTGACGGTTCTTAACCATGGTCTCGTGCATAACAGGATCGGTAGTGATAGCACCTGCTGGAGTCTTCTCAAGACCACCGAGGCGGTGCATGAGGCCCTCTGTGCCAGGAACGGCCTTGAGACGGACGAAGGTCTCAGAATCGCGCTCGAATGGCTTGTAGTCGATGGTTCCCTCAGCAGCAACAGCTGGCTTGATAGCAGGCATGTTGTCGATGTCCTGGATGCGGAATGAAGAAGAACCATTGCCGATAAATGCATCGGTAAGGAGGATGACTGGAGTATTGTGCTCGAGGGCAATCTTAGAAGCCATGTAAGCGCTCTTGAAGCAGTCAACTGGAGTGCTGGCAGCCATCACAACTGCAGGACACTCACCGTTGCGGCCATAGAGACACTGGAGGAGATCGGTCTGCTCAGTCTTGGTAGGAAGACCGGTTGAAGGACCGCCACGCATAACGTCGATCACTACGAGTGGGAGCTCAGCCATGACTGCAAGGCCGATGGCCTCAGACTTCAGGGCGATGCCAGGACCTGAGGTAGAAGTTGCAGCGAGTGCGCCACCGAAGCTTGCGCCGATGGCTGTACAGATACCTGCGATCTCATCTTCTGCCTGTACGGTAGTCACGCCGAGGAACTTGAGCTTAGAGAGCTCATGGAGCACGTCGGTAGCAGGGGTGATAGGATATGAACCGAGGAAGAGGTTCAAGCCAGCCTTCTCAGCCGCAGCGACAAGGCCGTATGCAGTAGCAGCATTACCCTTCACGTCGCAATAGATACCAGCCTCAGCCTTCTCGCTCTCTACACGGTAGGTAGAAACGCTGGCGTGGGTGTTGGCGCCATAGTTGAAGCCGTCGGTGATGACCTTAACGTTGGCCTCAAGCACAGCAGGCTTCTTGCCGAACTTGCTGGTGAGGAAATCGATAGCCTTCTCGATAGGACGATTGAAGAGCCAGAATACGAAACCAAGAGCAAAGATGTTGCGGCAACGAGCAATAGACTTAGCGTCCATGCCAGAGTCGGCCAGCGAAGCCTTGGTGCTCTCTGTGACAGGTACGGAAAGGATCTGGAACTTGTCGGCAATACCCATCTCCTGGAAAGGATCTTCAGTAGTGAACTTAGCCTTCTCAAAGCCAGACTTTACGAAGGTATCCTGGTCGTAGATGAGCACGCCACCCTTCTTGAGGTACTTCACGTTCTGCTTGAGAGCAGCTGGGTTCATAGCAATGAGCACGTCGCACTCATCACCAGGGGTATAAACCTTCTTACCTACGTGCACCTGATAAGACGATACACCGCCGAGCGAGCCGACCGGAGCGCGCATCTCAGCAGGATAATCAGGGAAGGTAGAGATCTCGTTGCCGAGGATAGCAGCAACGGTAGAGAAGATGGTACCGGCCAACTGCATGCCGTCACCCGAGTCGCCCGAGAAGCGAACTACTACTTCGGGAGTCTCAATAATCTTTGGATTCTCCATAACTTGATATAAAAATTATATTTTGATTAATTAATTACCTTAAATAATATAAAAAGATGGGACAAAGGTAAAGAAAAATCCGAGAACCGCCAAACATTTATGGCAAAATTCTCGGATTATTTACTAAAGCGTAGCAAAAGGACAACTATACGTTACAAAATAGCAAAATGCAACTTAGTTTTCTTCTTTTACATGGATGTAACGAGCTCTAACCATGCTGGCCTGACGTGGACGGTCGCTGACAATGATATTATTCAGCTTTTCGAATACGGATTCATCCTCAGACAAGACCTTGACCATGGCAGGATTATAACGGGTACCAGCATCAGCCACCAACTCCTTCACGACCTGTTCGAGGGTCTTTGGCACACGGTAGTTACGATCCAGATAATCGGTGGCAGCATCGATACAGTCGCAGATAGCAATCAGATCTATCATCGGACGCCAAGGTGATGCAGTATTATCGAACGAGGCTGGGTAGCCACCCTTGCCATCATACCATTTATGATGACCCAGTGCCACATCCTGATATTTAGAGAAAAGCGGATCGAGCATGAAGAATGCCTGTGACTTCTCAGGGTGCATCTTGATGATTTCGAACTCATGATCGGTCAGTCGACGGAAGTTATTTCCGACAATCTCAGCCATCTGCGCTTTACCCAAGTCATGGAAAAGCGCTGCCATCGAAACATATTGCATCAATTCACTTCTGCGATCCTTCAGAGCTTCGACGGTCTGACAATCCATCACTCCTAAAAATATCTCAGGCTGCTTATCAAAAAGGCTTTCGAACAAAGCGACACAAAGCTTCTCAACCATGTTGACATGAATCACCGTTCCGACCTGCGACTTCACCGCCACCTTGCTCATAAACTGTTCTTTCATAACCGATGGCAGATGATTGATCACGACTTCCTGAGTGGCAAGGTCTGACAAGATGTAATCGAAGAAGACATAGTTGCCGACAATGCGCAGGCGCTGGATCATGTCTGTAAGGCGGAAAACGAAATACGAGACACGCTGGGACATAAAGTATTCATCCACATGACTTTCTTCCATCAGACGCAGGGTGAGGACCAGACCATCGACGATGTCCATCAGTTCGCGTTCTCCGATATTATCGAGCTGACTGAATCGCTCAAAAACCTTCATCTCAAGCTTATCACTCTCCTGATAGGCCTGACGTACAGGCATCTTGCCCAACAGAGCCATGGCATGATAATAACAGAGAGAATCGTTAAGTGTAGCCAGATTCTCCATGGTGCCGCTGGCAAATGGCGAAGCATCGAACATCTTGAAAAGAGCCAGCGAATCAGACGCCGTCCACTCTGCTTTCTTCATCGAATAGATGCGGAAAGAGGTGGTGCGGATATAGTCAAGATAATCGTGATAGAATGCCAGATCCTCTTCAGAGAAATGAGCGCTGTTTTTCTTCAGGAAATCCTCAAATTCATCGGTATAAGCCAAACCCTCTTCAGGGGAGATAGCTCCGAGGGTTGCCAGATAGTAACAGAGGTTGATATAGTCTCGTGGTATGACACTCGCCGCCTCAGGATCAAGTGAAGCATAACGATGGCCATACTCAATATTGCGCTTGAAATACTCCAACGCCTTGTCCTTCATCGCCGGCTGATAGCCACGGGTGATATCGGCATAACAGTATCCTGCATAATGGTTGAGCTGTAGAAGACGAGAGACATCTTTCTTGGCCTCATAATGTGGCAGGAGTATGTTGGTAAAATGTTCCAGCAGGAAAACATCATTATATCCTCCTATATCCATGAGGATAGTATAAAGCGAATCGTAGGCGATAGAAGGGATGCGCTTCGGATTCTGCTCAAAATAGCTGGTAATTTCGCTGATAATACGATTGTTCTCCGGATACATCTTCTGGCATACTGCGGCTCGGCGGAACATCAGATCGATCCACGTCTGCTCATCGGTTCTGGTAAAGACGCTGTCTTCATAAGAACGATAAATTTCACGGTTCTCACGCAGGATTCTGGCCGACTCTGCAAAGTTCGGCATCGGCTTTGCGGGAACTTTACGTGCTGCTGATGCCACAGACAGAAGTCCTATTTGACAAATCAGTAAAACAAGGACACGATATAGACAATAAGTATTAATGCGCATGGATTGAATGGATATGATTTTAAAGTAATGCCGCTAATTTTTCAGCGTTATGTATGATGTCTGCCTTGTTTTCGAGGTGAGAGGCCTCAAATGTGATATTGGCCTTCAGATAATATGGCTCACGCCATGCTAGCTGTTCCCGAATAAACTGTAGGATTTCATCATCGGACTTGTCGGCTAAAAGCGGACGCTTATGTTTGCCTTTGATCAGGCGCTTCAGCAGCACCTCCTCAGAAGGTTTGAGATAGACGGAAGTACCTGCAGCATTGACGATCTCCATATTATCAAAGAAGCAAGGAGTACCGCCACCGAGAGAAAGGATCACATCTTCATACTCAGCAACTTCCTGCAGACATCGACGCTCAATCTGTCGGAAACCCTCCTCTCCCACCTCTGCAAAGATTTCCTTGATGGTCTTGGAATGACGGGCCTCAATGAAGTTATCAAGATCGATGAACTCAAGTCCCATCACTTGTGCCAGAGATTTGCCCATGGTAGTCTTGCCGGCACCCATATATCCTATGAGGAAGATTCGTTTCATGCAATAATCTGTTTTACATATAGACATTTAGCGGCACAAATATAAAATTCTATATGTTCTCTACCAAATAAAAATAAAAAAAACTTTCCGTTTTTAATGATTTTCACCGGTCAACTTGAAAATAAGGGGGGCAAAATTGCAAAACGACACTATCAATCAAGCACAAAACAAAGTCAATCGAATAAAAGAAGAGCAAAAAAGCACGGAAAGATTTGCCTTTTTTATGAATAATGTAGACCTTTGCATTGGTTTTAAACCCGAGAAAGGATTATCCATCTAAGAAATAAAAAGAATATGAAGAAGTTTTTTGCAGCAATCTTTGCTATCATACTCATGAGTTGTGCTGCCGTTCAGGCTCAGCTCCCATCTGTACAGCTCAAGACCCTCAGCGGACAGAATGTCGACGCTTCTACCCTCTCAAACGGAGGCAAGCCATTCATCGTCTCATTCTTTGCTACTTGGTGTATGCCATGTGCAAAAGAAATGACTGCAGTATCGAAGGTCTATGACACCTGGAAGAGTGAGAGTGGCGTAAAGTACTATGCCATCAGCACCGACCAGCCTCAGACGGCAAGCAAGGTAGGTCCTTGGATCGAGAGCAAGGGCTTCAAGTTCGATGTCTTGCTCGACTCAAACGCTGAGCTGGCACGTCATTTCGGTGTGCAGAGTATCCCATACATCCTCGTTTTCGATGGTGACGGCAACCTCGTCTACAAGCATACGGGTTTCCGCGATGGTGATGAGAACGCCCTCTATGCAGAAGTAAAGAAGTACGTCAAGTAAGATGCTCTTCTTTCCGAGTCATGACATTGCCTTGGCACACGGTGTCAAGCACTTCAATCCTCCTCTGGCGGCCCTCCGCTTGCAGGAGGATTTAGCGTCTTTGAGCGATGTATGGAATGGACCTTTCCGTCGTGGAGAAGTTCCCTTCCCGCAGCCATGGGGATGGGACTGGGACACGCGCAAATATATCCACGAGCAGTACAAAATAAAAAGCACGCAACTACCTACAGACGAGGAGTTAGACATCTTACGAAAGCTATCTTCCCGAGAGACGACAATTACGCTCATCGAGCAACTGAAAAAGCAACTCAAGGACAGTTCTTTTCCGACACCTTCTTACCTCTCTAGCATGAAAGAAGTAGAGGCTTTCATGGCATCTCACAAAGACTATGTTCTGAAGACGCCATGGAGTTCGTCAGGACGTGGATTGATGCGCTCGACCGTCCCTATAGAGACATTACGTAAGCATGCACAATCCACACTCCAGAAAATGGGTGGCATCATGGGAGAACCCTGGATTGAGGACAAGGTGCAGGACTTCGCCATGCTCTTTTTTGTTGGCTTTGACAAGGTGCAGTTTATTGGCTATTCACTCTTCGAGAATGATGCTACGACCTATCGACAAGGCTACCTGATGAGCAATGAGAAGATCATCTCAAAGTTACAGGTTGGCCGAGACGAGCTCGATGCAATCAAAGACGCTTATTTGGAAATTCTGCACGAGCTGTTTGCTCCCTTGATGGGGAAAGCTTGGCAAGTGGGGTATGTAGGGATTGACATGATGACTTATCGCACGTCGGAACTGCAGCATAATGTATCGGAGAAAGCATTGAGTATCTCTCCTTGCGTGGAGATGAACCTACGCTGCACCATGGGAATCGTATGCAGATTATGGTATGACGAGCACCAGCAGGAAGGCATTTTCCGAATCTCTCCTATGGAGAAAGACGGGCATTTCAAGGCGCAGTTTTTGACACATCCAGACTCATAAACACGCCTTCTGCCTCTTATTTAGGGATTTTTAGCACTGAAATAGCGAGAATATTTGGTAATGTCAGATATTTTTGCTATTTTTGCCGCGTTTTAAAAGTACGCGTATACACATATATGGAATTTACAGCTCAACAAATAGCAGCATTTCTGCAAGGTACAGTGATCGGTGATGCCAATGCCAAGGTCAGCGATCTTGCCAAGATTGAGGAGGGCCGTTCTGGTTGTCTCTCCTTCTTAGCGAATCCGAAGTACACAGAGTATCTCTATACCACACAGTCAAGCATCGTCCTACTCGATGAAACCATAGAACTCGATCCTGCACAGGAAGTCAAAACCACAATGGTAAAGGTGGCTAATGCCCGTGCAGCCATGGGTATGCTCCTCAACATGGTACAGGCCGCTCTCAATCCGAAGAAGCAGGGTATCGAACAGCCAGCCTTCATTGCTGAGGGCGTGGAGGTACCAGCCGATGCATACGTCGGAGCTTTTGCCTATGTCGGCAAAGGTGCTCAGATTGGTGAGGGAAGCCAGGTCTATCCTCAGGTTTACCTCGGTGAGAATGTCAAGGTCGGCAAGAACTGCATTCTCTATGCGGGAGTCAAAGTTTATCATGACTGTGTGATCGGTGATAATTGTATCCTTCACAGTGGTTGCGTCATCGGTGCTGATGGCTTTGGCTTTGCTCCTGTCGATGGTCAGTACGAGAAGATCTCACAGATCGGCAACGTTATCCTCGAAGGCGACAATGAGATCGGTGCCAATACCACCATCGACCGTGCTACCATGGGCCACACCATCATCGGCCGTGGCACCAAGCTCGACAACCTCGTACAGATCGGGCACAACGTCGTCACCAAGGAGAACAACATCTTCTGCAGTCAGGTAGGTGTGGCTGGTACGACCAAGATCGGTGCCTGGAATACGTTTGCCGGACAGGTAGGTGTGGCTGGCCAGTGCGAGATCGGCAACCAGAACGTCTTCGGTGCTCAGTCTGGTATTCCTGGCAATATCGGCGACAAGCAGACGCTCATGGGATATCCAGTCATTCCAGCACGCGATTGGGCTCGTCAGGCCGTCTATATGAAGCGACTACCAGATATGCAGAAGGATATCCAGGAACTGAAGAAAAAATTGAAATAATCAAAAAAAACTATCATAATGCAAAAACAACAGACACTCAAGGAGTCATTCACTCTCCAAGGCAAGGGCCTTCATACAGGCCTGGAAATCACTGCCACATTCTGCCCTGCAGAGGCAAATACCGGTTATAACATTCAGCGCGTCGACCTCGAGGGTCAGCCAATCGTCGAGGCTATTGCCGACAACGTAGCTGCCACCAACCGTGGCACCGTTGTAAAGAAAGGTGATATCGTAGTCAGCACTATCGAGCACGCTATGGCCGCTCTTTATTGCGCTGGCATTGATAACTGCCTAATCCAGGTGAACGCTCCTGAGATGCCTATCCTCGACGGCTCTGCACAGCCTTTCGTTGAGGCTATTGCCAAGGCTGGTATCGTAGAGCAGGAGGCTAAGCGCGACATCTTCCGCATCCAGAAGAAGTATGAGGTTGTGGATGAGGAGAATGGTGTCAAGCTCGAGATCTTCCCAGATGATCACTTCTCTGTCACCACTTTCGTCGACTATCCAAGCCCTGTGCTCAACAATCAGTACGCTGTGCTCAACAACGTTGCTGACTTCAACGAGCAGGTTGCTGCAGCTCGTACCTTCGTCTTCGTCCGCGAGATCCAGCCTTTGCTCGCTGCAAACCTCATCAAGGGTGGCGACCTTGACAATGCCATGGTCATCTACGACCAGCAGGTATCACAGGAGGAGTTGAACCAGCTGGCTGCAGCCATCGGCAGCGAGGCTCCATCGGCTGAGAAGCTCGGTTATGTGCAGAAGCGTCCTCTCCAGTGGGACAATGAGCCTGCTCGCCACAAGTTGCTCGACGTCATCGGTGATCTCGCACTCATCGGCAAGTATATCGAGGGCCGTGTCATCGTGACTCGTCCTGGTCATGGCATGAACAACAAGCTGGCTCGTGCCGTACGTAAGGATATGAAGCGTACTGAGATCCAGGTTCCAGTTTACGATCCAAATGCAACTCCTCTCTATGATAACATCGCCATCAAGGGCGTATTGCCTCACCGCTACCCAATGCAGTTGGTTGACAAGGTCATCGCTCTTGAGCCAAATGATTTCGTAGTCGGCGTGAAGAATGTTACTGCCAACGAGCCATTCTTCGTAGGCCACTTCCCAGAGGAGCCTGTCATGCCAGGTGTTCTTCAGGTCGAGGCTATGGCTCAGTGTTCTGGTATTCTCGTACTCAGCTGTGTCGATGAGCCAGAGCGTTACTCTACCTATTTCATGAAGATTGATAATGTGAAGTTCCGTCAGAAGGTTGTTCCTGGCGATACCCTGATCTTCCACGTCAGCTTCATGACCCCACTCCGTCGCGGTGTAGCTCAGATGAAGGGTTATGCATTCGTCGGTGACAAGATCGTCAGCGAGGCTGAATTCATGGCACAGATTATCAAAAACAAGTAAAAAACAAATATGGCAGAAAACTTAATTTCTCCTCTCGCATATATCGAGGAAGGCGCACAGATCGGCGAAGGCGTCAAGATCGGACCTTTCTCTTGCATCTATAGTGACACCGTCATTGGCGATGGCACCATCATCGAGAACAATGTAACCATCTTCCCAGGTGCTCGCATCGGCAAGAACTGTCACATCTTCCCAGGCGCTTGTGTAGCAACTACTCCTCAGGACCTCAAGTTCAAAGGTGAGTATACTACCGTTGAAATTGGCGATGGCACACAGCTCCATGAGTGTGTGACCGTACACCGCGCTACCGCCTCTAAGCAGGTGACCAAGATCGGCAAGAACTGCCTCATCATGGCTTATTGCCACGTGGCTCATGACTGTAACGTCGGTGACGGCGTGATCATGTCGAACTCTGTACAGATGGCAGGTGAGGTTGTTGTCGATCCTTGTGCTGTCATCGGAGGTGGTACTTTGATCCACCAGTTCACCCACATCGGTAGCTACTGCATGATCCAGGGTGGTTCTGGATTGACTAAGGACATCCCACCATACACCATGGTTGGCCGTAGTCCTGCCAAGTACATGGGTCTCAACACCGTAGGTCTCCGCCGCCGTGGTTTCACGCGTGAGCAGATCCTCAACATCCAGGAGATCTATCGCCTCATCTACGCCAGTGGCTACAACACCACTCACGCTTGTGAACACATCGAGGCAGAGATTCCAGAGTGTCCAGAGCGTGAATATGTTCTTAACTTTATCCGCAATTCCGATCGTGGCATCATTGCGGGCAACATGATGTAATATACTATGGTTTACCACTTTGTTGTTTTGAGCGACGAGGTCGATGATTTCCGTCGCGAATTGGACATCGATGCAGAGGCTACCTTCCAGGAACTGAATGACCTCCTGCTGAAGACCTGTAAGTATAAGAAGGACCTGATGACTTCTTTCTTCCTGTGCGACGAGTACTGGGAGAAGCAGCAGGAGATCACCGCCATGGACATGAACGATGATCCGACCAAGGAGCCAGCACCACTTATGGAGCATACTCACCTTTCGGACATTATCACTGACGAACAAGCTCGTGACAAGGCTAAATTCCTCTTTGAGTTCGACACCATGTGCGAGCGCTACCTCTATATGCAGCTCAAGGAAGTCAAGGATCATGAGCATCTCCTCGCCCCTGCTATCACTCTTGAGAAGGGCAATGCACCTAAGCAGGAAGGCGATATCGACTCACTCTTCGGAGACATCGACACCAGCGACATGTATGGTGAGGATGAGTTCAACGAGGATGAGTTCGACATGGAGGACGGCTTCCAGAGCCTCGATGATATGGAGGCTGCAGGCTATTAAGGAAAAAGTTAAAATCAGACTCACCGAGTGAAAGAATTCATTCTCACTACCAAAAAGAGCGAGAACTGTATCCTCGTTGGCCTCATCACTGGTCGACAGAACGAACAGAAGACGCAGGAATATCTTGACGAGCTAGCATTTCTGGCTGAGACAGCCGGTGCTGTGCCCGTCAAACGCTTCGTGCAACGACTCGACTCTCCAAATAACTCAACTTACGTCGGTCCTGGCAAGTTGCAGGAGATCAAGGACTATATCGAACTGAAGGATCGCGAGTATGATGACATGCTCCAGTCTTTCAAGGAGGAATATGGTTCGATGACGCAGTTCCAGTTCCAGCCTGCTACCAACCAGGTGGAACTGAAGACTCCTGGTGGCGGAAAGATGACAGTAGATCTTCCTCCGGATCCTCGCATCGGCCTTGTGGTGTTCGATGACGATCTCGGACCAAAGCAGTTGCAGATTCTCGAGAAGGAGCTCTGCGTGAAGATTCTCGACCGCACCTCATTGATCCTTGATATCTTTGCCTCTCGTGCACAGACCGCTGCGGCTAAGACACAGGTAGAGTTGGCACAGTATCAGTATCTATTGCCTCGACTCACCGGCCTTTGGACCCACTTGGAGCGACAGAAGGGTGGTATCGGTATGCGCGGACCTGGTGAGACTCAGATCGAGACTGACCGCCGTATCGTCCTCAACCGCATCAACCTCTGTAAGCAGTGGCTCGAACAGATCGACAAGCAGAAGGCTACTCAGCGAAAGAACCGTGGCAAGCTGGTGCGCGTAGCGCTCGTTGGCTATACCAACGTCGGCAAATCTACCTTGCTCAACCTGTTGGCCAAGTCGGATGTATTTGCTGAGAATAAACTCTTTGCTACCCTCGACACTACCGTCCGCAAAGTCACGATCGACAACCTGCCATTCCTGATGTCCGATACCGTCGGTTTCATCCGCAAGCTCCCTACCCATCTGGTTGAGTCGTTCAAGTCGACCCTCGATGAGGTACGTGAAGCGGATATCCTGGTGCATGTGGTCGACATCTCGCATCCTCAGTTCGAGGATCAGATCAAGGTCGTTGAGGAAACGCTCAACGAGATCTGCCGTGATATGAATCAGACCGACTCCAAGAAGGACGACCGCAACGGATACAACCGTAAGGACAAGAAACAATGGGAACGTTCGCTCAAGGATCAGGGTCACACCAAACCAACCCTACTTATATTTAATAAGGTGGACAATTACACCTTCACCCCGAAGGAGGAGGATGACCTGACTCCTATGACCAAGGAGAATATCTCTCTTGATATGCTCCGTGAGACCTGGATGAGCCGCCTCGGCGAAGGCAATTGTATGTTCATCTCTGCCAAGGACGGTTCGGGTATCGACGCTTTGAAGGAACGTCTCTATGCGATGGTGAAGGATATTCACACCAAGCGATTCCCATACAACGACTTCCTCTTCCAGCACTATGAGGACGAGGAAGAGAATTCATAATTCATAATTGAGAATTCAAAATTAAGGATGAAAGTTGCATTGATCCAGAAGTCTCGCACTTCTGACCTCAAGAACAATATACTCGCACTGGCTGATGCTATCAAGGATGCTGCACAGAAAGGTGCAGAGCTGGTGGTATTGCAGGAGTTGCACAACAGTCTGTACTTCTGCCAGGTCGAAGACGTCAACAACTTCGATCTGGCCGAGCCGATTCCTGGCCCTAGCACAGAATTCTATAGTGCTGTGGCTAAGGAGTGTGGTGTAGTCCTCGTCACTTCTTTGTTTGAGCGCAGAAGTGCTGGTCTCTATCACAATACCGCTGTCGTCTTTGAGAAGGATGGCTCGATTGCTGGTAAGTATCGCAAGATGCACATCCCTGACGATCCTGCTTACTACGAGAAGTTCTACTTCACACCTGGGGACCTCGGCTTCCATCCTATCCAGACATCGGTCGGCAAGCTCGGTGTGCAGGTTTGCTGGGATCAGTGGTATCCAGAGGGAGCACGTCTCATGGCACTGCAGGGAGCAGAGTTGCTCATCTACCCTACCGCCATCGGTTGGGAGAGTAGTGATACCGACGAGGAGAAACAGCGTCAGCTCGCCGCCTGGCAGACGGTACAGCGTGGTCATGCTGTAGCTAATGGCTTGCCAGTCATCGCGGTCAATCGCTGTGGCTGGGAGGAGGATCCATCTGGACAGACCAATGGCATACAGTTCTGGGGTCACTCCTTTGTGGCTGGTCCTCAGGGCGAGTTCCTGACTGAGGCAGGTACCGAAGAAGAGACGCTCATTGTCGACATTGACATGAAGCGTTGCGAGAACGTCCGCCGCTGGTGGCCATTCCTCCGCGATCGTCGCATTGAAGAGTTCGGTGGACTGACTCGTCGATTTATTGACTAAGCAAAATTATTTTTGCTTTTGCAAACAGAATGAAAAGAATCTATCTTCTCATATTATCTCTTATATTGGTCATGCCATTTGCCGGCATGGCCCAAAACCGCACGTCCAACCAAGGAGGCACTAACCGTTCTCAAAACTCCAATTCAAGCAGCAATGAGAACGAAGAAGAAGACCCTTGCGTTGACTTGGTCGACGACCGCATGTACTGGACGCTCGACCCTCTGACCGGCATCATGCACTATCAGGTGCCAGACACCAGTTACCTCAAAATGGCCTTCCGTAATACGATGGCTGGACAGGCGATGGCGCTGGTTCACACAGGCAATCTGTTCAGTCCACACATGGTGGAGGACTATTTCAATCGTCGCGACGACAATGATTTCCTGTTCCTCAACGCCTATAGTCTGTTCCTGCCACATCAAGAGGATATCCTTTATCGCAGCACCAAGGTGCCCTATACAGTCATCGGCTATACGACTTCAGGCTCTAACCAACAGAGTAATGACCGACTGCTGATCGACTTTGCAGGCAACATCAACAAACGTACGGGCCTGGGTACCTCACTCGACTATGTCTATGCCCGAGGTGACTACACGAGTTCGGCTACCAAGCCTCTTAAGTGGACATCCTATGCATATTATAATGGAGACCGCTACAAGGCCGCTGCCAATTACAGCCTGATCAAGCTTGCTAACCAGGAGAATGGAGGAATTCAGGACAGCTTATACATCCTGACACCAGATAAGTTCGACCAGCAGTTCACCGATCCGAAGACCATGCCGGTCAACCTCAACGATACCTGGAATGATATCGACGCCTGGAATGTGCACCTAACTCATAGCTATGAGTTGGGTCAATGGAGCGAGGAACTGGAGAATCCAGAAGACAGCACAACGGTCTACGACAAGTTCACTTCCATTGCCTCGATCTTCAATAGTATCGACTTCGAATCCTACGACCACATGTTCCGCATGGATCAAGGTGCCGACATGTCCAATGGCCGCGACTTCTATCACAACCACTTCATCAACTCCAACTTCACACAGGACTCGCTGAGCTACAGCCGTCTCTCCGCTTATGCAGGTATCCGTGTCAACGAAGGCTTCAGCCGCTGGTCGCAGTTCGGCCTTTCGGCTTTCATCGGTTATGAGCGACAGTCGTATACTCAGATGGTCGACTCTACAGAACTCGACTTCATCGATCGCAAGCACGTCTCTAACAGCGTCTTCATCGGAGGTCAGCTGAGCCGTCATCAGTCTAGTATCCTGACCTTTGACATCACTGGTAAAGTGGGCATCTCAGGCGACAAGGTGGGTGATGTAGATATCAATGGTGTTATCCAGACGGTGATTCCATTCGGTAAGCGTGACAGCTTGATTGTCAATGCCAGCGGTTACTTCCGTAACCAGCAGGTACCTTATATGACAAAGCACTTTTTCAGCAATCACTTCCGTTGGAGTGAGGATTTCGATCCAGAACAGCGTCTGCGCCTCAAGGGTACGATTGCCTATCCTCGCACCGGCACTTCCATCAGTGGAGGTTTCGAGCATATCAATAACTACCACTATTTCAGCGCGGAGGACTTCAAGCCTCGCCAGTATGGTGAGCAGCTCGATATCTTCAGCCTTCAGATCGACCAGAAGTTGCATTGGCGCGCCTTGAACTTCAACAACCGCCTGCTTCTGCAGAAGACGACCGACGAGAATGTCCTCTCTCTGCCATCCCTTGTCTGGGAATCGGACCTCAACTTGCGCTTCCGCATCGCTGGTTCACTCTCGACGGAGTTGGGTGTTATCGGTACTTATCGCAATAAGTACTATGCACCTCTTTACCAGCCGGCTACTCAGCAATTTGCTCAGCAGAATGTCGTAGAGTGCGGAGGATTCCCGACCTTCAATGGTTACATCAACTGTAACCTGAAGCGTATCAAGTTCTATGTGATGTATTCTGGCTTCGGCACCAACCTGATCAATAATGACACCTTCCAGATGCGCAACTATCCGGCCATGCCGACGCGCCTTGAATATGGTGTGATCTTCGACCTTCAGGACTAAACTCTGGACAAAGCATGAACATCGCACAACACTTTGCCCAACAGGAACGACTCCTGCAGATGGAGTACGACTACGAGAAGGAAGAGTATCAGAAGCTCTGCCAGCAGGTAGGCATCCAGCGCCGTATCCGTCAGGGTAAATGCTGGTATCCGATTACTGTTGGCAGAACGTTCTACAATGCACTTGACCAGTTCTGTATCGAGGTGACCTGTCCTGACAGTATCCTGCAGCGCGAAGTCAAGGATCCGACAACTGGCGAACTTGCCAACAAGGACATCGAGTTTGAGTTCGAACCAGGTCGTCCCGTCTCCTTCTTCCGCGTAGCTGCCAAGGACGACAAAGAGAAGACGATCTTCTTCCCCTACCAGTGCCAGGTATCGCGCTACGACGACCAGCGCCTACAGATTACTATAAATAATGTGCAAGCCGCGCAGATTCTCCGCGAATACGCTATGCAGGGACTTCTCGGCGTGCAGCTCAGTTTCGATGCCACCACTTACCGTGTGATGCGCGAAGCCATCCACGAGATGCAGGAGACTGATGACCGCAAGTTACAGCATCTGCGCGCGGTACTGATCGGCGACGAGCAACCAGGATTCCGCACAGAGCAACCAGTCTCCTTCCCTTGGCTGAACAGCTCACAACAACAAGCAGTACAGAAGGTACTCTGCGCCAGAGAGGTGGCCATCGTCCACGGTCCTCCCGGCACCGGCAAGACCACTACGCTAGTCGAAGCTATCGGAGAGACACTGCGACGCGAAGCTCAGGTCATGGTCTGTGCACAGAGCAATGCAGCAGTCGACTGGATCAGCGAACAGCTCCTTGCTCGTGGCATCAGCGTTTTGCGCGTCGGTAATCCGATGCGAGTGAGCGACAATCTGTTAGCAGCTACCTATGAGCGACGCTATGAAGGTCATCCCGACTATCCAGAGCTATGGTCATGTCGTAAAGGTATACGCGAAGCCATCGGCCGCCTTTCAGGCAACCGTCTCTCCGGCACCGAGCGTGCCAGCGTCAGCAACCATCTGAGTAAGCTACGCAACAAGGCTACCGAACTGGAGATCCGCATCAATGAAGAGCTTTTTGCCAGCAGCCGTGTCATCGCCTGTACCCTCATCGGCACCTCCAGCCGCGTACTGGAACGCAAGCACTTCCCGACACTCTTCATCGACGAAGCTGCACAAGCTTTCGAAGGCGCTTGTTGGGCTGCTATCCGCAAGGCGGATCGTGTCATCTTTGCCGGCGACCACAAGCAGCTGCCACCAACGATCAAATGCCGCGAAGCAGAGAAAGCTGGTCTCGGCCGTACGCTGATGGAGCGTGTAGCACAGCTAAAGCCTTCGTGTGTAGAGTTGCTGACCATCCAGTACCGCATGCACAAGGACATTATGCAGTTCAGCAGCGACTGGTTCTATCACCATCGCCTCGTGGCAGCACCTGAGGTAGCTGACCGTACCATCGTCCCAGTTGACTCTCCGCTCATCTGGATTGACACCTCGCAACTCGGGTACGAAGAGGAGCAGAATACGCTCTCCTTATCGAGATTAAACACCAACGAGGGCATCCTGCTGGTCGAGACGCTGAAGCTCTACATCGGACAGCTTGGCATCGACCGACTGATCAACGATCGCGTCGACTTTGGCATCATCTCACCGTATAAGAGTCAGGTACAGTTGCTCCGCCGCCTCATCCGTCAGGAGCGTGATCTTAAGCCACTTTTGTCAAGTATCACGGTCAATACGGTCGATGGCTTCCAGGGACAGGAGCGTGACGTCATACTCATCAGCATGGTGCGAGGCAATGACGAAGGCCGCATCGGATTCCTTGGCGATTTGCGCCGCATGAATGTGGCCATCACTCGAGCCCGTATGAAGCTGATTATCCTTGGCGACACTGCGACCTTGAGCAAGACGCCATTCTATCGCAAACTCATCGAGCATGTCACGGAGTATGGCAGGATGCTGGTCATTCCGGGGAACCCACCCCCAACCCCTCCCGTGAAGGGAGGGGAGTAAACACTACATTATTATCAAAAAGAACATCCCACTCCCCTCCCTTCACGGGAGGGGTCGGGGGTGGGTTCTAATAATTATTATATGCCAAACAATCACATCACCCGTATCGTCCTCACCGGCGGTCCTTGTGCTGGCAAGACCACAACCCTTGCGCTTATCATTGAGCACTTTACGCAGAAGGGATATAAAGTCTTTGCTGTTCCTGAAGTTCCTACGATCTTCACACAGGCAGGTATGGACTATCTCACACCTAATAAGCAGTTCTTCTACGAAGGAGAGAAGGCTACGCTTGAGGTACAGCTTCTGTTCGAAGACCGTTTCTATCGCATGGCGCAGGCTTGTACAGAGCCTTGTCTCATCGTCTTCGACCGTGGTACGATGGATATCTCTGCCTACATGCAGCCAGAGATGTGGGAAGAGATTACCAGCAGTGTAGGCACCTCGACCCCAGAGCTCATCAAGCGCTACGATGCCATCTTCCACCTCAAGACCGCGGCTCACGGTGCTGCACAATATTATAATACAGTCACCAACGCTCAGCGTTATGAGGCTGCCACCGAGGAAGGATTGCAGATAGCTCGTATGCTCGACGACAAAGTGATGGCCGCCTGGTCAAGCCATCCACACCGTACGGTCATCGGCACGCATGATGACTTCGTCTACAAGATGAATCAGGTGATCAAGGGCATCGAAGAAGTACTGAAGTAAGAAATCAAAAAGGTAATCCCAATCGCAAATTGGTAATCCCAATTGTAAATTGTAAATTCGTAAATTGTAAATAAAATAAATCGTTATGAAAATCGAACACGGCAAGCACATTGCCATCCAATACAAATTGACTGGTTACGAAGCACCAGAGACCCAGGACGAAGACATCGAACTCGAGGACATCGAGGAGACCAGACCAGACCGACCATTTGAATTTATCTATGGTGTCGGCCAGCTTCTCCCTGCTTTCGAGAAGAATATCGAGGGCATGCAGGAAGGCGACACCTTCGACTTTACCCTCTCTCCAGCAGATGCTTACGGCGAATACGATGACGAGAAGGTCATCGCACTGCCAAAGAAGTTCTTCTGCGACGATAAGGGCAAATTCCTTTCAAAGTTTGTCATGGAAGGCGGCGAGGTACCTCTGCAGAACCAGAATGGAGACATCATCCAGGCCACTGTGCAGAAGATCACCGACACAGAGGTTATCTGTGATGTAAATCACCCACTCGCTGGCATGACCCTCCACTTCGTAGGCTCTATTCAGGAGGTTCGTGAGGCTTCAGAGAAGGACAAGCTCGAGTACATGCGCCAGATGACCGGTCAGTTTGAGACCGGTGGCTGCGGTGGTGGTTGCCACGGAGGTGGTTGTCATGGCGGAGGTTGCGGTGGCAACTGCGAAGGCTGTGGTGACGGCAACTGTGGCGGTAACTGCGGTGGCGATTGCCATTGCAAGTAATACTGATTTTCTTTGATTTCCTCTGACGGAGGACAATAACTTTACACAACGTGAATACATTCGGCAATATATTTCGTCTGACCACCTTCGGCGAGAGCCACGGCACCGCAGTCGGTGGCATCATTGACGGCATGCCAGCCGGTATCGAGGTCGATGAGGCCTTCCTGCAGGCCGAGATGGCTCGTCGCCGTCCTGGTCAGTCTGCCATCACTACCGGTCGTCAGGAGCAGGATCATGTCGAGCTTCTTTCTGGCATTTTCGAAGGTAAGACCACTGGCACGCCTATCGGCTTCGAGGTACGCAATAATAATCAGCACTCTAACGACTACGAGAATATCCGCAACCTCTTCCGCCCGAGTCATGCTGACTATACCTATACCCAGAAGTACGGCTTGCGCGATCATCGCGGAGGCGGCCGCTCGTCGGCTCGCGAGACTCTCTCTCGCGTCGTAGGCGGTGCATTGGCCAAGATGGCGCTGCGTCAGCTCGGCATCGAGATCTACGCCTACACTAGCCAGGTCGGTGATATCTGTCTGGAGAATGACTGGACGAAGTATGACCTCACGCAAATCGAGAGTAATGCTGTCCGTTGCCCGGATGCAGAGAAGGCCGCACAGATGGAGGAGCTCATCAAGCAAGTCAAAGCCGATGGAGACACCATCGGTGGCGTCATCACCTGTGTCATCAAGAATGTCCCTGTCGGACTCGGTGAACCTGTCTTCGGTCGCCTCAACGCGGCTCTCGGCAATGCCATGCTCAGCATCAACGCTTGCAAAGGCTTCGAGTACGGTCTCGGCTTTGCGGATTGTGGAAAGCGAGGCAGTGAGATGATCGATATCTTCGAGCCATCCTCACTCCTCACCTCGAACTCACCTCTCCCAACTAGAAGCAATCACTCTGGCGGCATCCAAGGCGGCATCAGCAATGGCCAGCCGATCTATTTCCGCTGCGCCTTCAAGCCTGTAGCGACACTTCTCAAGGAGGTTGAGACCGTCGATAAGGATGGCAATCCTACCGTCCTCCACGCCCGTGGCCGTCACGATCCGTGTGTCTTGCCGCGTGCCGTACCTATCGTTGAAGCCATGGCTGCCATGACAATCCTAGACTATTATCTGTTGAACAAAACAACTCATCTGTGATGAAGAATTATCTCTTTCTCTTCTTTGCATTCCTATCATTCTCATTGACATCCTGTCATGAGAATGAGGAACCTGTTGGACCTAAGGAGTGGACAGAATCCAATCATACATTATTAATATATATGATTGGAGATAATAGTTTGACTGATTATTGCAAGCTTAATACTCAGGCTTGCATTAACGGTATGCTCAAAACCGAGACTCCGGTCAATCTGGTCATTTACGAAGACAGCAGATATGGTGGAATACAAGGTCGACCTCAGCTTTTCCGTCTGAAAAGGAACATTAATAACCTACAGAAAGTAGATACTATCATGATTCATCAGTTCGATGTGGATCATGATTCCACAGATCCTGCAATCATGAGTTCTATCATTGAAGAAGCATTTAATGCTTGTCCTGGGACTATCAAAGGACTAGAACTTTGGTCTCATGGATTAGGATGGGCTCCTTCTTCGAGATACAAACCGACGAGAAGTTCTTCAGATGACACTCGTTCCGTTCAGTTTATCGGAGAAGACAATGGATCATCTATGGAAATCTGGGATCTCCGAAAAGCTTTAGAGAAGTCGTCTCATCTCGATTACATAGCTTTCGATGCCTGCAATATGGGACAGGCAGAGGTTGCCTTCGAACTTCGCAACGTCGCAGATTATATGCTTGCCTGCCCTACAGAAATCATGGCTCAAGGCTTACCTTATTCAGATCTAATAGAATGTCTTTCGTCATGCAATAGCAAAGAGACAGTTGTTTCGGCTCTCAAATCAATGATTGATATATTTGCCATTACCTATCCTGGAAAAGTTAGAGATAGATTTAATACTTATGTGGACGGAGGAACCATCGGGGTATGCAATCTATCAAAGATGTCAGAATTGCGCGATGCATTCAGATCACTGCTTTCGGTATGCGAAGATCGTCGCCAACTATTGCAAGATCATGCCTACACTTATGAACCCGAAATTCAGCCTTACGGCAGGACCACGGTCGGCAGTAGATATGATTTCTACGATATCGTGAGTTATGCAGATTTCCTTGTTAATGACAATCCTGGCAATTATCCAGAATATGCGACATTAAAAGAGGTAATAAACAAAGTCGTCCTGAAAGAATATCATTCTGAGCATGTACTTGATTTCAAAACAATGAAATCGTGTGGACTTGGAATCGGCATTCCAGAGATATTCATGACCACCGCCAACAATCCGAATACACTTATGTCTGCATACAACGAATTGCAGTGGACTAAAGATTAACCACCGCATATCTTCCACGGTACGGTGTAAAGGATGCCACGCGCTCGGCATCTCCTACACGGTACAGTATAAAGGATGCCATGACCTCCGCATATCTTCCATGGTACCGTGACAAGGATGCCACGATCAAAGCATCTCCCCCACGGTACAGTGTAGGAGATGCCGAGGTCATGGCATCTTCTGCACTGTACAATGGAGGAGATGAAGAGACAAAAAATAGGGTCCCGAAACATTCCAGAACCCTATATACGAAAAAAGGATGAGCTCTTCATATCGCGCCGCTACAACCTCACGCCCTTGCTGCGGTCAAGCCCTGGGGGATTAGAAGGAGCATGCCGTATGACACTCATCCGACTGCAAAAGTACGAACATTTTTTCAAATCTCAAAATAATTCGGTAAATAAATGTTATTTTTGTCCTAAAATTTTCTATTTTGGGCAAAAAATCGTATCTTTGCAGCGCAAAAATAAAGAGCTATATGAATGTATTAGGCCGTTTGGTCAATAATTTTCTGATGAAGATGGCCCTCCCGATGGGCATCTGGTTCATTGTTGAGTACCTCCTGCGCAATGCAGCGGCACGCAACGTCCTTCTCAGCTTCATCACCACCCCCTTAATGGTGGTCACTCCTATCGCCCTCTGGTTTATCCTTAGGAAGCTGCGCCAGCAGTACCTCAACGACAGAATGTCGTGGTTTCAGGGATGGACTTTTGGCACTCAGGTTATGTTCTATGCAGGCCTGATCGAAGCACTCTTTATTTATATATATAATGAGTTCCTCTTCCCAACCAACCTGGCCGAAGTACAGCAGGCCATGATCCAGCAGTACGAAGAGGCGGCCGCCTCGCTCCGCGCTCTTGGTTCTCTGCCAAGTCTGCTCCAGCCAATGCAGGATACGCTCGATGCGATGAAGGAGATGCCTGTTGCTTCTCCTATCGAGACCGCTATCAGCCAGCTGAGCACCGACATCTTCTACGGCATGCTCCTGATGATTCCAATCGCCTTCATTGTCCGTAAGAAGGGAGAAGAGAGCAATTTGTAATTAGTAATCTGTAATTAGTAATTCATCCATGTCTTTGGATATAAGTGTAATCGTCCCTCTATATAACGAAGCCGAGTCTCTACCTGAACTGGCAGCGTGGATCGACCGAGTCATGCAAGCCAATGGTTTCTCCTACGAAGTCATTTTCTGCAATGATGGTTCGACGGATGAGAGCTGGCAAGTGATTCGCCAATTGCATGAGAAGTATCCGCAGATGCACGGCATGTCGTTCCGCACCAATCATGGTAAGAGCCCAGCTCTTCATGTCGGCTTCGGCATGGCGCAAGGCAACGTTGTCATCACGATGGATGCAGACCTGCAGGATTCGCCAGACGAGATCCCTGAGCTCTATCGTATGATCACTGAGGATGGCTATGATCTGGTATCTGGCTGGAAGAAGAAGCGCTTCGACCCATTGTCGAAGACTATTCCGACCAAACTTTTCAACGCCACCGTCCGCAAGGTCAGTGGCATCAAAAACCTGCATGACTTCAACTGCGGGCTCAAGGCCTACAAGCATGAGGTAGTCAAGCACATCGAGCTTTATGGCGATATGCATCGCTATATCCCATATCTGGCCAAGAACGCTGGTTTCGGCAAGATCGGAGAGAAAGTCGTGCAGCACCAGGCACGTAAGTACGGCAAGACCAAGTTCGGCCTCGACCGCTTCGTCAATGGTTACCTCGACTTGATCACCCTCTGGTTCCTCAACCGCTTCGGCTCGAAGCCGATGCTGATCTTTGGCCTCTGGGGTACGGTGGTCTTCCTGATCGGTTTCATTGCCGTGCTGAGCATCATCTGCCACAAGATTTATGTGCTCAATACCGTCGGCACTGGCACGCTGATCACCAATATGCCAGCTTTCTACATTGCACTCACCTGCATGCTCCTCGGTGGACAGTTATTCCTGGCAGGCTTCCTCGGCGAACTCATCTCACGTACCGCACAAGAACGTAATAAGTACGATGTTGCAGAAACGATCTAACATACTCATCCTCCTGATCGGCATGGCGCTGGCCGTGCTGGGTGTAGCGTCGTGCGATAATGGCTGCGAACAGATGCGCGAGAGCTTTATGCACATCAGTCTCACTGGCACTACCAGCCGTTCGATCCGCAGCCTCAACATAGATGCTCATGGCCGCAAGAAAGGTATGGCGATGAGCGACAGCACCACGTTGCAGTATACCCTGCCGGTCAGTAAGTTCGACAATATCGAACTGGAGCTCAATCCGAATGACTCTCTCGTGACCTTCGTGCTCCGCAGCGAATATCAGGATTATGGAGATAAGTTCCAGGCCAACGATACTGTCCGTATTGTCTACAGTGTCAACGGCCGATTCCTCGATATGGATTGTGGTTGTACCGTCGACTATGAGATCAAGGAAGTAAGCTGCACCAGAAATCTGCTCGAAGAGGCGCGCATCACCGATCCGAAGATCTTCACCGAATCAGGTATCAATCTCGAGTTTACCTACTAACGATTAATTGATAGTATCAGTTATTACATGAATAGAATACTTCTGCCACTTCTCATCCTGCTGGCCTGCTGCATGCAGACCTTGCCGTCATGGGCTCAGGGCCGGAGTATCCCGAAAGGATCGCAGGCCAAGGCAGAAGAAGCGGCCTCATTGATCGATGACGAACTGCCGGAGGGACAGACCTACCGCTATCCGTTGTTCAATGGTCTTAATGTGAGCGTCGACATCTTCGATCCGCTCTACGACCTTTTCCTGAGCGACCATGCTTCCTACGAGGCTCAGGCCATGGTCGATCTGCACCACCGCTTCTTCCCGCTCGGAGCTTTCGGTATGGGTTACGCAGATGAGAAATCGAATAACGGCATCGAGTTCAGCACCGGACAGAAGCAGGAATTCACCTTTAAATCAGATATGTCGCCATTCCTCAAACTGGGTATGGCCTACAATCTCCGATACAACAGCACCAAGCCAGACGATCTCTATCTGATCTTTGCCCGCTATGGCATTGCTCAAAGTAAGGTCGATCTGACCAATCTTTACTATGCTTCTTCCAATTGGGATGACGTCCATCTTCCCGACCTTATCGGCCAGAAGTACACGACCCAGTGGATCGAAGCCGGCGTAATGCTCAAGGTGCAGCTTATCAAACACGTCTCACTCGGCTGGGATCTCTATGCGAAGATCAAGCTCAGCCAGAGTGGAACCGAAAATGGCAAGCCAGCCTTCGTTCCTGGCTACGGCGACTGCAGTTCACTCTTTGGATTCAATTTCAGAGTCTACTATGATATTTTCTAAAAACACAGCCAAGATCCTGCTCTACCTGAGTACCGCCATCTGCCTCCTGTGCATCGTCCTATTCCGACAGCACGAGCAGCAGAGAGAGGTCTCATCGTCTATTCCATTCACACGCATCGAGGGTAGTGTCTTCCACACCTTCTACCATATCCAATACGCTGATAGCGTTGACTATCACCCACAGATCAAGCAATTGTTTGCTGAGTTTGACGGCTCGCTCTCTATGTTCAATGACACCTCCATCATCACAAGGATGAACCAGAACGATCCGGAGGTCATCGCTAATAGTTATGTCCGCACCGTCTTTGAGAAAGCGCTCGAAGTCAGCAATCGCACCAATGGTGCTTTCGATATCACCGTCGCTCCACTTGTTAACCTCTGGGGCTTCGGCTTCAAGAATTCTGACAATGTCAATCAGCAGATGATCGACAGCATCCTGCCTTTTGTCGGATATCAGGGTGTCTGTCTCGACGTCGAAGGCCGTCTGCATAAGAACGATCCACGCACCATCCTTGACGCGTCGAGCATCGCTAAAGGATATATGTGCGACATCGTGGCCGACTTTCTCAAAAGCAAAGGCGTCTATGACTACATGATCGAGATTGGTGGCGAGCTTGCCATCGGTGGCCATAATGCACAGGACAAGATCTGGAGTGTGGGTATCAACCAGCCAGTCAACGACAGTTTGCAGATCGGCAGCAACGAGCTCCGAGACATCATGCACATCACCGACTGTGGTGTGGCTACCAGCGGCAACTACCGGAACTTCTACTACAAGGACGGACAGCGCTATGCGCATACCATCGACCCGAAGACCGGTTATCCTGTGCAGCAGGACATCCTCAGCAGCACTGTCATCGCTCCTGATTGTATGACCGCTGACGCTTACGCCACCGCTTTTATGGTGATGGGTAGCGAGCATGCTCTCCGAGTTCTTGCTGCAGACACCACACTGATGGCCTACTTCATTGTCACAAAGCCTGGCAGTGAAGATACTGATGTCATATATTCTCCAGGATTAAAGAAAATGTTAAACACAAAATAATATGGAAAAGAAATTCATTTCCGTTACCGACCTCAGCAAAGACGACATCCTAAACTTGCTTGAAGATGCCGCTCAGTTTGAGCAGAACCCTAACCAGCGACTTCTGGAGGGCAAGGTCGTGGCTACGCTCTTCTTTGAGCCAAGTACACGTACCCGCCTTAGTTTCGAAACCGCAGCCAACCGCCTCGGTGCTCGTGTCATCGGCTTCAGTGATCCGAATGCCACCTCTACCAGTAAGGGTGAGACGCTGAAAGACACCATCAAGATGGTCAGCAACTATGCTGACGTCATCGTGATGCGCCACTACCTCGAGGGTGCTGCACGCTATGCCAGCGAGGTGACCAACGTTCCAATCATCAATGCCGGCGACGGTGCTAACCAGCATCCATCGCAGACCATGCTCGACCTCTATTCTATCTGGAAGACACAGGGAACGCTTGAGAATATCGATATCACCATGGTGGGTGATCTGCGTTACGGCCGTACTGTACATTCATTGGTACAGGCCCTCTCGTTCTTCAATCCCCGCTTCCACTTCATCGCACCAGATCTCCTCCGCATGCCTCATGGCTACCGCGACTTCTGCGTACGTCACAACCTCTACTACGATGAGAGCGAGGTATTCGACGAGAATGCCATCAACAATACTGACATCCTCTATATGACCCGCATCCAGAAGGAGCGCTTCACCGACCTCCGCGAATACGAGCAGGTCAAGAATGTCTATACCCTCCATCGCTCGATGCTCGAGAATGCACGTCCTAACCTCCGCGTCCTCCATCCGCTCCCACGCGTCAACGAAATCGCATACGATGTGGACGACAGCGATAAGGCTTATTACTTCCAGCAGGCTCAAAACGGTCTCTACGCCCGTCAGGCCATCATCTGCAAGATGCTGGACATCAAGGTAAGATGATACTTTGAAAAGTAAATTGTAAATGGTAAATTGTAAATAATCTTATGAGCGAGAAAACCGAACTCGAAGTCAGCGCCATCAAGAATGGCACCGTCATCGACCATATACCAGCCGACGTAACTTTCAAGATCGTCCAGATCCTGAATCTGTATAACCACCCAGGAGCCATCACCATCGGCACCAACCTGGAGTCAAAGACCTTGGGCAAGAAAGGTATCATTAAGATTGCCGATCGTTTCATCTCTGACGAGGAGATTGGCCGCCTCTCTGTCGTTGCTCCCAATGTCACCCTCAACATCATCAAGGATTACCAGATTGTGCAGAAGAAGTACGTCCAGTATCCTAAGCAGATCATCGGCGTCGTGAAGTGCAGCAATCCTAAGTGCGTCACCAACCACCAGCCGATCCCAACCAAGATGGAGGTCTTCGACATGAAATACAAGTCCCTCCGCTGCGTTTACTGCGAAAGAGTGATGCAGCACAGTGAGATTGAACTTTTGTAAAACCACTCCAAACCTCCCTTAAAGGGAGGCTTCCCACCCTCAATCGAAAGAGATTTGAGGAGTTTCTACATAGAAAACATTCCCCCGTCACATTTGCTACGATGTGACGGGGGAATTCCGTATTTATTGGAGCAGAGCCAGTATTTTCCGATGAGGGGAGGAAGCCTCCCTTTAAGGATTTCAGCCCCCGCTGTTCGGGGGATAGAGGGGGTGCGGAAGGTTTGGAGGGTCTTTTATATCTCGTTATAAAGCCTCTTCTCCTTCTGCTCTTTTGTGCGCTTTTCCTTATCTTTCTTCATCTGCTGCTGAGCCTCTTCCAAAGCCTTAGATCGCTTCTTAAGCTCCTTTGCGCGGTTAGCGCGACGCTTTTCATTCTCCTTTTGAGCCCTCTTCAGCTTCTCTTCGCGCTCCTTGGCGACACGCTGACGATCTTTCTCAGTATAGCTTGGTTCCCAAGCATCACTCTCATCGGTCGTGAGGCTGACACGATTTACATTATTATAACGCGAACCAGGACGGTTCCATTGACGCTGGTGGAAGTGATAGGTGAAACCGGTATGCAACTTTACGAAACCACTCGTTGCCACACGGCTCTCAACACCGTCATATCGGCCATCAGTAACCGTGTAACTGCCTTCAAGCATCCAGTCCCAACTCGGAGATATACGGTATGTGACAAGCAGACCACCATGTGCTGCCCAACAGGTCTTATCCCAACAATCTACAGGATAAAACTCCCAATCCTTAACTTTCTCATGATCGAAGTGGAACGACTCAAGACCACCACCACCGAGGAATGCCACCACATCAAAAGATGGACGATACTTCCTGCGAGGAGTAAACAATGTCGTCAAGTCAATCAACATATCACCGAAACCTGTCAGCACATTGAAATTATAATGTGTATCATAAGTCTCAGGATCGCCCTCACGCTGTGCTCTACCAGGACGTGCATTCTGCGGATTCAAGCCTACACTCACTCGGAAGCCTAATGCACGATTGACGAAAGTACCCACCTGGATCTCTCCACCTGGATAATTCTTGATGAAGTCATTGCTCGTAGCATTCTCTGCCAAGCTATGCGTCACACCAGCAGATATACCAATCCACCAGTCGTTCTTGCGCATCGAACGCGCCTTCTCCTGACTGAAGACCGTCAGACATGACATCCATGCCACAAGCAGAAATATGATTGATTTTTTCATCGTATACAACAAGTTATTCGCGTGCAAAAATACTCATTATTTTTGATACATGCAAATTTTCATTCGCTTTTTTGCAATATGAGTGTAAATAAATGCCTTGAAGTTTCAAGGGTGGAAAGAATTGACCCTCTTCACCACCTCTTCCACTTCTGCATCCGTCAGCACGGGACTCATTGGCAGCGAGAGTTCCTGTGCACAAATCTGCTCTGTAATAGGCAATGACAGATGACGGATTTCCGAGTAACATTCCTGCTGATGAGGAGGTATCGGATAATGAATCAGCGTCTGAATTCCCTGCGAAGTCAAGTGCTGCTGCAAGGCGTCGCGATGGGGAGAAAGAACCGGAAAAATATGATAGACGGAAGAGATCGACTTCTGCTCATACAACAGCGAAGGAATAGAGATTAAGCCTTGTGTCAGATTCTCATGATAGTATCGTGCGATTTCCTGCCGTCGCTGGTTATCCTCATCCAGATGGTGGAGCTTGACAGAAAGGATGGCCGCCTGCAACTCATCGAGTCGGCTATTGCGTCCTTTATACTTGAACTCATATTTCTTATGGCTGCCATAGTTGGCCAACGCGCGGATGACCTCAGCCAACTCGGCATCATCCGTTGTCACTGCTCCTCCATCACCTAAGGCTCCGAGGTTCTTACTCGGATAAAAGCTGTGTGCTGCTGCATGGCCTAAAGCTCCAGTTCTTCGGCAGCTCGTAGTCACATTACTCTCTCCAAATTTCTCACACCCATGCGCCTGTGCATTGTCCTCCAAGACCAGCAGACCATATTTCTTAGCCAGTTCTCCAATGTTCTCAGTATAGGAGCAGGTACCATAGAGATGCACCAGCATGATAGCACGAGTGCGAGAGGTGATGGCCTGTTCTATTAGCGAATCATCTAACTGCAGCGTATCGATACGGGGTTCCACAAGCACGGGTGTCAATCCATTCTCTGAGATTGCCAGGATTGTCGCAATATATGTATTGGCAGGTACGATCACTTCATCTCCAGGAGCAACCTTTCCAAGTTCCATATACGCTCGTAGCATCAGAATCAGCGCATCAAAGCCACTTGCGCACGATACACAATAGCGGGTTCCGATGTATCGTGCATACTCCTTCTCGAAGCGTGTGCATTCCTCTCCCAGTAAGTACCATCCTCGATCAATCACCTTGCGAGTCGCCTCATGCAGTTCCTCGGCATATCGTGCATTGATCTTCTGCAGATCTAAGAACTTAATCTCTCTCACTGAGTACTTCTCTATAGAATTCGTAGAGTTTTTCTCTCACAAATCCTTGCTCCCAACGCTCCGTTATAATCTGGCGAGCTCGCTTACCCATCAGCAGGCGCTCCTCCTCATGCGTTATCATCCAGCACATTGCCTCGTAAAGAGCATCTGCATCCTTCGAAGGAACCATGACGCCATTCTCACGGATGCTCATTGTCTCACCTGGCTGCAGATGTTGCGATACGCAATTTGAATCAACGGCTTTAAGAATGATATCGCGGCATCCATTGATATCCGTTACGATTGAAGCCAGCTCCATCGCTCCAGCTTCAAGCACCGTATTTGGGAAGCCTTCACGATAGCTTGGGAAGACGAAGCAGTCAGCGGTGGCATAATAGGCTAGGAGATCTTCTACGGGTTTTGGACCTACCGCCTCAATCTCTGGCATGGCATCAATCAGCTGACGTGTTTCTGGAGCTACCGGATCCAGATGATCCTCAATCCATCCCACCAGTACCAGGCGGTAACTTCTCCCCTCTTCCTTTTTCCTTTCAATAAGTTTGTTGAATGCAGCAACAAGCTCATTAATACCTTTATCGCCTACAATTCTTCCCACAAAGAGGAATGTAAAGATCTTTTCGGAAGCAGAGCAAACTTTTAACTCTTCACTTTTCACCTTTAGCTCTTCCGTATTCTTCCAATACGAAAGGTCCACCCCCTTCACATTGCCATAACCCAGGAGATGCATCGGCTTCTGGGTTATTCCGAAATTCTTCAGATCGTCAAGCACTCCGAGACTCTCAGGAATCACATGGGTAGCACAGGCGCAAGTAATTCTGTCTGTCATCATCAGGATCTTACGCTTAATGCCTGATGTCGTTGGCCATATCAATCCTGTAAAAGTATGAATACGATAAGGGACTCTAGCCAGCCAAGCCGCCATCATACACAGAAGGCCAGCTTTCGGAGTCATCGAGTGCACCATATCTGGCTTCTCTGCGCGGAAGACATGATACAAAGCCCACAAAGCCTTCATATCCTTGAACAGAGAGATCTTTCTCTCCATCTCCACTCCGATGGTGCGGACATCCTCTCGAGCAGCGACCTCCTTCAGATCATCATCAGGCGAAGACACGGCTTCTACCTCATATCCCTGTTCCTTCAGATCCTGCAAGATGCCTTTGCAGAATATATTCAAAGACAGGCCGATCGTTGCACAACGTATAATTTTCATCCGAATACAGTTTCAAGAATATACTTAATATCCAAAGACAAAGACTGATTGCGATAATAATCCAGATTGATCTTCACCTTATCCGGATAGATTACGTTATCATTATACCAGATGGCGAATTCCTCCTCAGTCATTCCTTCTGGCGCCTGGGGATCACTATTAACTTTTAGCTTATAATTCTTTACTTGTTCTGCAATCAGATTTTCCTCATCACGGTACTTCAGCGTCGCAGGGCCAGTGATTCCCGGTCGCAGTTCCAGCACCAACCGGTCCTCTCCGACCAATTTATCCGCATAACCTGGCACATCCGGACGCGGACCCACAAAGCTCATATCACCGATAAAGACGTTCCACAATTCAGGCAACTCATCGAGCTTATACTTACGAAGCTTCGCACCCAGTGGCGTGATACGCGCCTCACCTGCCACACTCACGCTGCTACCACCATGACTCACGGTCATCGAGCGGAACTTATACATCGTGAACAGATCGCCATGCAATCCCACCCTCTTCTGCTTGAAAATCGCAGGGCCACCAGGCATCTTCACCTTTATTAATATAGCTACAACGATCAGCACTGGCCATAACAACAATAGTCCCACCAGTGCCATCACTCTATCAAATATCCATTTCATAATCTTTAGCCTATTCGCGTAGCAAAAACTATTATCTTTTAACTATTAAACTTCATTGAGGAGCATCCAACGGAAGATCCTCAATGAGCAAGTCTCCATGCTCCAGCTCCTGTAGTATTACCTGCTTCAGCACCGCACCCGTCGACCGCATCGATGCCATGTTCTGCTTATTGATCGACTCAAACATCCTGACACCCAGCGTCACTGCCACATCCATTGCCGCCTTGCACATCATCTTGCCGATACCCTGCCCCTGATGTGCATGATCCACCATCTTACCGAGGTAGGTCTGCCCGTGCACGAACGAACGCAAGAAGAAATATCCCACAATCTCTGGCTTCTCTTCTTCCTCAAAAGCCTCCGCCACAAACATCATAAATGACGTCCGCTTCAGCAGTACCTTCAGTGCATCGACATCAAATCCATGAGGCCGGAAGAACTCGAAGTCACCCTCCGGCTGCTTTGCAAAGAACTGTGCCAGCGACTCTGCATCCGCCACCACAGCTTCACGCAAATGTATCTTCTCCGAACTGTTTTTCTCCAAGATTTCCGCCACTTGTTTCAGTGGTTTGCGATACCTGATTCCGAAAGCCGCAGAGTTTATTCCCTCCGCTACTTCCCAGAGCCAGCCCATGTGGTCACGCAGTATGTGTGCAAGTTTATATAGCATAATTATCAGCAGTTCAAATACTCATTACCTTAATCTGGAGGCCACGCTTTGCCAAAAACTGGTTTGCCCACTTAAACAAGTAATAAGTCAAGTTCTTTTTCCTTGGTTTCTCTAGCATTCTGAGATCGAGACGGCCTTGATTGAATGGCGTCCAAGAATGGAAATGGAAATGGATGCAAACCACATCGTCCATTCCTTCATACTTAGGAGAATCAAAAAATCTGGCAGGATAGACATGGATGTCTTCTCGTAGCACTTCCTCCTTTCCTACCTCCAGAATAGGTCCTCGATATCCATAATTCTCCGAAGCGATCAATGTCTGAATAAATGGCATCGGACGCATATCCATCCGTAATGCTTCAGGAAGCGTTAAGTTCTCCGAACGCACAAAATGACGTTCTCGGTAATAGTCGACACATTCTTTAAGGAACGGATGACCTTTCTCGGCTCCAAAACAATGAGAAGTCAGTAAGTTGACATGCTGGCAACAGCCTTCCAGCAAGAACTCCTCAGCATGCTCTTTTCCGATGAACATCCGATGATGGAGAAATGGATCGAATGACTTATAGACTGCCACATCCCCATCCAACCAGATACCACCTTGGGTATATACAGCATACACACGAATAGCATCGGCAGCAAAAGCCCACTTACGAGCAACAGCAGCCTCTTTGGCAAAAAGTAGGCCAGAAGCTTCGAGTGCCTCCCTGTCCCAGCATACAAAGGTATAATCCTTCAGATGTTCTTGCCAGGTAGCCATCATTTCCTTGAAAGATGCAGGCATCTCTTCGCCAGAGAACCAGCTATAATGAATGATCTTTGGTATCATCGAAAATTAAGCATTACGTTTCAGTCTTGGCAGAATATAGGGAACAAAGACATGGCGATAGCACCAACCCACGAGACGATACCTGCCAAAACTGGACATAGACCATCCCAAGCATCGGCCGACACGACCCGCTTGAACTAAAGGGAAGCCTCCAACCTGATGTATCTTTTCCACTACGCTCTGCCACTCCTGATGGTTATAGTTGGCCGAAAGCGCACGGCTCAGACAAGGTATCATCTGTTGCTGAATGTATGTCTGCATTTTCGTCTTCAGTACTGAAAACTGACTCCCATACTCCTGCATGCTCGTCATCATCTGCAGATAACTATCTACTATTCGACGCATCTTCTCTGTATTACGTGCAGTTGTCATAGAGTTCGGTTCTACCACATACCTATATATATTCGCGCGTGTGGATATCATCCGCGGATTCGCCATCATTAGATCCAGACAGAAAGCTGCATCGTCGCAAAGTGTGTAGTTCCGGAATCGCACATTATGATCCATTACAAAACTCTTTCTGATCAGTAACTGCCACACGAAATACGGCATCATCGTCTGATAAAATCCGTGGCCGCCCCCTGCATAGTCAATGCTCGGATCTATCTCTACAGGTTCTGTCCAATGTTTCCGAGAGTAGTCATCCATCGTACGTGAAGTAAATCGCAACACATCCAGATCTTCACTCCAATGCTTGTGCAATAGCATTGCATACGCCCCCTCTACCAGATAATCATCAGCATCACAGAACGTGATGATCTCACCATGCGCCTCCTCAATGCCTCGGTTTCTAGAGGCTGGGCAACCCATATTCTGAGCATTCTCAATCAGCCTTACATTCGCACCGAGCATCCCCGTATAACTGCGAATAACCTCCGTCGACCCATCCGTCGACCCATCGTCCACACATACAATCTCCATCACCTCTGCACTCAATCCCTGATTCAACAGCGAATCAAGACAGCGAGGCAGGTATTTCTCTGCATTATAAACAGGGACAATGACAGACAGTAGCATAGACACAAAAGGAACCGTTAACTGTTAATTGTTAACCGAACACATACTTAGGGACTCGTTTGTATTCCTCCGATCTTGCAAACCTACAAGCATCCACCAGACCCTGCAAATAATAGATAGGAATCCGCAAATCCAGCAATAGTACTCCTGCGATGATATTGACCAGCAGCAACCAGAACCCTTTTAGAATAAAAGCAATGACAGAACTCCTCTCTTCTATTTTTACACTCCTAACTTCATACTGAGTGCGATACCAGATTAGAGCCGACATCAGCGATCTGATATAGTATTTCTTGTGTGTATGGTGATATGCCGAGCTCGCCGTCTTCGCATTGAGGTAGTTCACCCCTGCATCATAGTTAAGCATCAGCTTACCGCCATTGACGTAACATTTATATGACTCCACCAGGTCATCGCCGTATGAAAACTCCGAGAGCTTATCCATCCAAAGTTCATCCTCCCAGTGCAACGACAACAGAGATGCCTTCTTCCACATCACGCAGGGACCATCCAGTTTTTGCGTTGGCAGACATAATCCAGCATCGCACATCTTCGCATCACGAACCTCTGCGATCTTTCGCTTTGACAGATAGCTAAAAGCTCCCGTCCTAGTTACCTTATAGGCCCACTGCTCATCATAGTGAGGTACCACCCAGTTGGTCAAGACTGCAAAAATCTTTAGTCCTAAACTCATATCCTGATCCTTGAAGCAGTCAGCGCCCATCGCATCCACCTCATGACCGATCAAGCTTTTGAGCAATCGTTCAGCCGTATCCGGAGCCAACTCCACATCGTCATCGAGCAACAACAAATAGGGTGATGTCAGCTCATCGTAAGGCAATGCACGCTGTGCCACCATGCCCTTCTTGACATAGCGGTATTCTTCACGACCGATGGTTCCGTCTACGAACTTCACACCGCATGTCTCAGCCACATACACGATTACCCTCTCTGGCTGTATCGTCTGCCGAGCAATAGACTCCAGTTCCTGTCGGAACTTCTCGCCTGCCGTACCCAACGTACGTATTACTATCGAATAAGAAGCACTCACACTCTAACTCTTAAATGGGTTAATCTTCATCAATCTAATCCATCCAGACTTCAAATAACTATCTACTAACAGATAGCAGTATCGGGCTAACGACAAGTTACTCCGATTCAGTCGGATTGCTTTTCTTCCCTGCCTACGTCTCAATAAATATTTCTCTATATCAAACTTCTCTGGTCGGCGATAGATAATCAGTTGTTCTTGCAGGAATCCGAAAGTCGACACCTTCCGCGTCCTCGTCCATAAGTCCCAATCTTCACATCCATCACACTCTCTCCGGTAAGGATGATTACGGAACCATTCCGTCCTTCCCATCACCGACGGATGGATGAACGTCCATTCTCCCGCTCCTGTGCCGCATACATCCACTTCCGGATGCTCTTGCATATATTTCACCTGCAGAGCCAATCTTTCTGGCAACATCACATCATCCGCATCCATCCGCGCGAAGTACTCCCCTCGCGCCATCGCCACCTGCTGGTTAATTCGAGATGAGATTCCCTGATGTTCACAATCCTTGAGTACACGAATTCTCCCATCTACAAATCTACGTACTACCTCATCGGTTTTGTCCGCTGATCCGTCATCTGTAATAATCAGTTCCCAATCGACATACGTCTGATTCAGAATCGATACTATCGCCTCTCCTATCCATCGTTCTGCATTATAAACTGGCAATCCTATCGTCACCATCAGCAAATAACAATCTTCAAGAATTGTTCTTTTTCAGGAAATCCCAACGTCGAAGCTTAATTTAAGGCATTTTCGTTGCAAAACCAATTGCTTACAGTTTTCCCATCAAAAACATTCCCAACGTAAATCCTGCATGTAGCAACAGGAACATACCAATCTTACGATCTTGATCATCCCAAATATGAAGTCGAATGAGTCCATAGGCCAACACCAAAGGATAAAGGAACCATGAAAGATATGCAAATCGATTACTATAATTCATTCGAATCACAAGAATCCATATACTATTGGCTAAAAGATACGTCACTGACAGAAAGTCAAATACTCGCTCTCGAATATTTCTTTTGACATTTGCATAGTAAACCAGCAAAACTGGCATCGCACTATACAGGAGGAAATCCCATCGGAAACCAGACCTAGAGAATTGTGCCTCCGCAGTATGACCAACACCATAATCAGCATATTTTGCTTCATTAGCCATTAATCCTCCAAGAAGATTTGTAAAAAAACTACCAGCAACTAATGATACAAAGATAGAAGATACCCAAATAAAAAGTGCATATTTAGGATTTTTAATAAAGTATAATGCCACAAAAGCACATCCAATAGGAATAATAGTTGATTTATGTATGCCAAAAGCCAAATAAGAAATAATAGCAGCAATCAAAAGGTACATTTTATTTCCTTTTGATTGTATTGCAAACGTCATTGCTGTCATCACAATAGCACACGCCAAGCCATTTCTTACACCATTTACTGCAAATACATAGAATTCGAAAGCAGAAAGGATAAAAAGCATTGCTATCCATACGTTCTCCCACAATAATTTTTGGCAAACCCAATACTGAAGAAAAATATATCCAATGGAGCATACTAGAAAAAAGATTGTCTCACTCAATCCCCAATCAATAAGAACCTGTTGTAGCCATGCAAAAACCCACTCACCTTTCATTTCGATGGCCATTCCTGATATTCTTCCAGTTCTATATCCCATAGCATAGGTTACCATATCTCCAAACATATAATGCGTTGGGCGGAGTCCCAAATAAAGGATTGCCAGAACACTTAATATGAGTGCCGGCACAAAAGTATTCTGTTGAAGAAGCAGCTTATTATTTTCAGATGTAGAATAACGGAGAAAAATGAATGCACAAAGAGTAAATGCTATCCAATAATAGACTTGAGCATAAATATAAGGTGAGATACCAAACATATTTTGTATCAATTAATTATTACAAAGAGGAATATAATGCGGAATACTGTTCTACCATTTTACATATATCGAACGTTTGTGCTCGCTCATAGCAGTGGAGTCCTACAGAGTCGGCATAAGCTTTATCCGTGCAACACTTGCATATTAGTAGAGCCAAACTCTTTGCATTCTGATGAGGGAATAGTAATCCTGCACCAGATACAACTTCGCGAAGACCTTCCACATCACTCACTATGCAAGGCTTCTTAGCAGCCATACCCTCCACTATCGACAAGCCGAATCCTTCATAATGTGAAGACAATACCACGACATCGCTATCTGCAAGCAATTTTGGGACATCATGACGATTCCCCATAAAAAGGATTCTATTTGCAGAAGAGAATTGTTTTACGAAATCTTCTGTTTCAGTTCTAAGTTCTCCATCTCCGATTAATTGCAATAAATAATCATCCGGCAAGAGATTAAATGCTTCAATCAAAGTTTTATGATCCTTTTGAGCTCGGAAGGCAGCGACCATAGTAACGATCTTTTTTGCATTAGATCCTTTATTTTGCGAATTTGCGCTTTTATAAATGCTTAAGTCTATGCCATTATAAATGGTGACAATTTTTTGAGAATCTCCTATGTAGTTAATAAGATTCTCTCTAGCTTGATTGGATATACAAATGATTTTCTTATATTGTTTATACATCCATAGATCTCCAGGCTTCAAATACCAGCGACCTCGACGACGATTCGTAGTATTATGTTCTGTGGTAAATAAAGTCGGTCTAGATGAAAAAAGGTGAGCAACAGCAGAATACAACTGACATGCAGTATTGTGCGTATGAACAATATCATAATCTTTCATTATCCGGATTAGTGATAAAATGTTTCTAGGGTCATATACACTCCCCCCTCGTTGCAACGGAAATATGTGTATTCCTCTTTCCTCCAATACTTGATAGAATGGAGTTCTTACTCCATCAAAAATACAAAGATCCACTTCATGGTTCAAATCTCGAAGCCTTGGAAGCAAATCCACCATTAACTTCTCTGCACCTCCTATTCTCAAAGAGGTTATCACGTGTAATATCTTCATTTTATATAACTATCCAACAAAGGAACTTGTTGATATTCATTAGAATGAACATAAATCCAAGCATCATAGACACCTTTCAGGTAAAGATATGGTATAGTAATGTTTCTCAACGCCACACTAGAAGCGAGATTCACAATAAAAAGCCAGAGTACCTTAAAACAATAAATCAACAACATAAAAGTCTTATATGGCCTAATCTGGTAACATGTTCTCCACCATAGGATAAAACTACCTTTTGAACGAATATAAAACTTCTGTACATTTCTATGATAAGCTCCACTTGAAGATTTTCCATCAAGGTGTTCTATCCCGCAATTATAATGCACGATAAGTTTATACCCATTAACAAATACTTTATGAAACTCCAGTAAGTCATCTCCAAAAGCGAAACCAAGGTTATCTAGAAATAACTCATCTTCAAGATGAAGTTTCAAAAGGGTTTCTTTTCGCCATAATGATGCAGGACCAGCACACGACTGAGAAAGATAATAGTCTTCTATAGGATTATTAAGGTAGCTGAACCCACAATGACTATTAACCTTGAATGCCCAATTCTTGTCAAAATGAGGATATACCCAATTGGTCATCATAGCAAAAGCTTTCGACTTTACAGACATATCCTGGTTCTTAAAAGTATCCGCCCCTACAACATCTGCCCCTTCCATTTCCGCAACAGTCAATAATTTGCTCACACTATTCGGCTGCAACTCGACGTCATCATCTAATAAAAGGATATATTTTGAGCCTATCTCCGAATATTGTAAAGCTCGTTGAGCCACCATTCCTTTTTTTACCCAAATATACTCTTCTTTTCCAATTTGGAAAGATGGACGAATATAGCCTTCAGCAATATAGACAACAACTCTATCTGGCTGAATTGTCTGCTCTTTAATTGAGATTAATTCCCGAACAAACTTCTCTCCAGAAGTACCTAATGTTCTAATTGCAACAGAATATGACATTAGCTGATATTTAAATTATGATATCCTACTTGCCCTCATCTCATTATATTCACGAAAAACAAAATACGAGACGGGGAAATAATAAAAAAATGCAAATAATATTTTTATACACAATGAATTATCACTACGTAAAAACAAGAACCAATATCCATTATCTTTATATTGCTTATATAAGGGGTTATTTGCTTTTTGGCAAGCATAACGAAGTGCAAAATATTTTTTCATTACTCTCTCCAACACCATGCCCTTTATCTTTTTTTTTGAAGAAGGAAGCAAATCATAAAGTTCTCTCATTCGTAATAAATCGGGAACAAAATACGATGGAGAGACAATTGACCTTGTTATAGAGTTGGGATTGACCCGATAATAATACAAGACCACATCAACTTCAAGATATGAAGAACCTTCTACATATACTCGATTATTAAAATAAATGTCTTCTGCCGGGCTAGTATGGGCGAACTGATAACCACTCACTCTATCTACACGATATGACCGATTCCAACAGGACATATACCTCAGAATCTCATCTGAATTAATTATATATTTAAGAAGCGCGTCATCCATTGAGTGCTTCTTATATTCAACATCAGAATAGTGACAATATGATATATTATTAAGGCACGACTTATCAACCACTTTTTCATAAAGCCCAACAATAAAACTTGCATCTGGAGCATTTTGAATTCCATTTAGCAATGTTTCGACAGATTGGGGATGAATAAAGTCATCACTGTCCAAAAACATGACGTACTCTCCCTTAACGAACGTCATCCCATAGTTTCGAGCAGAGCCTAATCCACCATTTTCTTTGCGATAATACTCCATTCGAGGGTCTTGGAGTAAATACTCATGACAGATATCCTCACAATGATCCAGAGATCCATCATTTATAAGAATAATCTGTAGATTTGAATAGGTTTGTGCACAAACACTATCCAAGCAAAAGCTCAGATATTTTTCTACTTTATAGATAGGAATAATGATACTTACTAGTATCATAAGAGAGATAAAATAAGATTAACCAGTGAAGGTCGTTCAACATTCAACATTCATTTTTTAATTCCCGGAATACACACATCCATTTCTCCACTATTGAATCAATCGAAAAAATATTCGACTTCAAAAACGCTTTCTTTCCCATATTTTCACGTTTTTTGAAGTTCTCAATTAGTGAACATATCTTTTCCGCAAATAAGTCTTCATTTCCGACAGGAATCAAAAAGCCATCCTCACCATCGGTTATAAGATCTTTGGGCCCTGTTGGAAATGCATAAGAAATAAGAGGTAGGCCTACAGACATTGCTTCAATCATAACTAAAGGAAATCCTTCATATTCAGAAGTCATAATAAAAAGCGAAGCTTGCTGCATTTCTTTTTGAAGTTCTCTGGTATAACCCATCAACTTGATCTGATTTTGCAAGTTCAAAGAAAGAATTATATCATTTAGCACTGCGGCTTGCTCTCCCTCCCCCCAAATCTGTAATATCCAGTCTGGATATTTTATTGCTACTAAGCTCCATATTCGGATTAATGCGCTAAAATTTTTTTGAGGGACTAATCTTCCTGCAGTTATTGCAATTTTATTTTCTGTAGTTGATCTGTAATTATGTTGTGAAGTAATTGGATTTGGCAATACAAATACCTGTTTCCATCCTTTCCAATTATTGTTCTGATCTTCATGAGTCAAAACTGCAATCTTGTCATATTTTTTTATTTTCCAACAATAATCATAGCATTCGCTAATCCAAGCATATAACTTTGATATCGTTGATGCAGCACCTCTCCTTCGATAATATTTCTCAAAATGTATCTCTCTAACATATTTCGGTTTTGAACGAACTCTCAATAATGGCAAAAAAAACTTTTCTGATGTTCCGGTACTTACTACGATATCCGGAGCTACTGAATCTAAAAATGACTTTAATCTTTTTTTATGAAGGGGGCCTTTAATAACTAATCCCTTGATCTGATAGAATAGACCTTTCCAATCATCCTCATAATAGTTTATATCCAAATCGATGATATGAACTTTATCCGAAACTGTAGTAATAACGTTTTTTTTGTTATCTGTAACTACAATCCACACCTCATTTCCATCAATATCAGCTAATGCATTGGCCTTTGTAATCGTAACTATTTGGATTCCGCCTGGATAGCAGATCGTATCAGTGCAATAAACGATTTTCATACCCCAGCATTCTTTCTGATTTCATCATTCATGATAAATAGACAAAGGGGGCACCCCTATTTATTATGTTGCTTTACATCCTTAAAAAAAGACCAAACAATCATAATCAGCAATATTCCTACTGGAAAAGCTGCAATTATTGTAACTCCTTGCAAATGATATAAGGAATTTTCTGCGAACAACAATGCAATAGGCAACAGGATCAACATCACGCTCCAAAAACCACGAACCTTGCGAGCAGGTTCTTCATCTGCCTTAATCTGTTTATAGGAATAAGAAGAAGTAACATATGTAATTCCATCAAGAGTTGTGCTATAGAAAGCAATCATTGTAATTACTAGCAATGATAATGCAATAATAGGCAAAGGCAAAGTATCAAAAATCATTAGTATAGCATCATACATCTCGCCACCATTATTGATATATCCTGCAATATCTACACCATGTTTCAATTGCTGTGCCAATCCATAGTTACCCAGAACAATAAAAGATATATATGTACCAGCTAACCCCCAACCGAACGAACCAAATACAACATTTCGGATAGTACGTCCTTTGGAAATCAATGCTATAAAGAATGGAGTTGCTACGCACCAAACTAACCAATATGCCCAATAATATATAGTCCAATTCTGTGCAAATCCGTTCTCTCGCAAAGGATCCATATAGGTAGACAAACCGATAAAATTTTGGACTAGATTTCCTAAAGATTGAAAGCCCGTCTCCAGAATATAGCGAGTTTCACCACCTACAATCAAAAAATATAACAAGAGCGCAAAGAATGCATAGGAACAAAAACTCGCCAGCTTTGATATACCAACCACGCCGAATAGGACTGTGATAGTATATATGGTACATATCAGTAACAACACCAAAATCGTAACAATTGTTGACACCTCAAATCCTAACACCATACCCATCGCCCTAGTTAATAGGGGTGTTGCCAACGAAAAAGTTGTAGCAGTAGCACATACTATTGCAAAGATTGCAATGATATCTATAACCTTTCCACATAAACCATCTACTTTATTCCCAAGCAATGGACGGCATGCTTCAGAAAAACGTTGACGGTCACGTTTACGCACATGAATCATAAACCCAAAGCATACAGCAAGAATTACATAGAATCCCCACGCTAATGGTCCCCAATGGAAAAGTGTATATGTAGGTGCCCATATTTGCATTGACCCCATTTCTTCCAAATGAGGTTCTGCGCCATATAATGCCCACTCAATTAAAGAGTAAAACATTATATCGGCTGCCATTGTAGATGTAAAAATCATAGTACCCCACTTGAAATCGCTGTACGCGGGTTTCGACTCACCCCCAAGCAGAATGTTACCATAGCGGGAACTACAAGCCACATACAAAGCGCATCCTACGCTTCCAATTGCAAGAAGTGGATAGTATAGGCCAATGCTGTCTCCAAAGAGTCCTCTCAACAAATCTACAGTCACTTTAGACTGTTCTGGAACTACCATAAAAACAGCCATAAGCAGTAAAACAATCCCAAAAGGGACCATCATTGTTACCCATTCGATTGTCTTTTGTTCATTCTTTCTCATATACATTCTAATAAAGCTGCTTCAAATTACGGATTGCACGGTTATATCTATCCTTTCCATAAGTACCAAAGTCATCTCCCTTAGCCTCTTTGATTACAGTCCACTGAGACCATAAATAATCCCACAGTATCTGGAAGATAAGAATCATTTCATAGGCATCAGCTGGTACATTTCCATCGTAATATTGACTAAGCACATATTCTTGATTAGGTTTACTAAAGTTACATTCTAAAAACAATGCGGCCAAGTCTGCCATCGGAGCATTCATTCCACTATACTCCCAATCGATTAGATAAAGTGTACCTTCTTTTGACTTAATAAAATTCTCAGGTACAGCATCATTATGACATGGGACCAGTTCGCAACCGATCTTATTCAAACGGTGTTTCAAAGACAAAATCTGAGGTTGAAAAGTATCCCATCCTTCATACATTCTACCACCTGCTTGAGCCAATAGTCCATTGTATTTCTCTATCTCTTGAAAGATATTGAATTCATTCTTCATAGAAACATTTGAACGGTGGAGCACCTTATAAATTTGCACTAATGCATTCATATTCTCCATCTGCTGTATGGTTTGCTCAGACATTACTTCTGCATCGTCCAAAAAAGCGGTCACCTTAATTCCCGAATGACTATCAAAATAGTATTGTGCAGGAGTGATACCTAAATCAGAAGCGAGTGTTGCATTAGTTTCCTCGTTCGTTCTATCGACCATACCATCCGAACCATTCCCTGGAATTCTAAGGACATAACTCTGGTCCATATACGTAACTTTGAAATTCTTATTACTCATGCCTCCAAGTCTTACAATCTCAGACTTTGAGAGCTCGCCCTCAGGAAAGAGATGTTCTTTATGCTGCAGCTGCAATAACGTACTCAAAGCATTATCTTTATTAAGTCTTTGGTACAATTCTTCATAACTAGGATCGAATTTTCGTAAGTCATCTATAGAATCGAACTCCTCAATCTCTCCCGAAGAGTATCGATTCACTTTCATATGTAACTGATCAATATGTGAGATATATACATCCTCCCAATAACCAAGACGAATCTTCTCGTCCTGATACTCTTTCAACAAAATTGGCTTGATGCTTTCAGAAAATTCTTTAGAAAAAAAGACATGACCAACCATGTACCAAGCATTTTCTCCACCAATTTTTACATCAAGGATATAGTCATCGGAGCCAATTGTCATGCAGTATTCATTTGTACGGCCATTAGCGAACAGAGCAGAATAAAAACTCTCCTTTGGTGCTCCAACGAACACATTATGCGGGAAATAATTATCGCTTGAGCAAATATAAGTATTGCTTAATTTATCTAGAACCCTAATAAGTGATGAAATGTTATTGTAGCGTTCGTAATCTTTATTATATACCAATGACACTCCGAATTCAGACTTCAAGTATTGAAACATCTCAGCCTTATATCCCACCACAACGGTGATGTCTGTTATTCCGGCCTCATGCAGTTGCTTGATTTGCCGCTCAATCAGCACTTCTCCATTAACGACAAACAGGCCTTTTGGTTTCTCATACGAAAGAGGTGCAAACCGAGAAGAAAGCCCTGCGGCTAAAATAATAGCATTCATAATCGTAATCGGTTAGAAAGCAAAGTTTATCATAAAGTTTATATGAGCCTTTTGATAAACTGGATTCAGTATATATCCAACACTCAATGGTACAGACAATCCACTTAAAAAAGAAAGATTATATGTATATCTGCCCTCAATGTTGCATACCCCAAAGCTGTGCAGATATCCATTATAACAACTCTTGTTCAATGCTGCACCTAAATAGAAGGACAATTTGTGATCATTCAAGAAATTGTACCAGGAACAGATCTCTGCATAGGTTGAGAACGCCTGTTTGTTATCCAGTTTTTTATCTGCTCCGGCAAAGAAATTAGAAATAGTTACCGACACGGGCATTTTCTCTGGAGATAAAGTAACCACAGCTTCCCACCAATGGCCTGTATCTTTATTTTCAAAACTGAAATATTGATCTTCTGCAGAAGAGGTTGTGGGGTAATAATAGCCATTAATTCCCATTGTTATCCACTTATAATTATAAGATAAACCTAAATCTACTTCTGCATATTTTCCATTGATGGCATACCCTCCCATCACATACGCAAACAAACCTTTATACTGATAATTTATCTGAGGGAATACAACTGGAGCAGATTCTACAGTCATCATCTCCATTCCTCGCCACACATATTTTGATTGTAAATCAAGAGAAAGATGGAAATTGCTTATTCTTCGACTGTTCTCTGGTTCTTGACTGATCGAAGTTCCAATAAAAGCAAAAAACGCTAAAAATAAGGCAAGAATTTTTTTCATAACACTAAAAACCTTTACGATGTAATAATTCATCAAACAAGACCTTCACAGACATTGTCTGTTTTGATTGAAGTTCATTTGATTTAAGACGAATAATCTCATCAATCTCAAGTCGTTTCTCTAGATTCATATAATATGCGGTGTGATGACCAGAACGTGCAGGAGATGGTGGGGGTGTCATATAATCGCCATAATCAGTAGTCAAAATCTTATCATACTCTGCAGGCACAATAATAGTTGTATCTTCAAAAGGGACCTCTATACTTCCACAAAACCATTCCTTGGGATAATACTTTGACTTCACATCCGAATATGCCTTATAATAATCACCCTTCAAATCCCGAAGCATTTGATCATATTTTTCTATTGTCCTACGATAAACAGACTTTCTTGGACTATAAAAAATCTTCTTAACTAGTTTTATTGGAGCTTCCAACCCATTCAATGTAATAATATCATGACCAATCTCCTTCCAAGAATAAGAAGAAATACTTTTCCTGAATTTCCAATATGCATAATGTTGATCATCATACAACTTGCTGATTCTCTCGCAAGCAGGATCAAACACATCCAGAGGAAAAATGTCGACAAAAGGACCTATAACAAAAGGGAATTGTGGATACTCCCAAAATGTTTTAGTGTTATCATAATACTTAGCAAAATCATAAGGATACCCGTCATCATGATAGTCTGCAATTTTATATTTTGTCGATTGGACTTTTTCTCGTAGAGATAAAAACTTATCATATTCTTCACGCAACATATAAACGTCCATATCATCATCCCACGGAATGAACCCTTTGTGTCGAATAGCACCGATCAACGTACCATAAGCCGCAAAATACTGGATGTTATTATCTTTACAAAAAAGGTCAAAAGCCTTAAACGTCTCTAATAAGACTTTTTGAATTGGACTTAAATCTTGATTCATGTTATTTAGATTTAAAAATTATATAAAAATAAAGTACCAATCCTAATGGAGCAGCTAATAGAGTTTGAAATTTCTTAGGCGAATCCTTAAGCCAGTTCTTATCTTTCGAAATCAAACAAGACGAAACATAATGAATAGCAGACCGGAAACGATCTTTAGCAGTATTATGCTCTAAACACATCTCCAACTTGCGCATCTTTGCAAAAGATCGAGGAGAATTGATATACTGCTTAAAGATACCCTGACTCATTGAGTCAGCCCCTATCTGATACTCTACCCAGCAAAGATTATCGTTCAGTAGAATAACTGGATATTTATCCATCACCTGTATCAGCATATATATTGGATTGAAGTTTCTTTCATCTTTAAACCCTATCATTGGAGCGACCCTGCGCATCAAATCTGTACGCATTACCTGCTTTGTATCTCCAAAATGATACTTTTTGAGGCTTAGTTCATGAAAAAAAAGAGAATCTATACTTGTCGGAAATAGTCCTCCAATTGGTGCTTTATCGATGACATTGTAGTCAAGTCCAATAATGCCGCAATATTTCTCATTCCCTTTTTTATGCCATAACTCAAATATCTTCTCTACTGCATCATCTGGCATATAGTCATCAGAATCAATGCAAACACATAGCTCCGTCTGAATAGTCTGATATGCCACATTATATCCCGTGTAAAGGCCTCCATTAGGTTTATACACATACTCAATGCGAACATTTGGAGCCTGAATCGCGAAATGGTTATCATCCTCACCATCCACGATTCGTCCCATCCAATCGAACTTTTGCCCTGAAGCAATGATCTTTGGCCCCAAATTCTCTATCCACTCGCGAGTACCATCGGAACTTCCATCATCAATGACCAGCCAGTCAAAGAAAGAGCACGTCTGTCGGCACAAAGACTCATAAGTGCGTGGCAGCGTATGCTTGCGATTATATGTTGGGGTAAATACCGTTAGCAATTCCATATATCTTTTCTATCTCATGTTGATTTCCATAATCATGGGTCTCCAAATACTCAACAATTTGCTTATGTAAACTAAAATTCTGCAAAAAATTATTCATTGCACTGATGCAGTCATCCAATTCAAGAGGAACAATCACTCCATCTAGACCATTATTTATTTGGGATACTGCAGTTGGATAATTGGTCACCATTACCGGTTTACAAAGAATCTGAGCTTCTCGCACTGTAATACTTTTCCCTTCGTAGCGTGAAGGTTGTGCATAAATGTCACATGCTTTGATAAATGGATATGGGTTAGACTGTTTCCCTAATAGAAAGACATTATTCCCCATACCCTCCTTTTCGATGTTTTCACGAACAAGCTTTTCATAGTCAGGACTTCCATAACCAATAATATACCAATGAACTTTTAACCCTTTTTCTATAAGCCCTCGACAAATATATGGAATATCCTCCATTTTCTTCGCATAAGAATATCGCCCAATGGTTAGGATTTTCAAGGATTTATCCGACTCAAGAATTGGACACGGATATTCCGCTCTCTTCCGGATAAAGCTACTGGATAATATATTCTCGATTTCTACAATCTTATGCTTCAATGAAGGAAAAACATCTATAAACTTAGTAGTTACTTCAGGTGAAATTGATCCGATCAAATCATACGCATTCCACATCTTAAGTTCCATCTCTCTATGGATGAAAACATTTGTATAATCTGTATGAATCCAAGCGATCTTACGTTTTGCATTAACTCGTTTGGTACAAATATAATGAGGAGAAAGAAATGAAATCGCTAAATCGTATTCTTTGGAAGGATTTATGTATGGTAAGACATTTACGGTACGATTCTGCTGGAAAGTCATAGCAGAAACATCCTCTTTGTGGGAAAAGTTGTTTTTTTGATACTGAGAGTATTCCCATCTTCCTAATAATCTAGATAATGCTAATCTCCAATACCCCCTTTTTACAAGTTCTACAATAGGTTCTTCAGTTAAAGCATACGCCTCAACTTCTGGCAGTAGATTAACCTTATCTATTGGAATGTATTCCATCAACTCTCCATGATGTGCATATATAAACAAATCTACTTGAGCTTTAGTAGGATCAATACTTTGCAATAAGCCAAGAAGTGCAGATTCGGCACCTCCCAGTTCCATATAATGCATTAATATAATAATCTTTGGTAGTGGCATTTTAACTTCTATGAATAAAAGTGCTAGAGAGCCAGCGAGTTATATTTTCTCCTAAAATTTTAGATGTTGAAACTTTCAGAAATCTCTTAATCCTGACAAAAATGGAAGGGGTCATCCAAGAGCCAGCAAAATGATGAACAGTTCTGGTATTACGAGTCTTTTTTACTATTCCCGTATCACTAGATTTAGCTGTAAGATAATCGTAAGGAAGAATTTGTATACATGAATCATTCTCCTTCCAATCTTCTGTAATTAGAATGGAAGAGTGCGCTTCGATTGCCGCCTGAAATACGCGAGGTGCCCCAAAAAAATTACAAGTTCCATCAGGGTTGATGAATTCATGGTTCTCATACCAATCCATACACCACTTCATAATCTCGCATCCAGATTCGGCTCCAAATATGCCTGCTTCAACTTTCAAGCCGAATTCTGCTCCCATCAAATATTTGCGTTCAAGAAGATCTCCAAAAGGTCTTACAACCTCTACGTCCATATCCATATAAATACCTCCCATGGTATAAACAGCATATTGACGGATATAATCAGCAGCATAGGCATATTTTTTTGCATTATATGCATCTCGAACCCATTTTACACTATTGATATCAAAGCGCTGCTTATCCCACAAGATAAATTCATAATCAGGGAGTTTCTCTTTCCATGTCTTCATCCACATTTGAAGATTCTCAGGAATTGGATCTCCACTCAGCCAACAATAATGTATTCTTTTAGGTATCATATACTACTTGTATTAATCTTGTGTTTTATTTGTTTCTGTACTCTAGAGACTAAGAACTCAATCATATAGGACGCACATAATGCACATCCTATTGTTATTATATATATGGATAATGGATACTTAAATCCATAAATAAAATCGCGGAACAAATAATAGCAGAAATAAGAATGTGTCAACCACATAGTAGTACTATGTTTTCCAAAAAACACAAGCAGTTTATTCAATTGTTTAGACCACTGAATACGCGAAAGTAGTATAATAATGCTAAAAGCATAGATAGGACTACAAGCATCAGTATTGACGATACAACGAGCAATGATAAGTATCAACAATAATAAAACTACCTGCCAACCATGATTTGTCAACTGAATAAACCATGCAGGTAGATCTTCTCTTGAATGCTTACATGCTATAGCGCCAAAAAGGAATGAACATAAGCATTCAAAATAAAGAATTGGATGATAGGCCCACATGGTGGTAAACAGCCATTCATTCCCACTTCGAGATGCTTTTGAAATGATAAATGCCGTTGCAATATAGAGGGTAAAGCCAATTCCTGCAATTATAATTCCCCTCATTTTTCTCACCCAAGGAAATAACCATTTGGACGACAATACCAGCAAAATATATGGAAACAGGAACCATGCCTCAGCATTGTAACTTGTATTCCATCCAGTCGCATTTTCAACTATTTTGATTATTGATCCAGGATAAAGAGCTGGTTTAACAAGACATCCAATCCCTACCATGACAAGAAGACTGACCCAATATACCTGATAGAGTTTCACGCATCTTGTCCATGGTTTTAATATCTTGTCAGATGACCATGTATAATATAGTCCATAACCACTCAGGAAAAGATAAAATGGTACAGGATTAGCAGCTCTTGTTAACCAATGAACAAAAGGTAAATTTCCAACTGTCAGGAAATAGGTGCATTGCTCTACATCCGCAATATGATTAAACAGATGTAGGAACACCATCATCAATATAGCTATGCCCTTGATGATCTTTGTTTGCTCAAGGGTTAATTTCATGTTTCAACTGTGGTGTTGTGGTGTACATAAATATTATTTCCCAAAACTTTTTCTCCACCGCTCAATAATTCCCGTCACCATCCTGACCCCCTCGGGAATTTTTGCATTTCCGCAAAAAAGTTTAAAACCATCTCCACCATCTCCACCACTCATTCGATGCGGACGAGGTACTGTTTTACTCCTCTGCTGATGCGGATATCAATCCCCTGTTGCTTCAATGCCAGAGCTATTCCTCTGATACTCAGCCTCGCCGATGGATTGTAGTAGTTCAAGCGGCCCGCAATCTCCGCCGCCGTCATCCACTTGCTGTCACTCAGCGGCTGACCATCCTCCCCCAGATTCGGGTGGTGGACATAGACATTGCACAACTCCACCTCCACCGACTGTGAAACATACTGCTCATTATGCTTGTCAAGCTGGCGGATATCCTGCTGGCTCATCACAAACATTCCGGCCTCATGCTGCGCCAGATAGAGGGCCTGCGCGTAGATATGCTCGTAGTCAGGACGATACTCAAATGGATTGACCGTGAAGCGTCGCACCGTGAACGTCAGCCAGCGGCGATTGCCCGTCGGGTCGGTCAAGAAGTCGGCTCGGTTGCCCGTGGCACAGAACGTCGCGATACGCGGCATGGTACGAGGTGACTTGTCGTAGGGCAATCGCTCACGGATTACATCGAGGGTCACCAGCGACTTGAGCTGATTGACCTCCGCCTCGCTCATCGCATCAATCTCCTCCAGGTTGATCAACCCGCACTCGGCCAGCTGGATACGGTCATCCTTGTCGAGGTTGCGGAAGCGCATCTGCTCCTTATAATATGCTCGTAGCTCCGGCGGCATCAGCATGCGCATCCACGAGGATTTACCCACACCTTGCGCTCCGATAAACGTCAGGATCGTGCCGTGGGTGCTCGACATGTGTATCCATCCGTGCACCATCGCCACCATCCAGCGCGTGAAGAAGTCATCGAGCAAGGCGCGTGTCTCCTCGCCACCCTCCACCTCCACCGTCTGGATCAGTTCGTGCAGATAGTCCTTGTCACCCGGCTTCCACTGCCCCTGAAGAGGCTGGAGGTAGGCAAAGAAAGGATTGTATGGCAACGAACAAGTGTCGCTCTGCAGCACATTATACACGTCAGTCGACGTGGTGGTCAATGAAGTCTCCTCAAAGAACAGTCTCATCAGCGTCGCGACATCCGAATCGTGCAGTTCCTGGAAGTGAGGAGTGAGGGGTGAGGAGTTAGGAGTTGATTCCCAACCGCTCAGAGTATTATCAGAAGAAGGGGCAACCAGCGCCAGCGACGACAGATTACGCTGATGATACTGTGCCATCTGCGAACCCTCATTCCACTGCACCTCCAGTCGATGCGAGATCTGGTTCTTGCGATACGTTCCCTGACTCAGCAGGAAAGCCTCAATGTCGGCCGAAGTAGCGCGATGCACCTTCTTCTCGCTGGTTTTCTGCTGGTTAGGTAATCGCAACGTACCAAACTCTGCCTGTTTCGATTCGTAGATACTCTTCACCACGCTCGTGATACCACGCTCACCATCGCCATAATAGAAGTATCGGTCCTTGGCCTCAGCCAGCGCATCTTCCTGCTCGATACCATAGCGATTGACCTCATAGATCACCGTGCTGAGGAACTTGTTCAACGTGCCATGCTTCGGCTCAAAGCCTTGTGTCTTGGCAAAGGCCTCTGCTGCATCGAACGCCCTCGATAGCTGCGTCTTGACAGGTCGTCCCACCGGATTGCCTGTCGCCACATGCGCCTTGCTCTGCTCGAAATCGAGCAATGCCTGGCTTAAGATGACAGTGTAGGGCTGAAAGTTGTCCTTGAAATACTTAGCGTCAGGATCGTATGCCATAGCGCTGGGTCGTGCAGCGTCCTTGCACTGCGTATCGACGCGGAGCTCCTTCAGCGTCGGAGTATTAGAGAACCACTCCTCGAACTGGCGGCGCACGTCCTCCCAGATAGCATTCCACAGCAGGCGCGAACGCTGGCTCTTCTTCGGATCCTGGAAGTCAAGTTCCGTCAAGTCCATCGGCTGCATATCATGATAGAACACCTGATAAGCCACGATGACGTGCAATCCCTTGCCGCTCAACGACCGGTGATATCCCACGCAATGCATCAGCATACCAAGGTAAGCGACCATGAATGTCATCTGCTTCTCATCCAGATGATCGTAGTCGAAGTAGAGCAAGCCGGTGAGCTGCTTGATATTCTCCGTCTTCCTGCCACCCTCCATGATGGCCGACGGCACGAACACCGGCACGCGCTGCTTCTGCCCTGCTCCCTGACGATGCATCTCTGTCTGTATCTTCAGATGCTCATCCGTCTTGATCTGCGTAAAGACGTCGCTCAGCGACACTGTCTGCGGGTGGGTGGACAGCAGGTTATTGAAAGTTGTGATTGTTTCCAAAAAGTAGATAACTTAGATTATTCCATCGACTCAACAGTAAGATCTTTCCTACCAATTAATGAGAAGATCGTGATCTTATTATCCTCATTAAGCAGACGTAAAGAGCGTAGCACCTCATTGAGTGTAGAACCACTCGTGGCAATATCATCAATGACGAGTACATTCTGCTGACGGATAGTCTTGCAAAGTAGCTCGTCTTTTTCATTGGCAAACTTCAGGAAGTCTGTAATGAATGGACGCATACGATTCTTCTTTACATCTTTTGCAATCGTGAAGTACTCTTTTTTATGAATAAGGTTCATCATATCATTGATAGAGTTCTTCACTTGTTCCTTCTGAATCTCTGTATACCGAGGTCTACCATTCTCCAGCTTAGCATCAAGATAAGTCTTCTCGTAACCATCCATATCGAACGAGATATTCTCCGGCAAAGCCTTCACCAGTTCCATCTCTCTCAGCATCGGCTGAGCAAAACGATAAATGTAACGAAGCATATACTGATTGACCTTGCTCGACGACTCAGGCATGACCACCAAGTCATAGTCATAGAGATTGATTTTCCTGCTCAGATCATCGATAGCCTTCTGTATAAAGTGTGTAATTTCAGGATTTTCCTTGAGATTCTCCGTAAACTTTACATGCTTGATAAAAGCAGACCTCACAGTACCATCAATCTCCTCAGAGAACTCATACCCGTAATAGAAGCAATGGCTGAAGGCCGTGACTTCATAGCCACAGCCTGTCAACTTTATGATATCGTTCTGACCATCATGCTCAAAGTCGAACACGAAGCAGTTTTGTTCAGAATCAAATCTTACTCCCATAATTCTCTGATATTTTGCATCTACGACGCTTCTTACTATTCTCGCGCATCATGAGCCACGACTCAGGCCCTGCATTGCTCTTCTCCCCTCGCACAGTCAAACCGAGTTTGCGCTGGAAGAATCGCCACAATGTGGAGTCATTCGCATAACCAAAAACTTTGGCAACGTCATCGAGCTTAGCATGTGGATGTACTTCGATATACTCCTCCACCTGATGGATACGGTATTTCTGGATCACATCGATGAGTCGCATGTCCATTTCGAGCTGTATGGCATAAGCCAATTTACGAGCATCGACGGCGAGATACTCAGCCAGCTCCTTGCTCTCAATGCACTTCGTATTATAAAGCGCCTCCGCCACCGCATTGACGAGGCGCGACTCTGTGTATGTCTCCGGCTGACCAGGGATATAATCGAAAACTTGCTGTAAAGTGACAGCTGGAAGGTAAGGTTTAGTTTCTTTCATAATGGATTTTGACATTAGGGACGCGATGTTGGTATTATTGTTTTGCGAGTCTAACACTGCGGACGTAGTGTTGGTATCATAGAGCTGCGAGTCTAACACTGCGTCCCTAGTGTTAAGTCTCACGATCTGCGAATCTAACACTGCGGACGTAGTGTTAGATTCATTTGTACAAGATATTAACAACGCGAACGCAGTGTTAATACACAAGCTTCGCAAAGGTCTCCCACGAATCTTTTCGCGACAAACCCCGCTCTGTTATTGTATAAATAATATATTGCACGCGACAAAGATAATAATAAAAATGATACGATGGTAAAAAAGGAAGAAAAAAAGTGAGATTGACACGGGATTTGGGGTGTCAACCTCACTTTTTATGTAATAATAAGCTAATAAATTACTACAAAACTTTGCTTATATCTATTTTTGAAATATATTCTGGCATAAACGACTGGAAGTGCGTGCGAATTACATCCTCATGTTCCATTAGCCAACGGAATGCATTTGTCAACTCTTCTGGTTGCGTCATTGACTGCACCGGCAAGACATAATTCTCTTCCGTGCCAAAGATGTCTCGGGCAATTCCTCTCGCTTTGACACTATAACCCACGACTAAAGTCGGCACTTGTGTAGAATAAGCTGCAATGGAGGCATGTGTGCGTGCTGCCACCAAGAAGCGGCAACTTGAGATGATGTACTTCAGTTCCTCGGCATTGAGCTTTGCCTCTGCATCAACCATGATAACACGACCAGTTTCCTTGAACAGATCATACAATGCCATCAAAGGCTTA
>JAZRXZ010000193.1:0-29947 GCA_045600445.1 Bacteroidales bacterium | reverse complement strand
CAGTCAGTATCGCAGAATCTTCCAGACTTGGCGCACCGATCGAGAGGCGTCATCGGGTCGTGTGATGCGATGGCTCCCCTATATCTCGTTCGTCTTGGTAATGATTATCGTCGGCCTTGTGATGTTCCTGCGCTGGACGTCCGCTCCTCTCCAGCCAGTCTTGCGCTCACCGTTCTTCCCGCTGCACGTATCGGTCATCATGATCTCCTATATCCTGTTGGCATTCATCATGGTCAATGGGTTCAGAGCTCTGTGTCTGTCGAGCAAGAAAGATGGCAATGAAGAGAAGTCCGCTCGCCTGATGCGCTCCAGCCAGCTGATGCTGATGCCAGCGCTCTGTCTGCTGATAGCCGGCATCTTCATCGGTGCTGTATGGGCCAACGTCTCGTGGGGCCGCTACTGGGGATGGGACAGCAAGGAAGTCTGGGCGCTCATCACCATGATGTTCTACGCTTTGCCACTGCATCAGCAGAGCCTCAGCTGGTTCTCGAAACCACGTCATTTCCATGGCTATTGCACCATCGCCTTCCTCATCGTGCTGATGACTTATTTCGGTGTAAATTACTTCCTCTCAGGCTTGCATTCTTACGCATAAGACGTTTCGTATTTCCAAATGCAATTGGCAAGAGTTGTGTTTTTTCCACAAAAAAACATAATTCTTGCCTTATATTTTGGAGTTTTCGGCTGAAAATGTTATCTTTGCGCACATTTTAAATAAAAGAAATGAGTAAAGAGAACAATTCGGAAGACGTACTACAGGAGATTACCTCCGGCGAATATAAGTACGGATTCACGACAGATATAGATACAGAAATCATTCCGACGGGCCTCAACGAAGAGGTCGTCCGACTGATTTCGGCCAAAAAGGGAGAGCCGGATTGGATGCTTCAGTTCCGTCTGGAAGCTTTTCATTACTGGCAGCAGCAGCCTATTCCGGAATGGGGTCATGTGAAGGTCGATCCAGTTGACTATGACAAGATCTCGTTCTATGCTGCGCCTAAAAAGAAGACTGAGAACAAGGAGGTCGATCCTGAGATCCTCAAGACGTTCGACAAGCTCGGCATTCCGCTGCATGAGCGTGATATGCTGCTCGGCAAGACCGACACCACTGGTACTCCGCTCGATGGCGCTTCGAATATGGCTGTCGATGCCATTGTCGATTCTGAGTCGCAGAAGACCACTTACCGTGATAAGCTGGCAGAGCTCGGCATCATCTTCTGCTCGTTTGGTGAGGCGGTTCGCGAGTATCCTGACCTTGTTCGTAAATACCTCGGCAAGGTCGTCCCTGTCCGCGATAATTACTATTCGGCCCTCAATTCTGCCGTTTTCTCCGATGGTTCGTTCGTCTATATCCCTAAGGGTGTCCGTTGTCCGATGGAGCTGGCTTCTTATTTCCGCATCAATTCGAGCGGTACAGGTCAGTTCGAACGTACATTGATCATTGCTGACGATGAGTCGTACGTCTCTTACCTCGAAGGCTGTACCGCACCGATGCGCGACGAGAACCAGTTGCATGCAGCTGTTGTAGAGATTTATGTTCATGACCGCGCAGAGGTAAAATACTCAACGGTGCAGAACTGGTATCCAGGCGATAAGAACGGCAAGGGTGGCGTTTATAACCTTGTGACCAAGCGCGCGCTCTGTGCCGGTGACTTCTCAAAGATTTCGTGGACACAGGTCGAGACAGGTTCGGCCATCACCTGGAAATATCCATCTTGCGTGCTCAAAGGCGAAGGCTCATCGGGTGAGTTCTACAGCGTGGCTGTGACCAACAACTATCAGGAGGCAGACACGGGTACGAAGATGATTCACATCGGCCGTAATTCCCGTTCTCGTATCATCTCTAAGGGTATTTCGGCCGGACATTCGCAGAATTCTTACCGAGGCTTGGTGAAAGTCATGCCAGGTGCCGATGGTGTGAGAAACTTCACGCAGTGTGACTCTTTGCTGCTGAGCAATACCTGCGGCGCTCACACCTTCCCAGTCATCGACATCCAGAACCCGACGGCTATTGTTGAGCATGAGGCGACGACCTCGAAGATCAACGAGGAACAGCTCTTCTACTGCCAGCAGCGTGGCATCAAGGAAGAGGATGCAGTATCGCTCATCGTAGGTGGCTATGCTAAGGAAGTCGTGCAGAAACTGCCAATGGAGTTCGCTGTCGAGGCGCAGAAACTATTAAGTCTTTCAATCGAAAATTCAGTAGGCTAATATGGCTGTATTATTGGAAATAAAGAACCTCCACGCCCGTGTAGTGGCGGATGGAAAAGAGATATTAAGAGGCATCAACCTGACCATCAACGAAGGTGAGGTGCATGCCGTCATGGGTCCGAATGGTGCTGGCAAATCGACGCTCAGTGCCATCCTCACCGGCAATCCTGCCTACGAGGTAACCGAGGGACAGATCCTCTACAAAGGCAAGGACCTGCTGGCCATGAAGCCAGAGGAGCGTGCTTGGGAGGGTATCTTCCTGTCGTTCCAGTATCCTGTCGAGATCCCTGGTGTTTCGATGGTCAACTTCATGCGCACCGCCGTCAATGCACAGCGCGAATATAAAGGCCTGCCTGCTCTCACTGCTACCGAGTTCTTGAAGCTCATGCGTGAGAAGCGTGCCGTCGTACAGCTCGACAACAAGCTGGCTAACCGCTCGGTGAATGAAGGTTTCTCAGGTGGTGAGAAGAAGCGCAATGAAATCTTCCAGATGGCCATGCTCGAGCCAACGTTGAGCATCCTCGACGAGACCGACTCTGGCCTCGACGTCGATGCACTCCGCATCGTCAGCGATGGTGTGAACCGTCTGAAATCTGCTGAGCGTTCAAGCATCGTGATTACTCACTATCAGAAGCTCCTCGAATATGTGCAGCCTCAGTTCGTGCACATCGTCTACAAAGGTCGCGTCGTGAAGAACGGTGGCCCTGAGCTGGGTGACAAGATCTTTGCCGAGGGCTTTGACTGGATCAAGCAGGAGTTGGGAGAGTGAGAAGTTAAAAAGTTAAAGAGTTAAAAAGTTAAAGAGTTAATGTCTGCAGAAACTCAATATATAGAGCTTTTTCGTTCTCAACAAGCTTTGATCGACGCTAACAGCGCTCCTGCTCTCAACGCCTTCCGTGCCGAGGCTGCCGAAGTTTTAGCTAAAGAAGGCTTGCAGCGCCCTAAGGACTTCACTCAAGTCGATCCGGAGGAGGTGCTGTCCTACGACTATGCGCTTAACTTGGCTCGTCACGAGGTTCCGACTGACAAGTCAGATCTCTTCACCTGCGCTGTGCCAGAGCTCTCAACTGATGTGCATTTCCTCGTCAATGAGCAGTATGTTGGTGGCAAGACGCGTGATAATGGTGTTTATGCAGGGTCATTGCGTCAGTTCGCTCTCGACCATCCCGAACTCATCGAGAAATACTACAACAAACTGGCGATGAATCAGGAGCCTCAGTACGATATCCGTGCAGAGAAGACCTCGGTCACCGCTCATCGTCCATTGGGAGAGGCTGCTCTCAACACGCTCCTCGCTCAGGATGGTTTCGTGCTTTATGTACCAAAAGGTGTGCAGGTAGAGAAACCCTTGCAGCTCATCTCTTTGATGCGCAGTGTCGACGACCTGATGGCATGCCAGCGTCTGCTCGTCATACTCGAAGAAGGCGCGAAGGTCAGTCTTCTGTCTTGCGACCACGCTTCTCTCCTGCCAAAGGACGGACAAGCAGCCGATGCAGAGAATGTCGAGTATCCTAAGCAGCTCTGCCTCCAGATCGCAGAGATCTTCGTCGGCAAGAATGCCACTCTCGACTTCTACGCTCTTGAGGAGCACAATGATCAGGTGACACGTCTCGGAGCCATCTATGTCGAGCAGCAGGAAGGTAGCAACACTGCCATTGGCCAGTATGCGCTGACCGCTGGCCAGACACGCAACCGCATCTACGTCGACCTCAAGGGCGAGCATGCCGAGACGAATCTCTATGGCATGTGCATCGCCGACCACGAGCAGAAGGTCGACAACATTACCTACATCCGTCATCGTGTACCTAACTGCTCATCGAACGAGCTCTTCAAATACGTGCTCGACGATGCAGCTCGCGGTTCGTTCATCGGACGAATTCTCGTCCAGCAAGGTGCAGACAAGACCGACGCGCACCAGACCAACCGCAACCTCTCGCTCACCAAGGACACCCGCATGGCGGCTCGTCCGGAGCTCGAGATTTATGCCGACGACGTCAAGTGCAGTCACGGCACTACCGTCGGTCAGCTCGACCAGAACGCTCTCTTCTATATGCGAACCCGCGGCATTCCTGAGGCCGAAGCACGTATGCTCCTGATGTTTGCCTTCATGGGCGATGTCATCGACGGCATCCGCATCGAACCGCTCAAGGATCGTCTCAAGCACCTCGTAGAGAAGCGTTTCCGTGGTGAATTGACCCAATGCAAGACTTGTGCTATCAAAAAATAATAGGCTTTTTGACGACCTAAATAACAGATCAATGTTTCAGAAGAAAACCCTGACACTCCTCCCTCTGCTCCTATTGTCACTGCTGACCTTGGGACTCTGGTCATCGTGCGAGAAGTACAACTCCGAATCCGTTGGCACTAGCTTCTACCCTGCCAACTCAATGGTTCGTACCTTCACGCACCCTGTCTATGTGGAGTTCTCCTCCACTGAGGCCCGTGTATGGGGTCCTTATGTTCATGAAGTAGATTTCTCTATTGACGGCACGCAGGTCTCATTGACCAATACATCCGATAGCCTCGCGCTCTTCGTCTACGGTTACCCTGCTGCAGGAGATTCCACCGCTGAGACCAATTGCAACATTACCATAGAGAGCAACAAACATTTTGCACTCTATATCAACAAACTGGTTATGCGAAGTCTGCAGAAACCTGCTATCAAGTCTGTGGGTAGTGGCAACTGTTATATGGTGATTCCGAAGTCCTCTAAAAATGAGATTTATGCGGTGTCGGCTCCTTCCGCCATTGAGCACCATGGACCACTTTTCCTGACGGGAGAAGGAGAACTGCTCCTGCGCAATGACTCCATCCCTTATCAGCGTCCGTTGTCTGTCGTTCCTGTGGCACTTGAAGCACATGGTGGTATCTATTGCCAGTACGATCTGAAACTGAATCTACTGTGTCCTGAAGGCGATGCAGTTCGTGTCTCCAAAGGCCCAATACGCAGTAGTTTAGGCACCTGGACATTCGAAGCTGGTCAGCACGCTATCAGCAATCCTTCGGACAGTATTGTCCTGATTGCTGGCACCTATACGGGTATCGCTCGTGATGGCAAGTTCTTCGACAATGCTATCGGCACCGTAATCCGACAGGCCAAAGTCGAAGCGCTCTCTGGCCAGGCATCCAACGTGCTCGATACACTCTCGTTGCATCAGCGATATGACTCGACCTTTGTCAGCATCCAGCAGCAGATCGAATATAAGGCGGTGAAAGACTCAACCTTCTCTGTTGCAAAGAAAAATACGACGTCGTCTCTGGCCAAATTTACTCCACATCACACGATGTCTTCTCCATGGGTACTCCTTGCTAATAGTTCTTTGCAGGTCACAGACACGCTCATTGTATTGGAGAAATAGTATTCTTAAAATTAATACGACCTTAACTGCCCATTGCCAAAGTCAGATAGCTAATCCGCACTCCTGGTACATTTTCCAGAAGTGCATCTGCTGCAGCTACCAAGGTTGCACCTGTGGTCAAGACGTCGTCGACGAGAAGGACATGCTTGTCTTTGAGACGTTCTGGATGAGAGACATAGAAAGTACCGACAACGCTGCGCAAGCGCTCCTCACGACCTAAACCGACTTGGGTATGGCGAGTGTATTTCTTATGAAGGCAATGTGATTCTATCGGAAGATGCCAGGCGTCATGCAGAGCTTCGGCAATGGCCATCGACTGGTTATAGCCTCGAGAGAAGAGCCTTGTCCAATGGATGGGGATGGGGATGATTACATCTATATCGTAGGGCCAGGAGGAATGTGCTAATGATAATTCTTGAACAAAGAGCTGCGTCAGGTCTGCATTGACCCATGGTCGGTTCTTGTATTTGGCTTGCGTCAGAGCTTTAGCCATCATTTCCTCATGAAGATAGTAGCAGAAAGAGGTAGCGTGCTCAAAAGGGAACTGCCCCACCATACGCGCCTCCACGGCATTGTCAGGAAACTCTGCATGGATACGTGGCAAACTCGCGAGACACTTCAAACACAAAGGGCCTTCACCTGGCAGCAGGGGGTGCTGGCAGCAAGGACAGGTCTTAGGAAAAAGAAACATAGTCATTCCTCGTCAGGGATAGATAATCGCAATAAAGCCTTCGAAACGACCGAAGACTCAAAGCCTCGCTGAGCAGCAAAACGGAAGACCTTAGCCCTATCGGCAGGGCTCAAAGGGAGATCCATCCCCTTTATTTTTGTGCGAACCAAATCGACGCAAGTGTCCAGGTAGAATTCTGGAGAAATCACGTCATCCAAGGTGTTTTCGATGAGCGAATCTGCAATTCCTTTCATGCGCAGCATATAGGCAATCTTGATACGTCCCCAATGCTGATAGGTGAACTTATCGTTAACAAAAGCATGGACAAAACGAGCTTCATCGAGGTATTTTTCTTGCGTCAGATAGCCAACCAGACGTGCGGCTTCGGCCTCTGAAAGGCCCCATTCCTGAGCCTTCTCAAAGATATCAGAAGGGCATTGCTCGCCTTTGCTACACAGCTGTGCAGCTCGATTAAGTGCCTGATCATAGGTCAGGACTTTTTTATTTTTCTTGACAAACACGGTAGTATAGACAATTTTCTTTTTTACACTAAACCTATCTTGTACACCTCACCATACGGTCTCGTCCATTGATATCCTGTCGCAGCTGGACGTCCTTATACCCTAAATCCAAGAGCATATCGCAGGTCTCCTGGCCATAAGCTGCATTGATCTCAAAATAAAGATATCCACCCTCTATCAGATGCTCACGGCCGAACTGCGCGATGGTGCGGTAAAACAGCAGCGGGTCCTCATCGGGCACGAAGAGCGCCATCGAAGGCTCATGGTCAAGGACAACGGGAGACATCTCAGATGCCTCCTGTTGACAAATATAGGGAGGATTGCTGACAATAATGTTGAAAAGCAGATGTGGATAACTGGTTAATTCGCGGTTGATTTGTGCTTCAAAATAAGAGTTATCAATACACTTAAGGATATCACATTGAGCGAAATACGCGTTATCAACACCCTGTTGATTTTTATTCTCGCGAGCAACGGAAAGAGCGGAGGTTGATAAGTCAATACCCAGCACTTGTGAATTGTTGATAAGTCGAGCGAGAGATAAGGCGATACAGCCAGAGCCAGTACCAATATCGAGAATGGAGAGAGACCCCTCCGCATCTTTGCATATCCAGTCTACCAGCTCGGCCGTCTCTGGTCGAGGAATCAGCACGTCGGGTGTCACCTTGAAGCGCTCGCCACAGAACCATTCATATCCCAAGGCCTGCTGTACAGGAATCCCTTTTTTCAACTGCTGAGCACACTCATCCAACCGCTGACGTTGGTCAATGGTCAGCAGCTGATCAGAATGCATGATCCGGTCAATGCGAGAGATCTGGCACACCTCTTCGAGGAGCAGATCGATGATTGATTGCGCCTCGCGAGCGCCATAGCCAGAGAGCGCCTCACGCAGTTTTATTATAGCTTTTTGCATGGTGCAAAGGTAACTAAAAAAAGGAAAAAGGACCTTAAAAAGTCATTACTAATTCTAAAAAAAGAGCAGATTTAACAAAAATAATCTAAATAATGCTGATAATAAGCCCTGAAATTCGTATTATTGAAGAAAAATCAGTAAATTTGCGCACGATTTTTGGCTTAACGCGCACACATTACGCGCGAAACGCTTGCAAACATTAGAAAATGAAACTGATCAACAATATAAAACTCCTTCTCTGGGCCGCAATAGCAACGCTGATGCTAACTGCTTGCTGGAGCGATAACGAGTCAGAGTCTGTAGTCACTAACTACTTTAACGCTATCGTCACCAAGTTCTCGCTTAGTGACAATACTGACGTCGCAGATAAGTTGTCCTCTTACAGCTTTACCATCGATAATTATGGCACCAGCGACGAGTCCATTCATCGTCTGTTCCCTAACGACGGTATCATCTTCAATGCCGACTCACTTCCTTTTGGCACCATTGCCGACTCTGTCAAGGTCAGCGTCAGTTATTCATCGCCAGATTCAGCTTTTTTCCGACTCTATTCTCTTGACGGAAAACTGCAGCAGTTCTGCAATGTGGCTTCCGACTCAGCACTTTATTTTGCATCCTATCCGGATATCCGACTCAACATTTCCGCTCGTGGCAACCGCAAGGTTTACCATGTCAAGATCAATGTGCACAAGGTAGCTGGAGACACCATCCAGTGGCATTCTTATACAGACAATCTTTGGACGGATGTCAAGGACCAGCGCACCGATACCATTGGTTCGATCGCATACTGGTTTGTTGAGAAGGGCAATGGCAACCAGGTCATCACGACTAACCTAAAGAGTCATCCTATGAAGTGGACCGAGCCTGCTAATGTCAATATCTCCGGTGATGACCTGCTCGATCTGCAGACTCTCTACAGTTGGCATAACGCGCTCTATGCTGTGGGCAAGAACAGCCAGTCGCTCCTTACTTCTACCGACGGTTTTAACTGGCAACCGGCCAACAGCCACTATCAGTTTACCGCCATACTCGGCAACCAGTTAGCGACACGTGACGTATATGGCAACACCAATAGCGACACGCTCAATGCCATCATCCACATCGAAGACTCTTATTACTTCGCAGTTTCGGCCGATGCCAAGCAGTGGCGTATCGACAAACCAATCCCTCTCAACTTCCCGATCAGAGGCTTTACCCGTCCTATTTCCGTGGCAGCACGTGCCTATAACGGCAACCTCACCTCGCGCCTTTATATCGTAGGCGGCATGATGGCCGACGGCCGAACTCTCTCAGCCAGCACCTGGTCTTGCGACGGATACAGCGAGGAGGAGCATGGTTGTAACTGGGCAGAGTTCCCCCACGGCAACTTGCCAGGCATGCAAGGCGGTTCGGTCATTGAATATACGCTCGATGCAGATCACCCTAAGTCATTCTGGATTCTGCAACCAGGCTTCCGTGCCGATGGTAACATCGCAAAAACCTCTCACTACGGTCGCCAGTATACCGACCTCTATTACAGTGAGGACAGCGGTGTAAGCTGGCACAGCCTCTATGCCAAATATCCGAAGATGGCTGATAACTCCGCTTTCTCTAACCAGATAGGTAATTCCGTTTTCTGCAATCCTGACACTTACGAGATCTATTTCTTCGGAGGGAAAGCGACCGACGGCACCTATAACACTCAGGTTTGGGGAGGTCTCCTGCCTCAGTTGACATTCATCAAAGTAAGATAAAACTCCACGAATGACCCCACGCGTCCGATATCCTTTCATAATCCTGTTGGTCTTACTCCATACATTCTGCTTCGGAGTGTCTGCACAGGCTCAGGAGAAAGAATACATCTATGAGATCGGAGTCACAGGTGGTATCAGCTGGGGATATGGTGATGTCAATGCCAGTGATATAATCTATTCCCCGTCTCTGTCTTACGGCCTACTGGCACGTTATAATGCCAATCTGCGCTGGGCGGTGGCTGCCGAATTATCGAGCAGTGGCATCAGTGGTAATACTGCAGACTTCGGATATGTATCTCCATGCGGCGACTATCAATTCAACCGCCGCATCTGGCAGGTATCCATCCTTCCGGAATTCCATTTCTGGAACTATGGTCTCGAGATGGACTATCGCGAAAAGAAACGCTATACGCCCTACCTCACCGCAGGACTCTGCGCAGGAGCAGTAACTGGCAATGGCAGCAGCGACTTCACCTGGGGTATCCCTATCGGAGCAGGCTTCAAGGTTAAGATCAATCCTCGCCTCAACGCGCACATCACAGCGCTCTTCACCAAGACATTTGGTGATAAGCTCGACGGCGTCACAGATCCTGAGCGAATCAAAACCAGCGCGCTGATGGGTAATGACTGGTTAGCTGCCATCCGGATTGGACTCACGTTCAACTTCAAGGAACGTTGCATAGAGTGCAAAAACCAGAATAGCTGGTAAGCGCGTAACAACCCATAATTTGAAATTTAGATAAACAATATATACGTTCATGGCAAAGCTCGAACAACTTGATTTGACTCGCGTCCCACAGCACGTGGCAATTATTATGGACGGTAATGGCCGATGGGCAAAAGCAAGAGGCCTTGACCGCTCACTCGGGCATAAGGCCGGAGTAGATTCGCTGCACAACACGCTGGAGGCAGCTAAGAATGCTGGAATCAAGTACATGACCGTCTATACATTCTCTACCGAGAATTGGAATCGTCCGAAAGAAGAGGTCGACGCGCTGATGAACCTTATCGCCTACAGCCTTGAGAGGGAGACTCCAGGAATGATCGAGAAAGGTGTACGTCTGCAGATGATTGGCGACTTGAGCCGCCTGCCAGAGTTTGCACGCGAGAAGTTGTCACGCTGCTTCGAGCAGACCAGCCACTGCACCGACATCAATCTGGTACTGGCCCTCAACTATAGTAGTCGCTGGGAAATCACCGACACCATGCAGCGCCTCGCCAAGAAGGTCGAAGCTGGAGAGCTTAAGCCAGAAGAGATCAACGAGAAGCTCATCAGCCAGAGCTTGTGCACTGCCAATATGCCAGATCCAGACTTGCTGATCCGTACTGGTGGCGAATGTCGCATCTCCAACTATCTGCTCTGGCAGATCAGCTACTCTGAGATGTACTTCGATGAGACTCTCTGGCCAGACTATGGTCCTGACCAACTCTACGACGCCATCCTCAGCTACCAGTCGCGCGAACGCCGCTTCGGCAAGACCTCGGCTCAGGTACAGGAAGAAAAAAAGTAAACACATTATTTATATATAATGATACGTAAGATCACTACGCTGCTGCTCCTGCTACTCACCAGTGTGACACTGGCATGGACGCAGGAAGAACAACCTACTGACACGATATTCAACCCTACGGTCAACCACACATCGCAGACCGCTAAGAAATACGTCATCCGAGGCATCGAAGTCACGGGTGCTGACAACTATGAGGATTACGTACTCATCGGTTATTCCGGCTTGTCGGTCGGTCAAATCATTTCTGTACCAGGCGATGAGGTGACCAATGCCATCAAGCGTTTCTGGCGTCAGGGTCTCTTCAGCGATGTCCGCATCACCCTGGAGAAGGTACTCGGCGATGACTGTTGGATCAAGATCGCGCTCACTCCACGTCCTCGCATTGCCAACATCGAATATGATGGCGTCAAGAAGTCGGAGCGTGAGGACCTCGACCTCCAGATCGGTGTCGCTAAGGGCAGCCAGGTGACTCCAAATATTCTCGACCGTGCCAAGACTATCATCAAGCGCTACTATGACGGCAAGGGTTACAAGAACGCCGACGTGGAGATTATCCAGAATGACGATCCTACACTCAAGAACATGGTCAACCTCACCATCCTTGTCGACAAGCACGAGAAGGTAAAGATCAAGGAACTTGTCATTAACGGTCTTGCTACCTGGGACAGCATCGGACACAATCGTATCTTCCCATTCAAGAAGAAGTATATGTCCTTCCGTAAGGCCAATGCTGCATTGAAGAAGACCAACGCTGTGAACAAGTGGTACAACATGTTCCGCGCCAAGAAGTTCGTTCCAGACACATATAAGGAGGATAAGTCTAACCTCATCAAGAAGTTCCATGAGCTCGGTTACCGCGATGCTCGTATTGTGAGCGAATCTGTTGAGAAGTACGATGACCGCCATGTCAATGTCACCCTCAACGTTGAGGAAGGACAGAAGTACTACATCCGTAATATGACCATCGTCGGCAATACCGTCGAGCCTCAGGAGCTCCTCATGGCTTACCTGCAGCTCGAGAAGGGTGACGTCTACAACCAGACGAAGATTGATAAACGTATCAACACCGACGAGGATGGTATCGGTACCCTCTACATGGATCAGGGTTATCTCTTCTTCCGCATGGAGCCTATCGAGGTCAATCTGGAGAAGGACTCTGTCGACCTGGAGTTCCGCATTATGGAGGGTCCTCAGGCCCATATCAATAAGGTAGTGATCAACGGTAACGACCGTCTCTACGAGCACGTCATCCGTCGTGAGCTCCGTACTCGTCCAGGAGAACTCTTCTCTAAGACCGACTTGATCCGTTCTGCCCGTGAGTTGGCACAGACCGGGCACTTCGACCCTGAGAAGATGAATCCACGTCCTGTACCTAATACCGAGGATGGTACTGTAGACATTATCTACGACCTTGAGTCAAAGGCCAACGACCAGGTAGAGTTCTCTCTCGGTTGGGGTTCTACGGGTCTCATCGGCCGTGTATCACTCAAGCTGACGAACATCTCTATGAAGGATATCTTCCATCCCGAGCGCTACCATGGTATCTATCCTTCGGGCGAAGGAGAGACCTTCACACTCTCGGTGCAGACCAATGCACAGTACTATCAGTCATATTCTGTGTCTTACCAGAATCCTTGGTTCGGAGGCAAGCGTCCTAACTTGCTCAACCTGTCGCTCTACTACTCTCGTCAGTCGGACATCAACTCACGCTACTATAGCAACTCTCTCATGAACAGCTATGGTGGCTATGGCTACGGTTATGGTGGTTATGGTTACGGCTACGGAGGTTATGGCTATGGTGGTTACGGCGGTTATGGCGCTCAGAACGCATACGAGTATGCTATCGACCCAGACAAGAGCATGCAGATTATTGGTGCTTCGCTCGGTTTCGGTAAGCGTCTCTCTTGGCCTGATGACTACTTCATGCTGAATGGTATGCTCAACTACCACGTCTACATCCTGAAGGACTGGCAGTACTTCCCTGTATCTAATGGTACGTCTCATAGTCTCTCCCTTGAGGCAATTCTGTCACGTAGCTCTATTGATAATCCTACTTATACCCGCCGAGGCTCAACCTTTACACTCGACGTAGAGGCAGCTCCTCCTTATTCATTGTTTGAGGACAACGAGAAGCTAGCTAAGCAGGAGAAGTATTCGAAGGACAAGATGAAGTGGCTTGAGTTCTGGAAGGTCAAGTTCTCTACCAAGACCTATACACCTCTCAATAATGCCAACCGTACGCTTGTGTTCCACACTCGTTCGGACTTCGGTTTCTTGGGTCACTACAATCCTAACAAGATGTCCCCATTCAACAGCTACTACATGGGTGGCGATGGTAACTCGATGTACTCATCGTCATACATCACAGAGTACATCCCTCTGCGTGGCTATGAGAACGGTTCGATCACCTCTGGATACACTGACGTAGCAACCTGCTATGCACGACTCGTTGCCGAGCTCCGCTATCCATTCATGCTCGAGGCTTCCAGCACCATCTACGGCCTCGTCTTCGCTGAGGCAGGTAATGCTTGGACGGATATGAAATACTTCAATCCATTCTCGCTCAAGCGCTCTATGGGTGCCGGCGTACGTATCTTCCTCCCAATGATCGGTATGCTCGGTATCGATTGGGGCTATGGCTTCGACAAGACCTTCGGATCATCAAGCAACTCTGGTTCAAACTTCCACTTCGTCATCGGACAGGAGTTCTAAGTTAAACCATTTCGAAATTCTAGTGTCTTAATATCAGATTAACCAAACACTTATTTGTTATGAAAAAGATTTTTGCACTCTGCCTCATGGCACTCATTGGCACTTTCGCAGCAAGCGCTCAGAAGTATGCTCTTATCGATATGGACTTCATCCTGAAGAAGATTCCTCAGTATGAAATCGCCAATCAACAGCTTAACCAGCAGAGCAAGATCTGGCAGCAGGAGGTGGAGACCAAGGCTGCAGAAGCTGAGTCACTCTATAAGCAGTACCAGGCCGATCAGGTCTATCTCACTCCCGAGCAGAAGACCGAGCGAGAGAATGCCATCCTCGCTAAAGAGAAAGAAGTACAGGATCTCCGTCTCAAGTACTTCGGTCCAGAAGGCGACCTCTATCAGAAGCGTAACAGCCTCGTAGGTACCATCCAGGATGATATCTACAAAGCCGTTAAAGAAATTGCTGAGAAGAATAACTATATGATGGTCATTGACCGCGCTTCTGCCGAGAGTATCATCTTTGCTTCTCCAAAGATCGATATCTCTAAGGAAGTACTCAGCAAGATGGGATACTAATTTGTAAATAATAATTTTTAAATAGTAAATAATAAATTTATGTTCAAGAAACTTTTTGTAGCAGCAGTAGTTGCTATCGTGAGCTTCACTTCGTATGCTCAGTCAGTTAAGTTCGGTACCGTTGATCTTCAGGCTGTCATGAACGACATGCCAGAAACTGCAGTTCTCGAGAAGGAACTCGCAGATCGTAGCACTAAGTTCCAGACTGAGGCTAAGAAGATGGGTGAGGAATTGCAGACCAAGTACCAGTCATACGTTGAGCAGCGCGACTCACTTGATGATGTTACCCGCCAGATGCGCGAGGAGGAAATCTCTACCCTTCAGCAGCGTGCACAGCAGTACGAGCAGGCTTCATATCAGCAGATCCAGCAGTACCAGCAGCAGCAGGTGGCTCTGATCCAGGACAAGCTCTTCAAGGCAGTTAAGGCTGTTGGTGACCGTGAGAAGTACCTTGCTATCTTCCCAATCAACGAGGCTACTTACTTCTCTCCTACCGAGACTACTGACGTTACCGCAAACGTCAAGAAGGAGCTCGGCATCAAGTAATCACACATCTAACACAATCGCCCCATGGTGAAGCAGATACTAACCACTTTCGCACTCGCCCTCACTCTTTCATTCGGCCTCAGCGCTCAGCAGGCCGAACAGATGGCCGTAGTACGATTTGGAAACATTGATATGGCTCGCGTATTTGAGCTGATGCCAGCCAGCGTCGCTGCAGAAAACGAACTCTCTTCTTTGCAGGATGCTTATGATGCAGAACTCCAGAAGATGGGCGAAGAATACCAGCTCAAAGTCACAGATTTCGTATCTGTCCAGCAGTCGCTCGACAATAATATTGCAGAAGCACGTGCACAGGAGATTGAGCAGTTACAGCAGCGAATACAGCAGTTCCGCGAGCGTGCAGCCCAGTCCATTCGCCAGAAGCGCGAGGAACTCACTGCTCCGATCACTGAGCAGGTTACCAAGGCCATCCAGACCGTTGGCAAGAAGTATGGCTACACCTACATCTTCGACCTCAATCAGGCTGGTGTCCTATTCTTCGACCCTCAGCTTTGTGATGACGTACTTCCACTCGTTAGAGCAGAATTAGGGTTCTAAGCAGAGATGCTTTAGACTGACATTAAATACAAAAGGTCCCAGACGAAATCGTCTGGGACCTTTTGTAATTCATTATAGGTTCACTCAAATCATGGCGATACCTTCTTATTATAATTGTGCCGAGAAGTAAGTGTCTCGCAATGGCTTGGTAAATACATCTCCTGTGAGTGTTACTTCCTGCTCAAGGAGGATATTCTGTGACGAAGCGCCGACCTTGACGAGATATTTACCTGGAGCAATGTTCCAGTGGCCATCTGCATAGTAGCCGAACTGCTCTACGTTGAGTGCAAAGCTGAGCTTCTTGCTCTCACCTGGAGCGAGAGATACACGGCCGAAGCCCTGGAGTGCAATTGGCTTCAAAGACTGTCCTTCTGCTGGAGAAATATAGATCTGAGCAACCTCATCCGACTGCATATTGCCTGTATTCTTTATGTCGAATGAGAGGTTGACGACCTTATCGGTTGTAGCAGCAGAAGCATCTGCAGAGAGGTTTGCATACTCGAAAGTGGTGTAGCTCAAGCCATAGCCGAATGGCCAGGCAATGCGAGGATCTGCCGAAAGAGAGGTGTTGTAGCAGATAGCCTCGTCCTTGATCTCCTGGTTAGGATAGCTGATGCTGAGCTTAGCCGATGGAGAGACGTTGCCGAGCAGGATGTCAGCTACGGCGTTACCGCCTTCCTCACCAGGATACCAGGCCTGGATGACGGCTGCACAACGATCTGCGACCTTAGAGATGACCTGTGGACGGCCTCCAAAAACCACGAGGATAACTGGCTTGCCAGTAGCAAGAAGCTGCTCGACATATTCCTCCTGACGACCTGGCAGGCGCAAGGTTGGACGCTCTCGGTTCTCACCGCACAGCATCACGTTCTCTCCCATGGCAGCGATGATCACGTCCGACTGCTTGGCCATCTTGAGCGCCTCAGCAGTATTGATCTCGTCTGGCTGTGGCATCTTGCGGTCGAGCAAAGCACGCATCCAGTCTACGCGCTGGTCACCGCCTTCTTCGAGCCAGGTCTCAGTCACTTCTGTCCAGTCACAGCCACGGCTGTAGGTGAGTTTCATGCCCTCTGGCAGCTTACTCTCAAGACCCTCTTTGAGGTTGACAATCTTTGGCGAGAGACCATCCTCGGTCTTCATCTGCCAGAAGTAACGCATGGCCTGATAGGTATAGTCACCCATCATTGACCAGATGGTGTTGGCGTTAGGGCCAGTGAGGAAGAGAGAGGAACTAGGAGTAAGAAGTGGAGAGTTCTTGAGTGGCAGGACGCCATTATTCTGAAGCAATACGATACTCTGCGAAGCCAGATCGTAAGCCGTCTGACGCTCCTCTGGAGTATCAAATACGATGTGCTCCTTTGAATAGAAGTAAGGGTTCTCGTCGAACATACCCACGCGAGCCTTATAAGTAAGTACACGCTTTACGGCACGGGCGAAGGTCTCTTCTGTAACGAGGCCTTTTTCCATCGCCTCAGGAAGGTGGGTATACATAGCTCCACGTGGGAAGTCTACGTCAGTTCCTGCATTGATAGCTGCTGCTGCACGGTGCAGGTCGTCCTCACACTCAGAAATCTGGTCAATGGCAGTATAGTCGCTAACTACCATACCATCGAAGCCGACGTACTGGCGGAGAATATCCTCAAGCGCCTCCTCACTACCTGCACAGTGTTTACCATGGAACCAATGATAACCTGGCATGACAACCTTGCTACCAGCTACACGAATCATTGTCTCGTGTGGCAGGAGAATCTCCTCCATGAGGGTCTTTTCATCAGCATCGCCACCACCACCGTAACCGAGATAGTGCTTGCTACAGGTACCTACGCCTTTCTTCAAGTCACCTTGCTGAAGGCCGCGGACGAAAGCGGTACCGAAAGCGGCATTGAGATAACCATCCTCACCATAAGACTCTTCGAGGCGGTTGAACGAAGGTACGCGGCATACATCGACCATCGGAGAGAGTGACAACAAGCCACCCATCTTACGCATAGCAATACCTGTCTGCAAAGCCTTGAGTTCGGCCAACTCGGTATTGAATGAGCAGGCGTAACCTATCTGCTGTGGGTACTGGGTAGCATAACGTGTACAGACACCAGTAAGCACCTCCTCGTGGAAAAGTGCAGGAATACCGGTCGGAGTGTTGTTCATAAGCCACTCCTGCATGGCAGCTACCTTGTCACGGATCACATTCGGATCATCACCCATCTGGCTGGCATACTGCGAGAAGTGGCCGATGCCATTGGCCAGACGCTGACGGCAAAGGGTGGTGTCAAGCTGACCGTCTTCGGTAAAGAACTCATGCAGATAGGTGCCTTGCAACTGTGCGAGGCGCTCCTCTGGCGTCATGCGGTTATAGAGATCATCGACCTGCTGCTCGATGGTCATCTCCTTTTGTGTACATCCTGCTAACATAAGTGCAAGGGTTGATATTAAGAAAGATTTTTTCATAAACTTGTCATTTTCTCGTTACTGGTGACTCATTACCAAACAGGAATGATGGCTGGTAGCCACCGAGGTCAACAACGATCTTCTCAAGAACGACGCCCGGGTCGAGCGGACGGATGATGAGGGTCTTGGTACCTGCTGCACCAGCCTTGAGGCGCACGGTCTTCTCGATGACACGGCTGGCCACGGTTGGGTACATGATGCGGTAGACGTTCTCTGGCTCCTCGTTGAGTTCTCCGTTGAAGTTGACCTCTACAGCCTCCTCGCCCTCAAAGCCTACGGTGTAGCGGTGACCTTCAGAGCGCTTGAATGCCAGTGTCGAAGCGGTGATGACGCGAACATCGACCTCCTCATGGCCTGCAGGAATCTCCATGCGGTATGCAATGCTACCGCCATCGGTAGCAGCGGTATAAGGCTGTAGGGAAATGCCGCTGCGGGTACGTCCCATGAATGGGATGAGTGTCCAGCTGGCATCTGTAGGATTCTCCTTAGTATAATAATGTGCAGCATCCATGGCGATGTAGCCATTAGAAGGCTTGAATACATAGTTGCCCATCATCTCCGCAGGATTATCGAAGCGCGAAACCTTCGGACACTTGTCGGCAGGGAAGTTATCGTTCCACTGAGTATATCCGATGTGTTTCTGGATCATCATACCGTCCCACTTGCCGCCAGACATTTCCTTATTATATGCACGGCAGAGCTCAGCATCACGCTCAAAGGCGGCTTCTACACGGTCGGCCCAAAGGTTAGCTTCAGGATTACCTTCCTTATAGAGCTTCTGGTTCATGGCCTGTGCATAGTACATCTGGTAGACGTTACCGAGAGCCTGGATAGGGAAGAGAATCATCTGGCTGTAAGCGTCGCGACACTCAGGACGAAGGCTCATGTACTGACGGAGAGCCTCAGCCTCGAGGCGCATGAACTCATCAGCAACCTGCTTCCACTCGCCAGTCTCTACGTTGTAAGTGTTAGCGTCGAGCATCTCAGCGGTAACGCGACCTGCGTACTGGCTGTAGAGGTTGAGGATGCGAGCGGCCTCGTCGCCTTGCTCGTCACCGAACATCTCGCCACAGACCTTGCGAGGATGATCCAGGAGGTTCGAAGCATTATATCGAGTAGGATTCCAAGCCATATCCATGAAGAGAGTGATAGGATACTCCATTGGCTTAAGGTCACCGACGTTAAGTACCCAGAGACGATCTACGCCATACTGATAGGTGAGAGTGAGCTGATCCCACATGTGCTGGATAGGAGTTACGTTGAGCCACTTGCTGTTGCGTGGAGCACCTACATAGTCGACGTGGTAGTACATACCGAAGCCACCCTTGTGCTTGAGCTCAGCTGCTGATGGGAGGCGACGGATATCACCCCAGTTGTCATCGCTAAAAAGGATGATGGCGTCATCAGGTACCTTGAGGCCCTTGTCGTAGTAGCGCTGCACCTCCTTGTAGAGCGCCCAGACCTGCTGACGCTCCTTGGCAGGACGACCGGTCTCCTTGGCAATGATATTTCGCTGGTTCTTGACGATCTTCTCCAGGAGCTTAATGGTGGCAGCGTCGTTCGAGACGAACTCATCGTCGTGGCCTTCCTTCGCACCCATAGCGGTATCGCCGTCGCCTCGCATACCGATGGTGATGAGATCTTCAGTATTCTTGGCTCGCTGGATTCCCTCGCGGAAAAACTGATCAATAACTTTCTGGTTGGTGACATAATCCCACTCTCCATATTCGTCGCGATGACGCGCCCACTCCTGGTGGTTACGTGCCATTGGCTCGTGGTGGCTGGTACCCATGATGACACCCATATCGTTGGCCGTTGGTGAGTTCAACGGATCGTCAGCATAGAATGACCACCCCCACATAGCTGGCCAAAGATAGTTGCCACGCAGACGGAGGATCAGTTCAAAGACACGAGCGTAGAACTCATGGCCACCAAACTCAGTACCAAAAGTATTCTTAACCCAAGTGGTGAGGCAAGGCGCCTCATCGTTGAGAAAAAGTCCACGATAACGGACTGCTGGCTCGCCAGCGGTGTAGGTACCCTTGGCCAAAGAGAGGTTCTCCTGATGCATGACAGGGACGTCCATCCAGTCGTACCAAGGATTGACACCCAGCTGCTCCGAGAGCTCATAGATACCGTAGATAGTACCGCGCATATCGCTACCTGCAATGACCAGCGCCTCGTCGACGCCTGGCAATGGGTTCTCCACGACAGTCATGAGATACTTCTCGACCTTTCCTTTGAGCTCATTAGCGTCGAGCTTGCCAGCCTTCACGATCTGCTGGATATAAGTACTCTGCAATGAACCCGCAATTACACACTTGCCTGCAGGAGCGGCAGTGAGCAGTTCGGCCTTCTGGCCAGAGACACGCGCAAAGTCAGCCTGCAGGTTCTCTGCAGCGATACGGATGCCCTTGAGTTCATCGGAAGCAATAAGGATTTTAGTAGGTTTAGCCTTCTCGATCAGGGTAAATCTTTCGGCACTCAGCACCGAAGAAGTAATACCCTTGTGATCCTTGGCCATGAGCGAGCTGCTCAAAAGCAAAAGACCCAATGTGAGGTAATGTGACAGGTGTTTCATAATATAAATATGTGTATAGGTTTGATTTTTACGCCACAAATATAACGTTTTTTCAGCACATAACAAAATATTCCGTTATTTTTTCATGTTTTCCTGCACCGAGATAATCATACTGACCACCTGATTGTAATTACGGGTGCCCGATGGGATGTTATTGCCCTTGAGCTGGAGGTCAAGCAGGAAGTCCTGAAGCTGGTCAATGACCTCTATGCGCTGCTCCTGCCAATGAGCAGAAATCTCGCGTCGCTCCTGAATGATCTCCGGACGGATGGACAGGAAATATGCGCGATATTCATCCTCGGAGAGCAGGCTCATCGCATCACTAAGGACGTAAGGCAGGAGACACTGATAACCACTATAACGAATGGCCTGATTCTCAGATCGAGTGCAGACATAGTAGGCCCAGTAGTTGGCTTCTGCTTCGTTGTTGACTCCCAGCAGATGAGAGAGTTCGTGCGCATAGATCGAAGGATACTGCACGGGCAGGAGCTCCGCATTGAGCAGGTTCTCTCCTACCCAGGGACCCATGAAGCCTAAGACGCCAGCAGCGCTGTAGAGGCGGTTGAGGAGCATCTCCTTGGGGTGCTGGTAGTCTTTGGGCGTACACAATCCGGAGGTGGGAGGCAGGTGGCGAGCGTAGAGGTTCTTGATCTCATCCACGACTTGCTCCTGATCAATCTCGCAAGTTTCTGACCACGACTGATTCAACTTCTCAGCATAATCATTGGCAAAGCGCAGGAAGATTTCTTTATCTGCATTGGCAGGGACCACCTCCATGCGAGTATAGAAGTTATCGCGGAAATAGTTGCATCCCCAACCCAGATAGAACCACACGACATACCAGAGCGCTATCATTGCCAAGCGGCCTATCACCTTATACCACCGCCACGCGTCTCTGATACCTTTTACCAGTGTGGCAATTAACAGCAGGATACCAGCCAAGGCCACTACCTCATCAAGCGAGAATGGCACGAAAGAGGAGAGCCAGGAAAGGAATGCGGAGATATGCGGATAAAGCAGAGTAGCATAGAGTTCGCCTGCACCCGGAATGAATCGGATGCAGGCGACTATGATAAGTAGTATGATTAGCAGGATTGACATTTTACTCCTGATATCCCTGGAACCAGTTTCCTAACTTGATTCCCTTAATATCCACCGAAGTCTCGCTCTGGCCCTTGAGGTGCTGGCTGAAGTAGTCGACCATGCGCCAGTAGAAGTACTCGTTATAATCCTCGAAGTGGTGCTGCTTGCCTGGGATGATGAGCAAGTCGAAGCGCTTGCCTGCACGGATCAGCTCGTTGACCACACGGATGCTGTTGCCTGGATGAACGTTATTGTCCACATCGCCATGGATGAGCAACAAATGACCCTTGAGGTTCTTAGCGAGCTCCTGGTTAGTTGGTACATGGCCATCGAAGGTGACGTTGCCGTCCTTATCGGTCTTCTCAGTCACACCATGGTGCTTCTCACCCCACCAGCGGTTGTAGATGTTGTTGTCATGATTACCAGCACAAGAGACAGCCACCTTGAAGAAATCAGGATAGACGAGCATGGCTGCCGTAGACATGAAACCTCCACCTGAGTGGCCATGAATACCTACACGATTGACGTCCATGAACTTATTCTTAGCGCATAGCTGCTCAATGACAGACTTATGGTCGGCCAATGGATAGTCGCGCAGATTGCCGTAGCCGAAGTTATGGTACCACTTACTACGCGCAGGATGTCCGCCACGATGACCTACAGCAATGACGATGAAGCCAGCCTGTGCCAGACGGTCAGTACGAGGCGATGGCTGCAGATAGCGGAAGAAGGTGCTCTCTGTCTGAGGACCTGGATAGACATAGTCAATGACCGGATAGACCTTGGTACTATCAAAGTCGTAAGGCTTGTACATGATGCCATAGAGGTCTGTCACGCCATCAGCGGCCTTGCAGGTAAAGAGCTCAGGGAACTTATAACCCTGTGCCATAAGATCTGTCATATCCATCTTCTCCAGATCCATAACCTTGCGGCCATTGTTGTCATAAAGTGCGATGGCTGGCTGACAATCTACACGCGAATAGTTGTCGACGGCATACTGCTGGAGGCTGTCCATGTAGCAGAGGTGGAAGTAGTTGCCCGGGGTCAGCAACTGAGGGTTGCCACCTTTGAGGCTTACCTTATAGAGGTGCTCATAATAAGGCGTAGCGTCGCCAGCCTCACGGCCATTGGCCATGAAATAGACGGTGCGGGTAGCCTCATCGACGGCCTGGATAGACTCTACGTGCCATGGACCCTTGGTGAGTCGGCGCTGCAGCTGTCCCTCCTTATTATATAAATAAAGGTGTCCCCAGCCGTCGCGCTCACTCCAGTGGATGAACTGCTCGCCCTTGTTAAGTACGATGATAGAGCGTGTCTCCATCGAAGTATTCATGTCCTCGTGGAGGATAGAGCGCAGAGAGTCCTGGCCGAAAGTATAGGTGCAGACGTCCTGATGCTTGAGGTCACGGCTCATACGCACCACGAAGAAACGGTCATTAGCACCTGTCCAGCAGGTCTTATTCGGATCATACTGATAACTGCCATTGACGATGGTGAGTGTCTGCTGTACGTAGCCACCAGTGTTGACCTCCTTCATCTGCTTCTGCTCGATGTCGAAGACGTAGAGGTGCGACACAGGGCCATCCTCTCCAGGCATCTGGTACTTATAGGTCTCGAGGGTTGGGCGTGGCTCTGCGATAGAGTTGATGACCCAGAGGTCCTTGACCATACGCTGATCCTGTACGATCTGCACGAAGTACTTACTATCAGGACTCCAATAGCCAGCGGCACGTGTGCGACGCTCCAGATCGACCTTGACTGGCGAACCGTCGCTGATGGTGTTGCGTGGCTGAGAGGCGAAGCTGAAGTCCTTCACACCCGTGGTAGTAAGACGGATATCCACGACGGTGCTGTCCTTCGGATCCTTCTCCAGTTTCTGGTAGTCAGCGTATGACATCATATAGAGGTCATAGCCCTTGCCATAAACTACATATTTCTTATCTGGCGAGATGCTACCCCAGCGTGGAGCAGGCTTCTTAGCCTCCTCTTTGTCCAATACGAGCTGCTTGTTCTGATAGGTATACTTGAAGTTCTGCTTGCCCTGTGAGAAAGCAAAGGTCTTGCCATCCTCCAGCAATCGCAGGTTCTTGATGTCGAGGTGCTGCGCGTCGCTTGGATTGTGGGTCAGTTCCGACAACTGAGCCGCCATCTCAGCATTGTCAAACAATGGCTGCTTGCTGCGTGAAGCTGGGTCGACGATATACCACGCGTCACCGGCAGAAGTATTGAACTTATACCAGAAGCGCGCACTTCCAGGAAAATAATTAGGACGGATGGTGATGGAATGCACAAACTGCTCAGCGTTCTGTGGCGCAAAGCGACGTGCCTGATCATACTCTGGCAACTCATTCTGCGCCTGCAATGGCAGCAGACAAGCTGTACTGATCAGAAGTAGCAAGGAAATAAAAAGTCTCATAAGATATAAATATTAGGCCTCGTACTCTGTCGGATCAAAACCTTCAAGCGCTTCCTTGCGCTCCACGCAAGTGCCACACTTGCCGCAGTGCTTCTCGCCACCTTTGTAGCAGGAATAGGTCTTGGCAAAGTCCACACCCAACTGCTGGCCACGGAGGGCAATGTCTCGCTTCGAGAAAGAGGTATAAGGAGCCAGGAGCTTCACACCATTGGTCGTACCGGCAAAGATGGCCTGATTCATGGCCTCAACGAACTCCGGACGGCAATCTGGATAGATGAAATGATCACCCGAGTGATTGGCCATCAGCACATACTGCGCCTCCTCGCTCTCGGCAATGCCAGCGGCGATGCTGAGCATGATACCGTTACGGAAAGGCACCACGGTGCTCTTCATATTCTCCGCAGCATAGTGACCCTCAGGAATCTCCTCAAAGCCGTTCTTGAGCAACGAGCTCTTGAAGTATTGCTCCATAAAAGGGAGTTCAAGGACACAATGACGGATACCCAACTGCTCACAGTGCCAGCGTGCACAGGCAATCTCATGCTCGGCATGGCGCGAGTGGTAGTCGAAGGTGATGGCCACAGAGATGCGGTCTTTGTATTCGTACATCAGCGTGGTGCTGTCCATGCCACCGCTGACAATGATGATGCAGTCCTTCATTATTTATTATCGAGATTGGCCTGCTCGAGCGTGAACTGGCTGCTGCCGTCGAAGCAGTGAGTACAGATCTGCTCCTTAGGAAGGCCGATAGCTGCGATGAGATCCTCAAGCTTTGTGAACTTGAGCGAAGTAAGGCCAAAGCGGTTGCGGATGATCTCGGTCATCTGACGGTACTCAGGGCTGTCGGTAGTAGCGTATGCCTTCAGACGCTCAGGGTTCTGTGCAGCCTCAGGGCCTTCGAGCTCAGCGATGATGCGACGGGTGATGAGCTCCATCTCGCTCTTCGAAGAGGTGAAGTTGATAAACTGGCAAGCATAAACCAATGGAGGACAAGCGATACGCATGTGTACCTCCTTGGCACCAGCCTCATAGAGGCAAGCGGTGTTGTCGCGCAACTGGGTGCCACGTACGATAGAGTCATCGCAGAAAAGCACACGCTTACCCTTCAGGACAGAGGTGTTGTGGATCAGCTTCATCTTAGCCACGAGATCACGACGCTCCTGGTTGGATGGGGTAAATGAGCGTGGCCAGGTAGGAGTATACTTGCTGATGGCACGCATGTAAGGACAGCCGTGGCCAGCTGCATAGCCGATAGCCATACCGATACCACTGTCAGGAATACCACAAGCGCAATCGACCTCAGTATCATCGGCCTTGCCCATGGCATAGCCTGTAGCGTTGCGTACAACCTCGGTGTTGCGGTTCTCGTAGTCACTGGTTGGGAAACCGTAGTAGACCCAGAGGAAAGAACATACCTGCATGCGCTTGTTTGGCATGCGGAGCTGCTCGCATGAATCAGCCTTGATGCGGACAATCTCTCCAGGACCGAGGAATTTTACTGTCTCGTAGCCGAGGTTAGGGAACGAGGTGCTCTCGCTGGTCAGAGCGTATGCACCTTCCTTACGACCCACGACGATTGGGGTACGACCCCACGAGTCACGAGCGGCAATGATGCCATTCTCGGTGAGGAGGAGCATCGAGCATGAACCCTTGACACGACGGAAGACATTCTCAATGCCATCGACGAAATCCTTGCCCTTGACGATGAGACAGCCCACGAGCTCGGTAGGATTGATCTTGCCCGAAGTGAACTCGGTGAGGTGCATTCCCTCCTCGAGCAACTGATCGGCCAGCTCCTGAAGGTTATTGATCTTTGCCACTGTACAGATGGCGAAACGACCTAAGTGTGAGTTGAAGAGCAAAGGCTGTGCATCAGTGTCGCTGATGATGCCAATGCCGCTATTTCCGGCAAATTCATCGAGTTCATCCTCGAAACGGGTGCGGAAATAAGAGCTTTCAAGACTGTGGATAGAACGCTTAAAGCCACGCTCTGCGCTATAGGTTGCTATACCGCCTCGGCGTGTGCCAAGATGTGAATTGTAGTCAGTGCCATAAAACACATCATTGATACATGGTGTAGTGCTGACAGTGCCAAAAAAACCAGCCATCGATAAAGTAGTTTTATATGTTTTTAGAGGGGGGAAATCTCCTCAAGTTTCTTAAATACCGCACAAAGATGATAAAAAATGAAGTAAAATGGAAATTATGGACAATTTTTTTCGATTGGATACCCAAAAAAAATTATTTTTTGTGCCAATTGCAATTATTAGAAACTAATTTTAATATTTAAATTGGTGACCATCCCACTTCAGCATCTTCTGAGTCTTGCGGTTCTCATACCAGAAAGTAGCTGTGATATCCTTGCCCGAGCGAGGCAGGGAATAAGTGACATTAGCGCCATCCTCGGTATAGCAGACATTCTCGAAACCTGGCTCGCCGAAAATCTCCATCGTCTTCTTTGCATTATCATAACGATAGAACACAAGGCCATCAAACTGACCTGGCTCGTACTTTCCATTATGGTAGCAAGTCACACTATAACCAATCACTTTATGCTTCTGATCCGACTCATTCCAGTAGCACATCTCATACCTCGCCAGGTACTCGTCATCAGCATCCTTATACTTCGACTCATAGAGCATGAAGCCATTTTTCAGGTCGAACATAAACGTAACACCCTCCTCCTGAGGCTCACCATTCAAATAACGAGTCATCGCATTAGCCGCAGCATTCGAAGCCTCATCACAGTCATTATCATCCACGTCGCCCGAAAAAAGCAGCGCCTGCGCAAAGTCCTGGATCGTAGGCCTTGCACCCTCATATTTTACTTTGATAGCCTCCTGAGCCATCATAAGCCAGGAGAGACTTGCAAAAAAGATTGCCAAAGATATTCTTTTCATATCTCAGAAATTTATATTAGACATTCACGGTGCAAAGATAGGCAGCATTTACGACATCTCCAAATAAAAGTGATTTTTTCTCTCTCAAAAACATAAAAGCAGGAGTTGAACTATACATATAATAATTCATTTTATTTCGATAAGTCAATTCTTAAGATTGACCAATTCCTATTTTTTCGTCATGCAGCACGTTTTATCGGCACAATGAAGTACGCGGAGCCCTGATTAGAGGCTTTATGCTCATAATCCAAGGCCTTCAGGAGCAAGGAAGGGACGTCCCGCACGCAGGACAGACGTTCCTTGATGCAGGAAAGGACACCTTGCATGCGCGGCGTCCTTTCCACGATCGTGGCATGGACTACGTTGTACAATGCAGTACATGCCACGGCCATGGCATGTATCAAACCGTTCAGTGTAGTCCATGCCATGGCCGTGAATATTAACACTGCGGACGTAGTGTTAATATCTTGGATTGTTGGTATTGACATCGCGAACGTGATGTTGAAATCTGAGAAAAATTGAGCAAAGTGAAGGAAAAAAATGAGTGGGGATGCAGTATTTTGTACTTTTCTGCGTTTTATAAGAAAATAAACTCGAAAATGATGATACGAAAAACGATTCTATTCTGTCTGCTGTGCCTCTCGGCAAGCATGGCTGCGTCTTGTGGAGATTCGGGGAGTGAGCTCGAAGAGCCGATTCTCCCGATTGAACCTCCGTGTGAGCCAATGTTCCAGTTTGACGAGCAGGGAATCCCCTATCGGTTTTGCACACCGACGCTCTCGCAGGAAATGCAACAGAATATCCAGCATGAGGCCTTCGGCTATGGATGGAAATGGATGCAAACGTCTGAGATTCTGGATGATGGATTTATCGATCCAGTGGATTACTATCAATCGAAAGATGGAGTAATCCCGACCTCCTATTATTTCAAGTCGGAGAAAGAGATGGTCAGATTCTTTTACTCTAATCCTATCAATAAAAAAGCATATCTGGAGCAAGGATTTGCATTGGATCCAGCCACGGGTACCCTGTCAGAGGGGGAGTCTCCGTCTGGAATCATCCCTTGGGCGCTCTACCTCCGTATCTGGAGTGTCTACCAGTTGGACGGGAAGTGGTTTATGTCGACCATCGAGCCTCTGGGTATGAGGGAAGATATTGAAAACGATGAGTACAGAATCATCTGGGGGACTTCTCAATACTACCGTATGAGTGATGATGAACTCAAGCAGATGCAGGAGGAATATAGCTTTGATTTCTCGCAGGTCAATTGACCGAAAGACTATAATCCGAAGCGGACACCGATCTGCAGATTGAAAGTGAAAGGACTCTCGGTGCGAAGGCTCGGCACTTCAGAGCCGTTGCTGAAATAGTAATTGACTCCTGGCTCGATATAAAGCCCCATGTGTTCTGTCAGCTTATATTGCAGGCCTATGCCTCCATCCATCGACCATTGCCAGTCGTTGAGATGGAGGTTTTTCTGTCCGCGCCTGCCATAGAGGGAGTGTTCGAGCATGGTGCCAATGTTAGCATAGAAACGCCAACGGCCTTCTTCGGTGATAATCGCACTGAGTTTCAGCGGAATACCCAGATAATGCAGCTGCTGATGCTGACGAACAGATTGCTTTAGTGTCACATCGGAAGAAAGATAGGTATAGACCAATCCTGATTCGAGCGACAGGTATCTATTCAGTTGCTTGCCTACAGAGATGCCTGCGCTCCAGGACAGATGGTGCTCCGAATCCACTACCTCATCAGTTGCTGTCTCGTCAGCGGCTCTGGTTTGTGCTCTGGTCAAAGAATTCTGCCAGGTCGAATCTGCAGGCGATGGATCTCCGACCGGATTGTCACCACCATTTGAACCACTTGACGGAGAGTCAAAGCCAGCTGGACTATTAATGAAATCTTTTTGGTCCCCAAAATCAAAATCACCAAAGCCATTCCTGCCAAGCCTCATACCCAAAGTCCAAGAACGGGAGGCAGCATGTTTTCTTGCTGAAGAATTTTCCATGGCCAGCAGCACAGCAGCTTCTTCCTGATGAATATTAGAAAAAGGACCAGGGGTCATTTGCTGAGATTCGATATCAGTGGGTTCTTTCTGAATATCCGGCTCCTCTGTTTCAATTTGCGGCTCTATTATTTGCTGTTCTGAAGATGAGGTCATTGCCAAGATTTGTTTCGTTGATGGAGACTCAGTCTTTGCAGATAGCTGCTCCTGCTCGAAAGATTCCTCACCAGCAGAGTATTCTTCGACATGTAGAGATTCCTTTACATCAGAGGTGATAGAAGTTGTCGAAATCTCCGGAGAATCAGAGAAATAATACATACCTCCTATTCCTATTGCGCCCATGAGAAGGACGGCTGCGGCGCGATGCAACCATATTGGCACAATGCGTGGACGCGGCGAAGGGACAGCAGGAGCAGCCTCCTCTGCGGAAGATATGTCAGCAGCGAGCCTCTCCCAGCCGTCGGCTGGAAGCTCCTCCTCGTGATCTGCCAACGTCTGGCGGATCTCATCGAGCCATTGCTCATCCATCTTGTCATGCTTCATCATAGGTTCTCCTTTCTCCAGGTGTTGATCCTGGTGGCCAGCAGTCGCTTGGCGTGTACTAACTGTGAGGCTGAGGTCTTTTCTTTGATCCCCAAAAGCGTGGCTATCTCTTTGTGCGAACAGCCATCAATAACATACATATTAAAGATGGTGCGATAGCCTGGTGGCAGTTCGGCAATCAGCTGCATCAGCACACGCCGTGGGATGTCACGCGTCGTCTCTGGCACGGGGATGTCTTCTGCCTGTACGTCTTCGATAGAGAGTGTCTCGTCGAGCAATTCCTTCTTGCGCAAGTGCATCAGGATGACGCGCTGCTGCACTCTGAAGAGCCATGCCCTGAGGCTTCCTTCGCCTTGCCAATGGAACTGGTGAATATGCGTAAGTATCTGAATGAAACCGTCGTGCAAGAGATCCTGCGCTGTGGATCGGTCACAGACATAGCGGAGGCATACGCCCAGCAGCCAGCCGGCGTATGTCTCATAGAGTAACTTTCCTGCCTGCGAGTCTCCCCGCTGGAGGCGTTGCGCTATGTGTCTTACCCTGAAAAACGTTGACCAAAAATCAACAAATTTTCATGGGAACAACAGACAAAGAATTGGCGGAATTAAGGCAAGAACGAATGCAACGAGGCCGCACAAAAAGTCGCTTGACAGAAGCGGAAAAGAGGTTAA
>JAZRXZ010000192.1:0-11368 GCA_045600445.1 Bacteroidales bacterium | reverse complement strand
CACTCGCATAGCCACAAGCACGAGCCACAGCGTCAAGTGGTTCATCTGGATGTGTCTTACGATACTGCTGAATCTGATAGATTCTGAACTGCTGGATGACGTCGATGAGTCGCATGCCCAGATCGAGCTGAATGGCACCCGCCAACTTGCGTTCATCTACAGCAAGATATTCTGCTATCCCCTGGCTCTCAATGATCAACGTTTTATGAAGAGCTTCGGCTACGGCATTGACAATGGGCGATACTGTGTAAGTCTCTACCAGACCAGGAACATACTCTAAGATCTGCTGAAAAGTGGCGACAGGCAGGTAGGGATGGTTCAATTTTTCCATAAATTTGACGTTAGGTTTTAAATGTTGATATTTTGAATGAATAATATTGACGTTCTGTACACGATGTCAGTATCCAGCTTACATTATTTCAACGTTCTGTACGCAACGTTAATTTCCTGCATTACAGATTTCAACGTTCTGTACACAACATTAATTTCCTGCATTACAGATTTCAACGTTCTGTACGCAACGTTAATTTCCTGCGTTACGGATTTCAACGTTCTGTACGCAACGTTAATTTCCCGCGTTACAATTTCAACGTTCTGTATACAACGTTGAAATTACACACCAATCCTATGGATATAGTTCTTCCTGTCAGGATTTCTGCTGATAAACCTACCCATGAAGGCCAGTGCTGCAAAGTAAACTAAAATAAAGTGAAGATCATGTGTTTTTCTATGGATCTTTAGTGATTTGTATGGTGGAATTATTTCCCTATGCAAAAGCGGCTAAATATCTGATTTAATGTTGTTTGGCTGGTTATGGTCATGTTCTTACCCAGGATCTCGTTGAGTGATGCGATGACGGCGCGGAGGTCTTCTGCGATTAGATCTCCGCTGAGTTGGGCGTTGAGGCCGGAGATGACTTGGAGGAGGGATTGGTGTGCAGAGGTGAGGGCCTGGTAGTGGCGCTGGTTGGTGAGGATGATGTCGCCGGTGGTGGCAGGGCGAGCGAGGGCGATGAGCTGCTCCTCGAGGGCTGGGAGGCCGAGGCCGGTGAGGGCTTGGAATTGGTCGGTCTTGTTTTCGATGCGGAGTACGTGCTGATCGGGACGTGCCTCGATGTCGATGTATGGGACGCCAGGCTCTGTTAATAATATAATTATGTTTGCGCGCGAGGCGGCTTGGCGTGAACGCTCGATGCCGAGCTGTTCGATCTGGTCGGTGGTGGAGCGGATACCTGCGGTGTCGATAAAGCGGAAGAGGTAGCCACCGAGGGTGATGGTGTCTTCGATGACGTCGCGTGTGGTACCCTGGATGTCTGAGACGATGGCGCGGTCTTCTTTGAGAAGCGCGTTGAGGAGGGTGGATTTGCCGACGTTAGGAGCACCGATGATGGCTACTGGGATACCGTTCTTGATGGCTTGGCCAGACTGGAAGGTATCGGCAAGGCGGGTGACTTCGTGGTCGATGTCCTCGGCCAGTTGGATGAGGCGTGTGCGGTCGGCAAACTCGACGTCTTCTTCGCTGAAATCGAGTTCGAGTTCGAGGAGCGAGGTGAGTTCGAGGAGCTGGTCGTGGAGCAATGAGAGCTTCTGGCTGATGCTACCCTTCATCTGCTGCATGGCCAGACGGTGAGAAGCGGCAGATTGGGCGGAGATGAGGTCGGCAACGGCTTCAGCTTGGGTGAGGTCGAAACGGCTGTGGGAGAAGGCGCGACGGGTGAACTCGCCCGCCTCTGCGAGGCGGAGTGAGGAGTGAGGAGTGAGGAGTGAGGAGTTGTTTGTCGCGCCGGTGCCATTGCAGAGTAATTCTAGGATTCTTTGCTGGATGTAGATGGAGCCGTGGCAGGAGATTTCTACTACGTCTTCGCCGGTGAAGCTGTGGGGGGCGCGATAGAGGGATACGACTACTTCGTCGAGGATTTCCTCTGAAGGCGTGATAATCTGGCCAAAGGTGAGGGTGTGGGTCTTGCGGTCTTCGAGCTTATGACTTGGCTTGAAGGGACGGAAGATCTTGCTGCATGCGGCAATGGCATCAGGGCCGCTGATGCGAATGACGGCGATGCCGCCGATGCCGGATGGGGTGGAGATGGCGCAGATGGTATCCATTAGTGAGGAGTTAAGCGCTTCGCTTAGTGAGGAGTTAGAAGTGAGGAGTTAGGAGTAGTAACTTGCTCACTTAATGTCAGTATAATCAATATAATCTCCGTCAGATGATTCGTATCGCTTGGTCTTCTGTTCGGTAGGATGATATTCGATCTCGTCGTCCTGGTCGATATTGTCGAAGTTAGAGTCACCTGTCCATGGATTGACCACCTCTTTCTTTTCGGAGCGGAAAAAGTTGAGGAAGGATTCATAGAGCCATACAGCGGTTGCTCCGATGCGTTCGATGAGGCGGAACCCCATGTTGACGATCGAAGAAAGAACAATGAATCCGATGAGGAGTAATAGTAAAGGTAGGCAACCGAAATAGATCATTACGACTTTTTGATTGTAATGCTAAGCAGTATATAAAGGAGAATAATCAGTGCTGGTGAAGCTGCGAGATAGGATAATCCGAGGATACTGCTGACGATAAGAATAACGGCGGTGAGGCCGAGGAAAATATAGCGAGCTTTATTCTCTGCAAAACCATTGTGGCCTTTCTTGAGCTTGAGGCTGAACATTGGGATCTCAGAAATCAGGAGGAAACTCATACAGAGAATCACTACAAGCCACAAAATGCCAAAGACCTCAGGATTGAGCGTGGTGAGCCAGCTGTGAACACCATCGAGGCGGCAGACGAAGGTCATGCCGATCCAGAACAAGGCGTTCGATGGGGTAGGGAGGCCGATGAACGAGAGCGACTGACGCTCGTCGCAGTTGAACTTAGCCAGGCGAAGTGCCGAGAAAGCTGCCATCACCATGGCAAGGGCAAAGTCGATGGCATTAGCTTCACCTGAACCATAGACGTAGCGTGCAATCTGATAGGCGAGAATAGCTGGTGCGATGCCGAAGGAAACGGCGTCGGCCAGCGAGTCGATCTCCTTGCCGATAGGGCCGCTGATGCCGAGTGCACGGGCGGTCATACCGTCGAAGAAATCGAACACAGCACCTGCAATGATGAATAATGAAGCATACCCTACCTCGCCCTGTATGCCATAGAAGATGGCCATACATCCGCAAAGCAGGTTACAGCAGGTGATGATATTGGGAATATTGATCAATTTCATTGAATTACGAACGCAATTCTAATTACGAATTACGAATTACAAATTACGTATTACTTCAATTTGGCAATCGTGGTGATATTGCCCTTAACGGCCTGCTTCATCTTGACGCAAATCTCAGCGTCGAGAGGCAGGAATACGTCGATGCGTGAACCGAACTTGATGAATCCGAGTTCGCCATTGACCTCACTCTTGTCGCCAGCCTTGAGGTAGGTGACGATACGGCGTGCAACAGCACCAGCTACCTGGCGCATCATGATGATAGGGCCTGCATCGCTCTTGATGACGATGGTAGAGCGCTCGTTCTCGGTGCTCGACTTAGGCAGATTCGCCTTCTTGAAGCGGCCGTCCTCATGCTCGCTCTTCATGACAATACCGTTGAGCGGACACCACTGGGCATGGACATTGAAGACGGACATGAAAATACTGATCTGAATTCGCTTGTCTTTGAAGTAATCTGGCTCGAAGACCTCCTCGATAGTGACAATGGTGCCATCGCTTGGCGCAATGACATCGTGCAGCTCATCACCTTTGAAAGTACGCTCTGGATAGCGGAAGAAATTGACTACGATGAGGAACATGATAGTCAATGGAACTAAGATGGCAAACCAGAGCCATGTAGGAGCCAAATCCTGATATACGTATAAAGTAACTGCAACAAGAAGAATGAATGCCAGGAACGTAGCTATCGTCGTGGCGCCTTCTTTGTGCATTTTCTTATTTTTCATATATAAAATTAAGCGAATTCGATTAAATAATGGTGCAAAAGTACGAAATTTTACCGAAACTTCCAAATTATTTGGGAAAAAATTGTATCTTTGCGCCGTGTTTGGGCTATTCAGTCCTTACTTCTTATGCGAAATTGACCCAATTTAGAACAAGAATGAGAAGAAATAATAATAACAATCATCGCAAGCCAAAGCCTGATTATATCGAGTCGTACATCATTGACGAACCTTGCCAGCTGCTTCCTTTCATGCTACAGGCGCTGGCTCCTCGTAGCCGCTCGGAAATCAAGTCTTATCTGGTGCATAGCCAGGTGCAGCACAATGGTCAGACAACGACTCAGTTTGACGAGCAGCTGCAGCATGGCGATGAGGTGGTGATCAACTTTTCGCGACCATTCGCGTCATTGAACAACCGCATGGTTAAGCTCATGTATGAGGATCCGGATCTGATCGTCATTGAGAAGCAGTCGGGATTGCTGACCGTGCCGACGGGTCCTGCACGACGTGAGAAGACGGCGCAGAAGATCGTCGACGAATATGTCTATGCACAGGACGGCCGAAGCCATGCTTATGTCTGCCACCGATTGGATCAGTTTACCAGCGGCATCCTGATCTTTGCCAAGAACAGTCAGGTGCAGCAGATGATGCGCGACTCGTGGTCGACTTACGTCGTGGAGCGTCGCTATCTGGCCGTCTGCGAGGGTGTGCCGGCTCAGGAAGAAGGAGAGGTGCGCAGCTATCTGGCAGAAAATTCTGCCATGAAGGTGTATAGTACCGATGATCCGACCAAGGGCAAGCTCTCGGTGACTCGCTATAAGGTGCTCAAGACCGCGGGAGACTACAGCCAGGTGGATATCCAGATCCTGACGGGACGCAAGAACCAGATCCGTGTGCACATGAGCGACCTGGGTTGCCCGATCGCTGGCGATAAGAAATATGGTGCGCAGAGCAATCCTTGCGGACGACTGATGCTGCACAACTATGTGCTGCAGTTCATCCATCCGGTGACACGAGAGAATCTGCGATTCGAATTGCCAATCCCTAAGAATTTTCAGTTTTAAATGAAAACCCCTTCGTTAGGAATATCCCTCATCCCCGTCATCCTGCTGATCGGTCTTCTGAGTATCAGTGTGACCATCTACGGCGACGAGATGCTCTCAGGCCCTTCGCAGCTGGTATTGGCCATCTCTACGGCCGTGGCTGTCGGCATTGCCATGTTCTGCTACGGTCAGAAATGGGAGGATCTGGAGCAGGCCATGGTCCATAGCATCAGCCGCACGATGCCGGCCAATCTGATCCTGCTGATGGTGGGTGGCTTGTGTGGCACGTGGATGCACGCAGGTATCATCCCGACCATGATCTATTATGGCCTCGACGTCATCTCGGCGCGCTGGCTGCTGATTACCGCCTGTCTCCTCTGTTCGCTGGTCAGCCTCTGCATCGGTTCGTCATGGACGACGATTGCGACGATCGGCATTGGCCTCATGGGTGTCGGACGAACCTTAGGTATCGATGACTGGTGGGTGGCAGGTGCTATCATCAGTGGCGCGTATTTCGGTGATAAGATGTCTCCGTTGAGCGAGACGACCAATCTGGCTTCATCGACCGCCGGCGTTCTTTTGTTCACGCATATCTGTAACATGCTCTTTACGACGGTGCCGAGCATAATCATCACGCTGCTGATTTATCTGGTGGTGGGCATCATGGGCGATGCAACTGATGGAGGCGGTGACGCGATGGTGGCCGCCGCGGAGGTGCAGCAGCATCTGGATGAGAGCTTCCTGGTCACGCCTTGGCTGTTGCTTATTCCTGTGGGAGTATTCTATTTGATCTATAAGGGATTATCGGCTACGGTGGTATTGTTTATCGGTATGCTGGTGGGTGCGATCATTGTAGGATTCAGAGATGGGTTTGAGTTCGCGATGAGCAGCGCTTTCGGTCCTGTAAGCAGCGAGAGTGGCTACGAAGTCATCGACTCGCTCACCGGCACCCGTGGTATGGCAGGTATGCTCAATACCATCTGGCTCATCCTGATGTCGATGTGTTTCGGTGGTGTGATGGAGCACTCGGGTATGCTGTCTCGTATCACCAGCCAGTTGCTCAAGATCATGGTGGGTCGCGTCAGCACCGTATTGACAACTTGCCTCAGTTGTCTCTTTATCAATGTCAGCACGGGCGATCAGAGCCTTGCCATCATTCTGCCAAGTAAGATGTATGGAGAGGCATATAAGCGACTGAACCTGCCGAAAAAGCTCCTCAGCCGTACGCTGGAGGATAGCGGTACGGTGACGTCGGTGCTCATCCCATGGAACTCGTGTGGTATGACTCAGTCGACAGTCCTCGGCGTGGCAACGCTGGCTTACGCGCCATTCGCCTTCTTCTGCTGGATTAGTCCGATCATGACCATCCTGGTTGCAGCGATCACAGGAAAAATAAATAAAAGCAAATGAAACAACTGTTTCGCGAATATTGGCCCTATCTGCTGGCACTGTTGCCTGCATTACTCCTGCGAGATTTCTCGCCGGCCACTGAGTTGCGTTACGTCAGTTGTGCTACGGAGACGCTGCAGGAGGGTAATTTCTTCTGTCTGACCTATCAGGATAACCTCTTCTATGAGGTGATGCCATTCTATATCTGGATCCTGGCAGCGCTCAAGTGGATCTTCGGCCATCACTTCATGGTCACCATCGGATTATTCTCGTTCCTGCCGGCTATTGGTATCCTTTGGGTGATGAATCGATGGGTGGAGCGTTTCGATACCAAGAGCCTCCGTCTTTGCGATGGCAGTCAGAGCCGCACGCTGGCTTCATTTATGCTCTTTACGTGCGGCATGCAGTGTGCGATGGCATTCTTTGTGAGCCCGAGCATGTTGTTCTCCTTCTTTATTGTCTGCGCGCTTTACACTTTCTGGCGTATCATCAGCGAGTCGGGAGCGTATGGCAATCCTTCGCCTGACCGTAAGATCCGCCATAAGTTGCAGTGGCAGTTCGGCTTCTATGTGTTTATGGCCATCTTTACCAAGGGATTGATGGGATTTACGATACCATTCTTCAGTACCACACTTTTCCTGCTGCTGAGCGGCAAGCGTCGCTATTGGGGACGTGTGTGGAACTGGCGAGCATTCCTCCTGCTCATAGTCCTCTGTGCGGGTTGGATTTACGGAACCTACCTCGAAGGCGGTATTCTGGCCGTCGATCAGCTCTTCCTGCAGCGTCCGTTGTATGAAGGCTTCTTCACCGACTATCATGACCAGCCTTGGTACTACTATCTTGTCTCACTCTGGCTCGATACGATTCCTTGGGGACCTGTCTGCTTTATCGTCCTCATCGCATCGCTCATCAAGCGTTTGCGTGGCGGTGATTTCTCCTGGAAGAAACCTTTTGAATCCTCTTTGCAGAACTTCTTTGTCTGCACCTTCCTCGTGGCGCTATTCTTTTATTCGATGATCCGTTATAAGCTCGACGTCAATATGTTGCCAGCTTATCCTTTCCTTGTCTATGCTGGTGTGATGCAGCTCGGTCAATGGAAATGGCCATTGCGTTGGAACTGGCCGATCATCTGGGGTTGTCGCATCGTATTGCTAGTGATTTTCATTGCCGGATGCTTCACGCCTTGGCTCAATATCAATACGGGTTGCTATGGCCGCGTGTGCTACCATGCCAATCACTTCGAGAGAGAATTGGGAACGCAGGATATTCATGTCTACAAGTTACGAAGAGCTGCGGGTATGGATACTTACCTCTATCATGATCCGATCGATACGACACCCGAGGATGTCGCTGCCGGTCGTCTAGAGAATACATTGCTTATTATGAAGGAATATCGCCTTGGTAGTTTCTATGAGCAGTTGGATAAGCTGGGTGTACCAAAGGAGAAGCAAGGCAAGGTGATTGATGAGCTCGGTGCTTATGTCATTCTGTACTACGAATAAATAATAATAATGTCCCCTTATGAAAAAGTTTTCATTCCTTTTGCTGCTTGCATTGCTTTGCATGACAGCTTGTACTTCTACTCCTGCACCTGAGACTGACGCTGTGCAGTGTAATGTAGTTTCTTTCGACGAAGTGCTTCAGTCACGTCGCAGTATCCGTGACTATGATGCCAGCAAGTCAATCTCCGAGGCAGAAGTTCGCGAGCTTCTTGCAGCTTCACAGGACGCTCCATCATGGGCCAATGTGCAGTCGACCCGCTATTATGTGGCTATGAGCGAAGAGAAGGTTGCTGCTGTGGCTGAGCTCGTTGGCGAGAATAATAAGAAGAATGTGCAGGGAGCTCCTGTACTCATCGTCTCAACCTTTGAGCGTGGTCGCTCAGGCTTTTTCAATGGTCAGGCAACGAATGAAGTTGGAGATGGCTGGGGTGCATACGACAATGGCCTCCACAACGCTTATATGATCCTGAAGGCTCGCGCTATGGGTTTCGATACGCTCATCATGGGTATGCGTGATGCTGATGGCCTCCGCGCTCTCTTCAACATCCCTGAGACAGAGACCATCATGGCAGTAATCTCTCTCGGTTATCGCGCATCGGAGCCAAATCGTCCGGGTCGTCGCGATCTGAACGAGATGGTGAAGTTTTATTAAATGATTTGATAATCGCCCTCTTCTCGCAGCACCTGGATGGCACGGTCGAAGTTCTCCGCTTTGGTTAGGACATAATCCGTGTTATAGGTCGAGATAGCGAAGATGCCGATCTTGTGGTCGGCGAGGAGCGTAGAGATACGTGCCAGAATGCCGATAAGCGAGAAGTCAAGGACACCTTCTATACGAAATGCGCGCCAGCCATCATCCCGAGACAGGGTGGTGGCTGGTACTTGCTTTGTAGGACACACCAGCGACCGCTCCTCGTCGGTCGTGGCAATGAACGTCCACGGCGAGGTAAGATCCACCTGGCTGTAATCTGCTACTTGGCAGATGGAGAAGGATTGTCGGATGATCTTGAGTGTCTGCATAGGTGTATGAGTTTTATTTTGGCCTTCTGAACCGCTTGGTCACGGCTGCATATTCGCAACGCTGGCAGAGCGGTTCGGTGGCTTTATGACGTGAGAAGCCTTCGTATAAGGCTTTGGCTCTCGGAGAGTTTATAATTTCTTCGAGCGATGAGTCATAGAGATTACCTAAGCGGATAGAACCCTCATGGTCGAGACAGCAAGGGACGACGGTGCCATCGACGAGGACGCCGATCTGGTTGCGCAGCGCGTAGCAAAAGACCTCGTCAACATCGTAGGCGCTACGTTCTTCTTCTGGCCATTCGAACATCTGGTCGTACTCCACGTAGATCTTCTCGGTCAGCTTCCAGCCGTCGTAGCGCTGTGTCCAAGTTTCTTTAGCGATGTGCTGGCTGATAAGATCTAATACCTCCTCATTCTTACTGTCGAAGCCACCTTGATTCCAGAGTCTTAAGACGACGATGGTTCCTTGTCGTGCAGCTTCTTGTACAAAGGACATGACCTCGTGGATGTATGCTGTCATAGAGCTGTCGTGAGGGCCTTCGCTTTGCTCTTTCGTAGGATTTGCCTCCTGCGAATGGAGTGAAATCTGGATTTTATGAGGGTACGTGGTGAGGCCTTTCGTCAGCAGCGTGCCATTGGTCGTCAGCACAGGGATAAAGCCTTTCTCTCGCGCTATATTAATAAATGTAGACAGATGCTCATGCAGCATCGGTTCGCCCATCAGGTGAAAGTACAGAAACTTAATCTGCCCCCTCAGTCGGTCGGTCAGAAGATCAAACTCATCGAGCGACATCTTACGCTTCGGACGGGCGTTCTTCGGACAGAAGACACAACTGAGGTTGCAGATATTAGTTATTTCGAGATAGGCGCGATCGATCATTTCAGGAAACTCTGTGCAGCCAGCACGAGGAACATGTAGTGCGACGAACCACCGCCTAGCACATACTCCGTCTGCTGCCACAAGAATGGCCAGGTGAGAAGTTCTGGGAAGTCAGGACGGATCAATGCAGTACCCGAGATCACACCACCAGGGATGTACGACCAGTCAGCGCGGTTCAAACCGTAGCCGACGGTAGCTGACTGAGCACCGACACCCGAAGCGAACGAAGCCTGGTTGATGCCAGGGTGGCAGCCGAGGATGAAGTTGAGCGCGTTGTAGATAGGATCCTTTGAGAAGAGCTCAGGATAAGCCGCAGCGAGGAAATAGTTCTCGTAGCCGAAGCGCTGGATGTCCCAACCTGCACCCCAGATATGTGGACGGTAAGGAACGCCGTAAGGAGTCTCGGTTACGTCCTTAGCCAAACGCTGGCTGTAATCTACGAGCGCCTGACGATACTTCTTGAGCCAAGCCTTGACCTTCTTATCTTTTGAGTCACGGAGCTGAGGCTCTACGCGAGAGAGGACAGAGAGATTAGAAGCAGAGAATGCGCTCTGGCTAAAGATTGACTTCTCAGCGCCACTCATCGATTTAGCGTCAGCAAGGATATAGTCGAGATACTCCTTCTCCCCCGTAGTGAGATAAAGCTCTGCAGCGGCCTGCAACTTGTTCTGAGCCGAACGTGCATCGACCTGAGTATCGTTATACACCTTCTTGGCAATCTCCAAGCAGTCATCGCTGAGCGAAGGATTGAAGTCCTTCAGCACACGAGCGGTAGCAGCCAGGTTAGCAGCGGTAGAGAGCTCACGGCCAGGATTGTTCTCAGTATAGATCCAGCGGTCATCGCTATTCCCCTTTTCGCCATCGGTCATAGCCGAAGCATCGCCAAGGAGCACGTACTGACGGAGCGAATTACAGATAATGCCACGGTAGAGGCGGCCCAAAGCCTTGTAGCCAGCCACTACGCTGAGTGCACCATGCTCGATCTGCTGCAGCACGTCGTTCTTGCCATCTGGCTGATGGATCTCGGTAACGTGCTTCTCCTGATCGATAGAAGTAGCGTCGATCTCTGGCTTGAAAGCTTCGTATGCCAATGAGAGGATGTAGCACTCGCCTGCCTGTGACTCTACGCGAAGGTCGAAGTCACCGGCATCGTGCCAGCCGCCTACGTTGATATTGGGAGCGGTGTCACCGGGCTTGATCTTGGTGGGAATGTCGGGATGCTGGGTGTAACCGTCGAGGTAGATGCCCTCGATGGCAAGCTCACCGTCATCCATATGGCAGCGGTCGTGCCATACGCGATATTTCTCGGCAACTCTCATATGACACATCTGGACGGGGAGGAAGTACTCGAGAACGGGCTGCCATACGCCGCGGTCATAGACATCTTCGTCGATGCGGAAGATGGTGGAGACGCTGTCGCCATAGACAAGTTTGTATGCACCGGGCTCCTTGACGTCAGAGAAATCTGCGCGGAGATAGTTATAACGGAGGAAAGTGCCGTTCCAGGCGATGGCGGGGATGGTGGCGACCACCTTGTCACCTTCGGGAGTCATCTTGACTACCTTGACATTGCCGGAGCCGTTGTCGCGACGGTCGGTCTCGATGAC
>JAZRXZ010000191.1:0-9329 GCA_045600445.1 Bacteroidales bacterium | reverse complement strand
CTGGCCAGAACTGCTCGCCACCGGTAGCTTCGATGATGGCTTCTCCGCTGACCTTGCGGAGCTGCTTCATCTTTTTGGCTCCCAACTTCTTCTGGAAGTCGAGACCCTGCTGCTGAGCGTCCTGATGCATCTTCATAGCTGTGGCACCATGCACACCTATAGGGGCGAAGTTGCCGCCGCTCTCACTGATAGCACCACGGAAGAGGCCTTTGCACAGAGGCGAGGCACAGAGGATACTGACTGAGATGCCGCCAGCCGACTCGCCGCAGATGGTGACCTTCTCAGGATCACCGCCGAAGGCTGCGATGTTGTCATGAATCCAGTTGAGGGCGCAGATCTGGTCATAGATACCGTAGTTGCCCGAGATCCCATCCTTCGACTCCTTGGCCAGTTCTGGATGTGCCATGAAGCCGAGAGCTCCGAGTCGGTACTCGATACTGACATAGACGATACCTTCGCGGACAAAACTCTCTTGTGTGCCGCTGTAAGAACCTGTGGCGAAGGCGCCACCGTGGATGTTGACGAAGACAGGGAGTTTCTCGTCGGCGCTCTTTGCCGGGGTCTCGACACTAAGGTAGAGACAGTCTTCTGACATCGGGATATCGTTGCCATTCTGGTTCGGATCGGTTTTCTGATGTGGACGGTCACCCCAGCGCTCGGCCTTGTAGACGCCTTGCCAAGGAGCCTTAGGGACAGGGGTTTTCCAGCGCAGTTCGCCGACAGGAGCTTCGGCATAAGGTATGGCACGATAGAGGGCAAAACCTTCGTAGAGCTCTCCTTCAATCTCTCCTTGTGCGACGGTGGTACGGAGGAGTTGTGCACTCAATGGCAGGCTCATAGCCAGCGCGAGTGACAGGGTGGTGAGGATCTTTTTCATGAGTTTAGTGGAATGATAAACGTTGATTTTTTTGTTGCGGCAAAGATAAGTCATTTTTCGGAATAATGCAAAAACAAGTCTGCTTTTTGCCATACTTTTTAAAAAGGTGTGGTTTTCTGTCTCTTTTTGCTGAGAATTTGATAATTTTGCGTATCTTTGCATCGTCAAGACCCATTTAATACACATTATTTATATTATATATGGAGAGCAAGAAATTTATTCCTGCAGATAGTCAGGAGTGGGAGGCTTTCGGTCCTGGGTTGGAGCGAAAGATTTTAGGATATACGGATGACCTGATGGTCGTACGAGTCAAGTTCGTCAAGGATGGTCTGGCTGCCATGCATGCGCATCCGCACACTCAGTCGTCATATATCGCGAGTGGAAAGTTTGAGTTCACGGTCGATGGAGAGATGCGTGTCGTGACAGAAGGTGACGGCGTTTTGATCAAACCGAACCAGCAGCACTCATGCTTGTGTCTGGAGCCGGGTATCGTCATTGATACTTTCTCTCCGATGCGAGAGGACTTTATTGCGTCCAACATCAAATAGTGATTTTTTATAGCCAGTTAGAAATAACTGGCTATAATTTTGTAATTTGGAGTAGACAAAAGTGAAAGTATTTTGAAATCTCTTTATTATTATTTGAATGTTTTTACAATTTTTAGCATTATTTTTTGACGATAAATAAGTTTTTTATATCTTTGTGCCGTGAAAAATGACGAAATGATGTCATTTTGTAATAGTCTTTCTAAATTTGATCTCCTGTAGCGTTTTAATCAGGAGGGATAGAAGATAGTAGCTATGGTTATTTTTGTGTTATTATAAAGATATTGTGTTTTTAATTCTTTTTATTTTATGAGAAAAATTGTATCTCTCATTGCGATGCTTGTATTGAGCGTTGCAATGCTGGTGGCACAGCGAACTGTAACTGGTCGCGTCATCTCATCAGAAGATGGAGAGCCAGTAATCGGTGCTTCGGTATTGGTTGTTGGTACCACTGTAGGTGCTGCTACTGACCTTGATGGATTATTTGAGATCAAGGATGTTCCTGCATCAGCAAAACAGCTTTCAATTTCTTATATTGGTTATGTTACAAAGAAAGTAAATATTACCAATAAGACGATGAACATTGTACTCGACAGTGATAACGAAAGCCTTGATGAGGTTGTAGTTGTTGGTTATGGTACAATGCGTAAAAAGGATCTCACCTCTTCTATTTCGCGCGTAAAGGGAGATGATCTTGGAAACCTCGCTACTGCATCATTCGACTCACAGCTCTCTGGTCGTGCTGCTGGTGTGCAGGTTACTACTCCAAGTGGTGTGCTTGGTTCAACCCCAACCTACCGTGTACGTGGTGTAACCTCTCTTTCTTCAAGCACTCAGCCATTGATCATCGTAGATGGTGTACCTGTTGAGTCAGGCAACACTGGTTCTTCGGCAAGTTATAACTCAATGACCGATATCAACCCTAACGACATCGAGTCAATTGAGATCCTTAAGGACGGTGCTGCTTCGGCAATCTATGGTTCGCGTGCTGCAAATGGTGTCATTCTCATCACTACCAAGAAGGGTCAGGACGGCAAGTCAACCGTTTCATACGACGCATACACAGCATGGTCAATGACTGCTAATCGTCACGACCTGCTCAATGCTAAGGAGTTCGTAGAGATCGCTAACGAGACCAAGGAGAACGTCGGCCAGGCTGGCTGGGCTCACTATGATGGCACAGAGAGCGACTGGCAGGATGCAGTCTATCGCACTGGTTTCCAGCAGAACCACAGCGTCTCAATGCGTGGTGGTAATTCTAAGAACCAGTATTATGCCTCTTTCGGTTTCACCGATCAGGATGGTATCGTAATCAGCAACAGCCTGCGTCGTTACACTCTTAAGGCTGACATCAGCACCCAGGCAACCAAGTGGCTTAAGATCGGCACCAGCCTCTCTGGTAGCTATGCAGACCTCTTTGGCCAGGGCAACGGTTCGAACAACCTCAATGGTATCGGCTTCTCAGTTGTACGTATGCTCCCTAATACTGCTATCTATGACGAGAACGACCCAACAGGCTACAACATTGACGACACAGTCGGCAAGTCTTCAGGCCGTGGCTGCAACGATCAGCCTAACAGCGTAAGCTCAGCTAACTCAGTATGGCAGCTGATGGAAAACAAGCGTCAGGTAAATAGCACTCGTCTCATCGGAAGCGCCTTCGCTGAGATCACTCTTATGAAGGGTCTCACCCTCAAGACTCAGGGTGGCATGGACGTTAACCGCGTTCACAACTACTCTTACAGTGATGCTGCTTCAGGTGACGGTCTTGGTGTTCAGGGTTCTGTTGACAACACTGACCAGAACTTCCGCAACTGGAACTGGCAGAATACCATCAACTATAACAATACGTTCAATGAGGTTCACAACGTGGCAGCAACCCTTCTTCAGGAGTATACCTATCGTGAATCACAGTGGGCTGAAGGCTATGTAACCGGTCTTTCAGACAGCTTCTTTGGTGATGCAATCGTCTCTAACACCTATGCAAACCAGTATGTATATGGTTCTAAGACCTATAGTGGTCTGGCATCATACATGGCTCGTGTCAACTATAACTACGACCAGAAGTACTATGTTGGCGCTTCTGTCCGTCGCGATGGTCTTTCTAAGCTCGACAAGGATAACCGCTGGGGTACCTTCTGGGGCGTGAGTGGTGCATGGCGTATCAGCCGTGAGAATTTCTGGGGTGAGAAGCTCGCATGGTGGGCAAAAGATCTCCGTATCCGTGCCAGCTACGCTACCCTTGGTAACTCTGCACTCTCAAGTGACTTCCCTTACCTCGGAACCTATGGTGCTAAGGCATACGGTGCACAGACAGGTATTGCTTGGACCAACATGGGTAATAATAACTTGAAGTGGGAGACCACTGAGACCTATGACCTCGGTTTGGATGGTAGCCTCTTTGACGGTAAGGTAAGCTTCGAGCTCGCTTATTGGGTAAAGAACTCTAAGGACCTCGTTATGAAAGTGCCTACCGCTCCTTCAATGGGTGTCCCTTCAAACTACTACTATGACAACGTAGGTAAGGTTATGAATGCTGGTTTCGAGATCACCCTCGGTTCAGACATCATCTCTAACAAGGACTTCACCTGGCATGCAGACATCAACTTCTCAACCTTGAAGAATAAGGTTAAGTCGCTCCTCAACAACGAGGACATCATCACCGTATATAATATCGTACGCGAGGGTGAGTCTTACAAGCAGATCTGGGGTTATGACTTCTACGGTGTCAACAAGCAGAACGGTAACCCAATCTGGTATAAGGCTGATGGTAGCCTCGTACAGTACAGTGAGGCAAACAAGGCATACCGCGTATATGATCCAGCTAACCCAGCTGACGAATCAAAGGCAAGCAGCCTCAGCGCTTCTACCGACAAGAAGATGCTCGGCAACACCATCCCTACCTGGTTTGGCGGTTTCAACAACACCTTCAAGTATAAGGATTTCGACCTCGGTATCTTCTTCCGCTTCTCAGGTGGTAACAAGATCCTGAACGTCAGCCGCTCAACCTCACTTCTCAACCTCGACTTCTGTAACAAGGGCAAGGAAATGCTGGATCGTTGGCAGAGCCCAGAGAAGCCAGGCAACGGTGTGATCCCACGTTTGATGTATGGTTATGCTGACCAGCTGTTCAACTCTACCAACTGTGCTGACTCTCGTTTTGTCGAGAATGGTGCTTACTTCAAGCTTCAGACCCTCTCTCTTGGCTACAACTTGCCAAGAAAGACTACTGCTGCTCTCGGCCTCAGCAAGCTTCGTGTCTACGCACAGGCTCAGAACCTCTTCACTATTACTGGTTATAAGGGTCTTGATCCTGAGACTACCAACCAGAGCAGCGACGATATGGGCGTTGACTGGAACGGTCTGCCACAGCAGCGTAGCTTCACTGTTGGCTTGAATGTAACATTCTAATGCAAGAGACTATATCAGTTTTGAGTTATCAAATTTTATTGAAGACGAAAAAAGATGAAAAAGCATATCATTCTTAATTCTGGAGCTATGCTCCTGATGGCCGCTTCGGTACTTAGCTCTTGCGAGTCTGACGTACTTGATCTCGTGCCAGTCAATGCATTCAGCGACGCTACAGCTTACTCTTCAGCTGCTCGCTGCGAGCTCTCTATGATCGGTGCATACGATGCTGCACAGTGCGGTCTTTACAACAACTCTACCTCTTCTGGTTGGACCCGTGGCTACCCATTCGGTAGCGCACACATCATGCAGGGCGAGATGCGTGGCGAGGATATGAACCTCACCGCAGTATTCTACCAGATTACCTACGAAGGAACCTACACTCCATCATCGGCCAACAACCTGACCATGTGGACAGCATCTTTTGAGGCTATCAACCGCTTCAATGTTGTCATGGAGAGTGAGATTAAGGCTGGCGAGGACGGAATTATTTCTGCCGATCAGGCCAATATCTACAAGGGCGAGTGCCTCTTCCTGCGCGCTCTTACCTATCACAACCTGATGGTACACTTCGCCTATCCTTATAACATGACAGGTGTAAACAACGACTACGGTCTTCCTATCTATACTACAGCCCACACTTCTACTCAGTCATTGGTAGATGGTATGGAGATCGGCCGCTCATCTGTAAAGGACACCTACGCTCAGATTATCAAGGATCTTGATGAGGCAGAAAAACTGTTGCCAACTAAGCAGTCTGCTAACCAGATTACCCGTGCTACCAAGGGTGCTGCTATTGCTCTCAAGACCCGTGTATATCTCCACATGCGTGACTGGAACAATGTAAAGAATGAGGCAAAGAAGCTCGTTCCTACTGCCGGCTCAACCCCTTCTATCGATCTTTACACACTTGAGAGTGATCCAGCTACTCCATTCACCGCATGCACAAACAACAAGGAGTCTATCTTCTCAATCGAGAACAGCGGTTCGGACAATGCTTCGGTCAATGGTGCAATGTGGTCAATGTTCTCTGGTCGTGTAGAGGATGGTTCACGTGCTATGTGTCCTACTTCTCCAATCCTTTACAATAGCACATTCTGGTTGGCTAACGATAAGCGTCGTACCGACCTCCTCCACTATGACAAAGGTAATGCAGCTTGGTTCTGCGACAAGTATCGTGATGGTACCCGTGCAGATTATTCTCCAATCATCCGCTATGCTGAGGTTGTCCTCAACTACGCTGAGGCTGCTTACCGTTCTGGCGACAAGGCTACTGCTCTTGATCTCCTCAACGATGTACGTAACCGTGCATTGGTAGATCCTGCAGCAGATGCTTATAAACTTGACCAGTTTGTCACTGACGAAGACTTCATGACCGCACTTCTTTGGGAGCGTCGTATTGAGTTCCACGGCGAGGGTCTCCGCTGGCTCGATATCCACCGTCTGGCTAAGGATGACATTATCCCATCAAATGGTATCCCAGCAAAGATCGGTTACGCTAACTATAGCAAGCAGGCTAGCGCAGAGCAGAGCAGCGTATGGTGCATCGGCAAGGCCATGGAGCCAGCCTGGTACGTTGTTGCCAACTTAATCCCATGCACTGACTATCGTTTCGTATGGCCTATCCCAACTCCAGAGTTGACTAACAACCCAACTTTGGCTGGTCAGCAGAATACTGGTTGGTAATTCATGCGTACAAAACAATAATAAACCCTCATAATTTCCATATAAATGCAATAATTATTATAATTGCGAGTTATATGGTATTATGAGGGTAATTATTTCTCTCGGCAAACACAAAAAACATATAAATGAAAAAAATTCTTTTCGGTGCAGCACTTTGCGCCACAGCCTTAGTGGCTGCTTCTTGCCAGAAGACCGAGGAAAAGGGTTCTGGTCTTAACTACGCCATCATGGATACTACTGTCAATCCTGGTGACGACTTCGCACAGTATGCTGCTGGTAACTGGACTCAGGTGTCTCCAAAGCCAGCTGATCAGCCAAACTGGACTGCTTTCACCTACATCGAGCAGAAGAACAGCAAGCTCATCGGTGACCTCATCCAGGGTATCGCTGCTCAGCAGAATGAGCCAGGTTCGCTCAAGCAGAAGGTGGCTGACGTCTATAACATGGTGATGGACAGCGTCCGCCTCAACAACGAGGGTCTGGAGCCTGTCAAGCCATACCTCGAGAAGATCAATGCACTGGAGAGCAATGCAGCACTTCTCAGCTATGCAGCTCAGCAGCACGACAACATCCTCTTCAGCCTCGGTGTCGGTGCTGACTCTAAGGATGCTCGTGTCAATATCGTAAGCGTTGGCCAGGGAGGTCTTACCCTCGGTGACCGTAACTACTACCTCAGCGATGAGGCAGGTACCAAGAAGGTTCGTGATGCTTACGTGCAGCACATTATTAATTCTTATATGCTTCTCGGCCTCGATGAGGCTGCTGCCAAGGCTAAGATGGAGACCATCATGAAGGTTGAGACCGAGATGGCTAAGAACAGCAAGGATCGTCTCTCTATGCGCGACCCTGAGGCTAACTACCACAAGATGACCGTGGCTGACCTCAACAAGCTTACTCCTGGCTTCGACTGGAACAAGTACCTCGCTGAGTATGGCTATGACCAGACCTCTGAGCTCAATGTCCGTCAGGTAGAGCCAGTACAGTATGCTTGTCAGCAGCTCGTTAAGGGTAACCTTGATGACCTCAAGACCGTCTATGAGTGGCAGACCCTCAACGGAGCGCTCGACTATATGAGTGACGCTTGTGTTACTGAGAACTTCAACTTCAACGCAAGCCGCAATGGTGCTGCTGCACAGGAGGCTCGCTGGAAGCGCGCTCTCGGCATCGAGAACCGTCTCCTCTCTTGGGTTGTCGGTCAGCTCTATGTCGAGAAGTATTTCCCTGCAGAGAACAAGGCTCGCATGGAGGAACTTTGCCAGAATCTCATCGCTTCATTCGCTGATCGTATCGATGCACAGGAGTGGATGAGCGAGGAGACCAAGAAGGTAGCTAAGGATAAGCTCAACAGCTTCTATGTAAAGGTAGGCTATCCAAACAAGTGGGATGACTATTCTCCACTCGTTATCGACCCAGCTAAGAGCCTCTATGAGAACGCTCTCGCAGCACAGGAGTTCCGTTTCAACCTCATGAAGGAGAAGAACTACAACAAGCCAGTCAACAAGGACGACTGGTGGATGACTCCACAGACTGTCAATGCTTCATACAGCTCTTCACAGAACTCTATCAACTTCCCAGCTGCTATCCTCCAGCCACCATTCTTCAGCATGGATGCTGACGATGCTGTTAACTATGGTGGTATCGGTGTCGTTATCGGCCACGAGATGACTCACGGCTTCGACGACAGTGGCCGTCAGTTCGACAAGGATGGTAACCTCCATCAGTGGTGGAGCGACGAGGACGTTGAGGCATTCAAGGTTCCAGCTGAGCAGCTCGCAGCCTTCTATGACAAGACTGAGCCACTCCCAGGCCTTCACACCAACGGTCACCTCACCCTCGGTGAGAACCTTTCTGACCATGGTGGTTTGATGATCGCATTCAACGCTTTGAAGAAGATCCTCGCAGAGAAGGCTCTTCCTGTTGAGAATGGCTTCACCCCTGAGCAGCGCTTCTTCCTCAGCTACGGTACTATCTGGGAGAGCGACCTCAGCGAGGAGTACATCCGCGCTCGTACTCTCAGCAACCCTCACTCAACTTCTTATATTCGTGTCAATGCGGCTCTTCCTCACATCGACGAGTGGTATGAGGCATTTGGCATCAAGGAGACTGACAAGCTCTATGTGGCTCCTGAGGAGCGTGTTCGCATCTGGTAATCTCATGGCTGCATGCAGCCGAGAATTAACATAAACTATAAAAATATTAATAGCCACCCTCGCTGTGAATGAGGGTGGCTATTATTATATATAAGGTGTCATAGTTACGAGAAAGATGTTATAAAATCTTCTCCATCCATATCATATCATAGTACCTTCCGAACTTATAGCCACACTTGTGGAAATGAGCCACCTTGGTGTAGCCATGCTTCTCGTGGAAGATCTCGCTGGCATTGTCGAGATACTCGTCTGGAGTTTCGATCCAAGCGATACATGCGTTCATATTCTTGACTCCGATAGCCGGCATCAGACGCTCGAGTTCTTCGTACAAGGCTGAGCCGACGCCCTTGCCTCGCATATCTTCCTTGACGTAGATACTCGTCTCAACACAGTGGTCGTATGCACTACGTTCCTTGAAAGGACTGACGTAGGCGTAGCCGACAATTTCATCGTCAATCTCAGCTACAATATAAGGAAATTTCTCTAATGTATGTATGATTCGCCCTCTGAACTCATCGGCTTCCGGAGCTACCAGCTCGAAGGAGATAGCAGTGTGGTCAACATAGGGGGCGTAGATCCTGGCCAGCGCTTCTGCATCTTCTGGAACGCAACTTCTAATCTTCATGACTCTAATCTTATATTCAAAACGCTGCAAAAGTACGA
>JAZRXZ010000190.1:0-1662 GCA_045600445.1 Bacteroidales bacterium | reverse complement strand
TCTCACTATGCCTTTCCTTTGGAGAGCAAGGAGTTCCTGCTTGTCACTTCTCCTTTCGGTATGCGTACCGATCCTATGGATCATTCCAAGCAGCAGATGCACAAGGGCGTGGACATACGATGTGACCACAAGCCGCTCCTTGCTACAGAGGATAACGGCAAGGTCATTGCCGTCAATACCAATGCACAGACCGCTGGAGGCAAGAATGTGACCATGGAATATGACCATGGAAAGGATGGTAAGGTACAGGTCACCTACATGCACATGGACAGTATCGATGTCAAGGTTGGTGATGTTGTCAAGGCAGGAGAGCAGGTCGGTATCTCTGGCAATACAGGCACTCGTACTACTGGCCCGCATCTTCACATGGGAGTGAAGACCGTGGGTGCCGACGGTACTTCGCGAGACATTGATCCTGCCTCATATCTTGCTGACATAGCCACCAAGGGTAACATTACCCAACAGGTGCTTTACAATAGTGAGAACCTTCTGGCCAAGTATCAGCCAGCGGTGGAACACGTACAGCAGCAGGAACACACAGAGGCCGAGACCTCAGATCAGAACCTCTCGCCAGAGGACTGGATGAAGAAGCTGTTATCATCGGAAGATGCAGGTATCGGTATGGGTGGCGATGGACTGATGCAGATGATCATCGGTCTTTTCAGCTCGCTCATGGCACTTGCCTTACAGATCGACAATCGAGAGAGTTCACGGGAGGAACAGATGTCTGAGGCTACTGAAGCTGCTCTTGACCGACGCATTGACCTGACGTCGATGCTGAAGGGTGTGGATCACTGTGAGCTTGTCCTTAACGATGCCAGCAAACCGCAGCTGCATGTAGAGGCAGGAGAGACCGAAGCGACACGAGAGCTGAGTCCGGCAGAGATACACAATCTCACCAGTGCCTTGCAGAGCACGACACTTAGCGATGAGGAGAAGCGTCAGCGAGTGTCCTCTATCGTCAGTCAGATGGTCATGCAGCAGCGCATGTCGCAGAACTTCGACCAGCAGCTGGATGCAGACCGTTCAATGTCAGAAACCATGCAGATACGATGATATGGGTAGGAATAGCCATCTATGCGGTGGCAATGTTATTCTGGATGATCTATGAGATGAGACACGCTGTAGAGATGCCAGATGAATTAGAAGAACAAACCCCTCAATTTGAGGAAGAGAATACAAACCTTAAAAACCAAAACCATGATCAAAGCAGAAGTGAGTGTTGTGGGCACTGTGATGCAGGCCGTACAACTGAAGCAGAGTCAGCAGGGTAGTCGCTTTTACAGCGTTACTATTGAAACAGAAATAGCACAGAAGGAGGGAGGTGTCCGCAAGGTGCTCATCGGTGTGACTGCACCAATGGAGTCACCAGTCGGGGTGGAGCGTCTCGTCAATATGGGTCAGCGCGTGACTCTTTCGGGAACCTTGCATTTCCGCAAGGTCCAGGAGAATCTTTACATGAATATGAGTGCGAAGGCAGCTGCGCCAGTAGAAGAGACTATCCCGATGGGTATCTCTGGCACTCTGGAGATGCTCGGTAAGCTTGGAAGCAAGATGCCAGAGGTACGCCAGGGTAAGAACAACAAGCCTTTCATGAACTTCTCTGCCTTCAGCGGTGATGGCGAAGGAGAGGCACGTACCTATATCTGGGTGCGTTTCGTC
>JAZRXZ010000189.1:0-2769 GCA_045600445.1 Bacteroidales bacterium | reverse complement strand
TACATATTCCGGAGCAAACCCGTTCAGTTTTCCGGGGCTGCAGTCAGCAGTCTGAAGGGCTAAAATAGGCTCTTTTTGATATCCTTTCGTCCATAAAAGGGCGTAAAAATGGATAAAATCACTCAGAAATCGGAATTTTTCCGGAGCATACCCGTTCACTTTTCTGCAGGAAGAAGTCGCGGAGCCATTTTTCCGGAGCATACCCGTTCACTTTTCCAATTGTCATGGATCAGGGAAGCATCCGTTTCCGTCTTTTTCCGGAGCATATCCGTTCACTCTTACAGATTCTTCAGTTACCTTTGTACTGGAATTAACCATAAAACCAGTACGAGAATGGCAGGAACAGTAAAGGAAATGAGCCTAATCAAGCAGGTTCTCCAGCTCAGGCAGCTGGGAGAATCAAACCGCGGCATCAGCCGCAAGTTACCAATCGACAAGGAGACCGTCAACGGCTATGTCAATACCATGACCCGCAACGGATGGAGCATAGACGACCTTCTGGCAAGGGAAGACCCCGAGCTGGAGCGCATGTTCCATGCCGGCTCTCCGGCCTACAGTGACCCACGCATGACAGACTTCCTCGCAAAGCTTCCCTACTTCAAGGAACAGCTGACCAACCCCAGGCTCCATGTGACGCGCCAGCTGCTGTACGAGGAGTACATCAAGGGCTATCCGAAGGGCTATGGCAGGTCGCAGTTCTACTTCCACCTGAAGCAGAACCTCGTGGCGCAGAAGGACTGTACGGCAGTACTCACAGAGACCTACAACCCGGGCGAGAAACTCATGGTGGACTTTGCCGGAGACAAGCTGAGCTACGTGGATCCGGAGACAGGCGAGGTCATCAAGGTTGAGGTCTTCGTGGCATGCATGCCATACAGTGACTACACCTATGCCATCTGCGTACCCTCGCAGAAGACAGAGGACTTCATCTTCGCCGTCAGGATGTGCCTCGAGCATCTCGGAGGCGTGCCGCCGATACTGACTCCCGACAACCTGAAATCAGCAGTGATAAGCAACGACAGGCACGAGCCCAGGCTCAACAAGGCGCTTGAGGACATGGGCAACCACTACCACTTTGTCGTGCTGCCCTGCGACCCGAGGAAACCCACGCAGAAGGCACCTGTCGAGGATGGGGTGAGGAACATGTACAACCGCATCTATGCCAAGCTGAGGAACCGTGTGTTCTACTCGCTCATGGAACTCAACCAGGCGGTATGGGAGCTGGTGGCCCTGTATAACAAGACCCGCATGCAGAAGCGTCCCTACAGCCGGGAGGAGCGATTCCATGCGATGGAGAAGGAAAACCTCAGGCCACTGCCCGACAGCATCTATGAGATGAAGTACTATGCTACGCTTCAGGTGCAGAGCAACTGCTTCGTGGAACTGCGTCATGACAAGACGACTCACTTCTACTCCGTACCTTACATACATGTAGGCAAGAAGGCACGGGTCATATTCACACGCTCAACGGTAAGCATCTATATCGATGGCATGCAGGTAGCCTCACACCCCCGCAAGCATGAATACGGTCACACATACGTCAATGAGCACCTTGCATCCAACTGTCGCGTAATCATGGAGCGCTTCGCATCCTACTACGTGTCATGGGCTGCACACATCTCACCCGACTGCAGGGACTACGTGTCAGAGATATTCGATCCTCAGCGTACGAACCAGCCCGAGGAGGTCTATTACAGGCTCTGTGCGTCAATCATGAGCCTCAGCCGCAAGTACGAGCTGTCCGTACTGAACAGGACCTGCCGGCAGTGCATCGAGCATCGCGTGTTCACATACCGCAAGTTTGAAGCCATACTCAGGCGCAACAGCCTGCATGAGGCTTCCGACGAACCGGCATTCTGCTTCGATGCCCCGACTCCCACGAATCACGAGAACATGCGCGGGAGCAGCTACTTCCAATAGAAATCATATAGTCTTTAACCATATAAATATCCGTTCACATTATGACGACAAACGAAACCGCAAGGGCTCTGCACGAGCTCAGGCTGCCAGGAATGGCAAGCTGCTGGGAATCTCTTGAGGAGACACACCAGCTCGACAGGCTAACGCTTCGCGACGGCATGCAGCTGATGCTGCAGTACGAGCGCGACACCCGCCAGAACAACCGCATCCAGCGACTTATCAAGAATGCAAACTTCCGTCTGAAGGCATCCATCGAGGAACTGGAGACGGACACGGCCAGAGGCCTGTCCTCTGCTTCAGTAAGCGACCTTGCCACCTGCAACTACATCGCCAACGGCATGACGCTGGTGGTCACCGGACCGACAGGAACGGGCAAGTCCTACTTCCTGTGCTCGCTGGGCGAAAGGGCATGCCGTAACGGCATCAAGGTGCTCTACTTCACCATGAACATGCTCATCGAGACCCTCAAGCTCGTGCATCTCGAAGGGCGCGAGACAAACTTCTTCCGCAAGCTCAGCGCCCACGACCTGCTCATCATCGACGACTTTGGAATGGTCAAACTTGAAGGGCAGCTGCAGCATGACTTCGAGCAGATCATCGATGACCGCTACAACCGCAAGGCAACAATCCTTGCCAGTCAGTTACCTATATCAGACTGGTACAATGTCTTCCAGAGTGAGCTGATTGCAGAGGCTTGTCTGGACAGAATCGTGCATAAAGCAATGAAATTTGCCCTTTCCGGCGAGAGTTTGAGAAAAAAGTATTAACTTTGCCGACGATACTGAAGATCACCAACGGACTGAACGGATATCACCGGATTTGGTGAACGGGTATCGACCGGAATACGCA
>JAZRXZ010000188.1:0-6537 GCA_045600445.1 Bacteroidales bacterium | reverse complement strand
ACAGCCTCAGAGGTGATCTGCTTGAGCGTATCGATCCAAGAGTAGCCCACACCATCGGAGAACTGCTCCTTCTGACGCCAAGCCACACTCTCTGGGAGCATATCGGCAAAGGCCTCACGCACGATGCGCTTCTCCATCGTCGATCCAGGGCACATCTTAGCCTCAGGGTTCTGACGCATAGCGACATCGAGGAACTCCTTATCGAGGAATGGTACACGACCCTCTACACCCCACGCTGCGAGGCTCTTGTTGGCACGCAAGCAGTCATACTGATAGAGCTTGGCAAGCTTGCGGACGGTCTCCTTGTGGAACTCCTCAGCCGATGGAGCCTTGTGGAAGTAGAGATAGCCACCGAATACCTCATCAGCACCTTCGCCCGAAAGTACCATCTTGATACCCATTGACTTGATGACACGAGCCAGCAAATACATTGGCGTAGAGGCACGTACGGTAGTCACATCGTAAGTCTCAATGAAATAGATCACATCACGGATGGCATCAATACCTTCCTGGATGGTATAGTTGATCTCATGATGCACAGTACCGATATAATCAGCCACCTCCTTGGCCTTCACCAAGTCAGGCGCACCCTTCAAGCCTACAGCAAACGAGTGGAGCTGTGGCCACCAAGCTGCCTGTGTATCTTCTGTCTCAACACGCTTCTGCGAGAACTTCTGTGCAATGGCCGAAGTTACTGAGCTGTCGAGACCACCCGAGAGAAGCACACCGTAAGGAACGTCGCACATCAGCTGACGCTTTACAGCAGCCTCCAGTCCTTCCTTCACGTCTTCTACCGAAGCAGTATTGTCCTTCACAGCATCATACTCCATCCAGTCGCGCACATAATATTTATGCATCTGATGGTCGCGCGAAGTATAATAATGTCCTGGCATGAATGGCTCGTATTCATCGCAAAAACCTTCCAAAGCTTTGAGCTCAGAAGCGCAATAAACCTTGCCATCCTTATCATGACCTATATATAAAGGTATAACTCCAATCGGGTCACGTGCAATGAGGTACTCATCACACTCCTCATCATAGAGCGCGAAAGCGAAAATACCGTTGAGCTGCTCCAGGAGCCAGTCGAAAGTCTTGGTCTTATCGGCTTTCAGCTCCTCATAGAGCGCGAGGATACTCTCACAGTCACTACCGGTCTTGAAGGCGTAGTCACTGCGACGACGGATTTCCTTATGATTATAGATCTCACCATTGACGGCCAGGATATGCTTGCCATCAGGCGATACGAGAGGTTGCTTACCAGAGAGAGGGTCGACGATTGAGAGTCGCTCATGAGCGAGAATAGCGGTCTTGCCGCAATAGATACCACTCCAGTCAGGACCACGGTGACGGAGCTTCTGTGACATTTTCAAAGCCTTGGTACGGAGCTCCTGGCTCTGCTCGGCGATGTCGAAGATACCTACAATACTACACATATTAAGAATACAGATTAAAACGATTGCATTTTTCTATTTGTCGGTGCAAATATATAACATTTAGCAATACATTTATATAATATTATAGCATTATTTCTATCAGTAGTCTTATTTTTATATCATTTTGTTCCCAATTGCTAACTTAATATTTCATTTTATCACCGATTTAGGTCTTTATTATTACATTTTGCAATCGTTTTAATCGTTTTATCGAACTCTCTTTTCATTTTCCATGCTTTCCGATTGACAAATGAAAGGAGCTGATGTCTTTTTATAACACCAGCTCCCAAATATCCGGAATCAGATATCAAAAATCAAGATCAGAGATTGCCACGCTCCTTATCAAGATAGTACTTATAGGTACCTACGGTTAACTCATCGCATGCTGGCTCGTCGCAGATGACCAGACAGTGAGGATGAAGCTGAAGCATAGAAGCAGTCCACTTGTGACTGATGTCACCATCGACAATGTGCTTGAGAGCACGTGCCTTGTGATGGCCGTTGCACACGATCAGAACCTCCTTAGCAGCCATCACGGTGCCGATACCTACGGTGAGCGCCTGAGAAGGAACCTTAGACATATCGCCATCGAAGAAGCGGCTGTTGGCAATCATGGTATCGGTGGTGAGGGTCTTTACGCGTGTTTTAGAAGACAATGAGCTACCTGGTTCGTTGAAAGCCAAGTGACCGTCAGGACCTACACCACCCATAAAGAGGTCGATGCCACCTGCAGCCTCGATAGCTGCCTCATAAGCCTCACACTCAGCGGTGAGATCCTTGGCATTGCCATTGAGGATGTGCACGTTCTCCTTCTTGATGTCGATGTGCGAGAAGAAGTTATTCCACATGAATGAGTGATAAGACTCAGGATGATCCTCTGGGAGGTTGACATACTCGTCCATGTTGAAGGTGATGACATTCTGGAACGAAAGCTTACCTTCCTTGTGCATACGGATCAACTCCTTGTAGAGACCTAATGGAGAAGAACCGGTAGGACATCCCAACTTAAATGGTTTTTCAGGCGTTGGATTTGCCTCGATGATTCTCTGTGCTACGTAGTTGGCTGCCCATGCAGACATCTTCTCGTAGTCAGGTTCGATGATTACTCTCATAAAAAAATAGTTTAGTGGATTATGAATGATAAATGGTTATGAAAGCTGTTGTATAAAGGCCTCCAGACGGTTCATACCCTCCTGGAGATTCTCAAGAGAATTGGCGTATGACAGACGGAGGAAGCCCTCTCCTGCCGTACCGAAGTCGACACCTGGAGTAACACCGACATGTGCTTTATCCAGGATCTCGTAAGCGAAATGATAGCTATCGCTGGTGTAGCGGCGTGCATCGACCATAATATAGAAGGCGCCTTTAGGTTCGGCAACTGGAGGTAATCCGATTTCGACGAGGCGCTTCATCAGGAAGCGACGACGCTCATCGTAGGTCTGTCGCATCTTCTCAACCTCCTGCCAAGCTGTCTCGCTGCGAAGGACGCTGACACCCATTTCCTGCGAGATGCTGGGTGCACAGAGCGCGAAGTTCTGGTGTAGCATATCGAGCGTCGGCATGTATTTCTCAGGAGCGATGATGTAACCTAAGCGAAGGCCGGTCATCGCGAAGCGCTTGGAGAATCCGTTGAAGACGAAGGCGTTGTCGGTAAATTCGAGGATGGAATGCGCCTTGTCTTCGTAAACCAAGCCGTGATAGATCTCGTCGCTGATGATCGGGATGTTGAGCGAAGCCAATTCGCGCATGAAAGTCTCGTCGAGCAAGGCTCCTGTAGGATTCATCGGCGAATTGATGAAGATGGCCTTGGTCTTAGGTGTCACGGCGCGTCGGATGTCCTCGATATCATAGCGGAAGCCATTCTCTGGCTTGAGGATGACATTGACCGGTGTGGCTCCGGATGCCAGGATGAAGTTCTTGTAGCAGGCGTAGCCGGGATTGGAGAGGATGACCTCCGAATCCTTGTCGAACAACATCAGACACAACAGGAGGATGGCTGGCGAAGATCCACAGGTGACCATGATGCGGTCTGGAGTGAGCTGCAAGCCGTATTCGCGGTTATAGAGGTTGGCGATCTCCTGACGGAGCTCTGGAGTTCCTAATGCGGAGGTATAGTGTGTCTTCTCATCGGTCAAAGCCTGCACGCCAGCGGAGGTGGCTGCTGTAGGAATGCTGAAATCTGGTTCACCCACTTCCATGTGGATGATACTCATTCCCTGTTGCTCCATCTCTTTGGCTTTAGCCAATATCTCCATGACGATGAACGAAGTCATCTGATTAATCTGCGGGTTCATTGGGTGCAAATATACAATTTTTGTTGGTTTCTTCCAACATTTTTCCGAAGATTGAACCGCATTTTATCTATTTTGTGGAGATTTGTCACCAAATTTAGGTTTTTATAGCGTTTTTCTTGTATAAGAAATAGCAATTTTTAGTAAGTTCCTCCCTATTTTCACATTTATTATATTAATAAAACATACCTTATTATAATATAAGCAAAACGGGAGAGCCGGCTCTTGCATTCTTAATATTTTTGAACTATCTTTGCAGCGTACTCTTTATAGGCAACCATTATTAATCCTAAAAATATACAACTATGACTTTAGAAATTAAAAAAGACAACGACACGATGACCGGTCTCTTGTCAGGTCGGCTCGATAATGCTGCAGTTTCGAGTTTCTCGGAGAGTATCCAACCGTTGATGTCAAATTCGAACAAGAACATTATCCTCGACTTCTCCGGCCTTCAGTTCATCTCATTGGCCGGTATCCGACTTATCCATTCGCTACAGAATGCCACAAAAATCAATGGCGGCCAGCTGCAGATTCGCAACGTGGCCGTCACCGTGATGCAGCTTATGACCGCTACGGGATTTGCTGCAATGTTTAATTTCGAGTAATTACTCAGGAAGGGGATCTCATTACCAGGAAGTCTTTCATCAGCTCTTTGTACCACTCTGAGCGTGAATGATCCTCATTCCTCATGCAATACGTATAGCTGCGTGCTGGCTGTGTCAGTCCTTTCTGATGCACCAGCACGTATCTTTTTGGCGCCTTATGTGGCAAGGACTTGATCTGGTAACAATCCTTCAAAGCAAAGCCTGCGAAGGAGCACTCGGCACTGAAAGCATCGAGCACCTCTGGAGGAATGCAGACGGAGAAGACGCCACCATCCACTAATAATTCATACGCACCTTTGGCTAATACATCGAAAGGAAGGCTCGACGAATGACGCGCTCTGCTCCTACCCTGATCGGGACACTCAAGGCTCTTGTCGAAGTAGGGAGGATTGCAGATCACGCCGTCAAAGAGTGGAGACGGAGGAGATTGCAAAAAGTCCTGAAAAGAGCTGTGATGCAGCGTGATGCGGTCAGCAAACTTTGACTCAGAGAAATTACGTTGAGCATCAATCACTGCATTATCATCGATCTCCACCGCCGTAATCTGCGCCTCCGGATAGCGTTGCGCAAACATCAGCGACAAGACACCTGTGCCAGTACCGATGTCGAGGATGCGACGGCCACCCTCGCCTAACGTACCGAGCAAATCGCTATCCGTGCCGACCTTCATGGCGGCGTGTTCCTGACAGATGGTAAACTGCTGATATCTGAACAGATCTACGCTCATGGTGTATCCTTCGCTATGAAGTGTTTATTTCTTCCAGACATTGACAATCTCGCCGACGTATGCCACGTGGATGCCGAGGCCTCGTTCATCGTACCACTGACGCTGTTCCAGCTGCATCAGATCGTTCTTGAACTGCTCCGCATAGATCTTCTTGCACTCGATTGCAAGATCTGCTTCAGCAAAGATCGGATTACCAAGATCGGTAAATTCTGTGGTCAAGCCAGCACCTGCCACCTTGTCTTCATCACGGCCAGATGCGGTGCCGAGGTACTGCAACTTGTCGCGCATCGAAGCTGGGAAATGGGTGACGGTGAAGTAGTCGTTCTTCTCCATGAACTCGTAAGTATAGCGGCTCGTTGAGACATAGACAGTTACGACAGGTTTATTCCAGAGCATACCGAAAGTACCCCACGCGATGGTCATGAGGTTCATGTCGCCTGGTTTACCAGCAGCCACTTCGAACCACTCCTCGTGAAACATCTTGAAGGCGTTGCCTTCGATATCTCGAGGTTCGATCTTCTGCCACTGCTTGGCGCGCATGGTTTCTGCGGTTTCTGTCTTGGTTTCCATAACTTCGTTCGATGTGTTCTGTTCGCTCGTACCCTGCTGGCAAGAGGTGGCCAGGAGCAAGGCGGAAGCAAGGGTAAATAGTAAATTCTTCATTCTTTTAGTTTGTTTTGCGATGCAAAGATAATGAATATTTCTTGTTTTTGCAATGATTAAAACATAAAAATCCCTCGGATTGTCATTTTCAATCCGAGGAATCACCATTAGAGACCTGCCAGATAACTGCGCAACGCCTCAACGTACTTATTCATAGCATCTCGTCCTGTATCTGTAATGCGGCAGATCGTTCGCGGACGACTACCTTCCTGGGTCTTCGTGACGTTGATGTATTCGGCCGTAGAGAGCTTATCGAGCTGAATGCTGAGATTGCCAGCCGTCGCCTCCGTCTTCTCTTTCAGATAGACGAAATCCGCCTCATCGACACTCAGGAGTATCGACATGATTGCCAATCGTAACTGGCTATGTAATAGAGGATCAAGTTCGGTCATCATACCTGCTGTTCTTTATTGGCCTTCTTGGCTTTGTAGTTGAGTATATGACCAGGAATAACCAGATTGAGAATCATACTAACGGCCATGATGAGCACCCACTTGATAGAAATAAAAGGACCTCCTGTGCACAATGATCCAAGAAAAGCTAATGCAATAGCCATACCGATTGTGGAACAATGCTGCAACCGATTCTCTTTAAGAATAGTACCAGTGCAATAGGTTCCGATGGCAGGAAGCAAAAGACCCAGGAGGAACATTCCCGTCCATAGTCTTGGCTCGTCATACTTGAAAATACAGAAAACTGCGTAAATGCCAAAAATAACAGACATGCACCCCCAAATGCTTCCAATGGTTTTGGTAGTATAGGTGCTTGGCGCTTTATTGATCTTCTTCATTCTGCGAGCCATAATTCCTGCAGTG
>JAZRXZ010000187.1:0-1062 GCA_045600445.1 Bacteroidales bacterium | reverse complement strand
CCCGAGCCCAAAATCAAGGTATACATTTCCAAGGTCGGCAGCACAGCGGCCAAGCAGGATTATGGTGACTGGGTAAAGGTGAATTATGGTGAGCAGTATATCATATCCGCAAGCTGCAACCGCAAGGACCTGACTCTGGAGATGTATTCTTCTGATGAAAAGGTCGCTTCATTCTCTGATTTCGGTGAAAATGAATGGTTGGTATCAGCGACTTTCCCCGGCCAGACTGACCTGCAGGTCTATGTGGTGGATGAAGGAAAGGAATACGTATCCAGCCACGAGTTTGTCGTATATGGTGAGGTGACATTCCAAGCGGAATGCACACCGGTGTTCTGTGTGGCGGGATTTTCCGTCGTGAATAATCCTTTCGGTGAGCTGACAGCGGACATACATATAGATATGACGCTTGTCGGCTGGCCTTACGAAAACGAAAGCAAAAAACTCAGGCTGCAAGTTCCGTCTTTCGACACAAGGAATTTCAGCATATCGGAGGATGGAGAATATCCGATGATATACGATTTCAGGGAGACTTCCGATAAGATGTATGACACCTGGACCGGCGGAGCAATCGGCAGCGGAGACTACTATTGCCCCCACGGAGCAGAGCTGAACTATGTATTCAAACTGAGCAACTCGTACATAACTGTCAAGATGCTGGACGACCCGAACGGCGAAAAGAACTGGCAGTTCTATACGAAGGCCGCAGTACAGACAACAGGAGTGGTGAGTTATGAGTGATTGGTTGGAAAACAAAAAACAGAGCCCTGATTTTTACAGGTGCGAGCAGATGGGCCAGAACTGCTATTTCCTGCAATGGCAGGACGGTTCCGGAGGAATATACAATGCCGAGGGAAAACCAGTCAACAGCCCGATGAGAGACCACGACGTGATATCCAATTTCACAAAGCTCGGTGAATTGGATGGAGTGCACTACTGTGCCTTTGAAGGACTTTCATACGGCGGACCCAATGACCGTTACGTCACAATGATGAATGAACGGGGCCAACAGGTCTGGTTCAAGGACCCGCGGGAATGCCAGTGCTTCGCGAAGATGGAAACCAC
>JAZRXZ010000186.1:0-20590 GCA_045600445.1 Bacteroidales bacterium | reverse complement strand
TCGATGAGGCTATGCTCCGTCACAACCAGGAGTGCATCCGCAAGCAGCTCTCTAAGTTCCTTGACTTCGATAGCGACGCTCCTAATGCAGCCGTAATGGTCAACAACTACGACTGGATGAAGGACTTCTCTTTCCTCGATTTCATCCGTAACATCGGTAAGCTCATCACCGTCAACTATATGATGTCAAAGGACTCAGTAAAGCGTCGTCTCACCGGTGAGAATGGTGCTGACGGTATGTCTTTCACTGAGTTCACCTACCAGCTCCTCCAGGGTTACGACTTCCTCCACCTCAACGAGGTTGCTAACTGTAAGCTTCAGCTCGGTGGCGCAGATCAGTGGGGTAACATCACTACCGGTACTGAGCTCATCCGTAAGGTGACTGGCAACGAGGCTTTCGCGCTCACCTGTCCACTCATCACCAAGGCTGACGGCAAGAAGTTCGGTAAGACCGAGAGCGGCAACGTATGGCTCGACCCAAAGCGTACCTCTCCATATAAGTTCTATCAGTTCTGGCTCAATGTGACCGACGAGGATGCTAAGCGTTACATCCGTATCTTTACCTCATTGACTCAGGAAGAGATTCTCGATCTTGAGAAGCAGCAGGAGGAGGCAGCTCACTTGCGTCCACTCCAGAAGCGTCTTGCTCAGGAACTTACTGTCATGGTTCACAGTCAGGAGGACTTCGAGATGGCAGTCGCTGCTTCGAACCTTCTCTTCGGCAATGGTGGCGCAGAAGAGCTTCGTAAGTTCGACGAGGAGACTCTCCTTCAGATCTTCGAGTCTGTTCCAACCTTCGAGGTTAGCAAGGCTCAGATGGCTGAGAGTGCTAAGGCTGTAGATATCTTCGCTGAGGGTATCGGCATCTCAAAGGGTGAGTTCCGCAAACTCGCTCAGGGCGGTGGCATCAGCTTGAACAAGCAGAAGCTCGGCGCATTTGATCAGGAGATCACTGAGGCTGATATGCTCCAGGGTAAGTATATTATCCTGCAGAAGGGTAAGAAGAATTATTTCCTTGTTACCGTCAAGTAATAAATAATAGGAATGGAATCCCCTGAAATCATTTCCTATCTCATCGTATGCCCGCTGGTTTTTCTGGCGGGCTTTATCGATGCTATTGCCGGTGGAGGTGGCTTGATCTCGTTGCCAGCATACTTGTTGGCCGGCTTGCCGCCACACATGGCTATCGGAACAAACAAGCTCAGTTCGGCTGTCGGCACCACCGTAGCCACGGCGCAGTATGCCAGCAAAGGCTATATGCTCTGGACGATGGCTTTGCCTTCGTGCATCTTGGCTTTGCTTGGCTCCTGGGTAGGTTCGCAGCTCTCACTGCTGGTGCCAGATCGTGCATTTATGATCGTGATGCTTATTGCTTTGCCGCTTATCGCGTTTTATGTCTTCACGCATAAGACGCTGGCGCGAGACGCTGAGCCTTCCATCACTACACGCACCTGGATTGTTGTTCTTGCCTCGGCCTTCTTCATCGGCATGTATGATGGCTTCTATGGTCCTGGCACTGGCACCTTCCTGATGCTGTTGCTCACAGGTATGGCTCATCTCACGCTTCGTCAGTCAGCGGGTATCACCAAGGTCATCAACCTCTCGTCGAACATCATGTCGCTCTGCGTCTTCCTGCTCAATGGCACGGTGGTCTTGCAGTTAGGCCTCGCAGCCGCTGTCTTCAGCGTGGCTGGCAACTATCTCGGCGCACGGTCGTTCATAAAGAAGGGCGAGACCATTGCTCGCCCTGTCATTATCACGGTGTTGACGATATTGATTGTGAAGGTTATTTACGACGGAATATGATTATTTAAACAATCTCTGAGCGAGATCATACAGATTCTGACGCCAAGCCTCCCAGCTGTGGCCACCAGAGACATCATTGTACTCATACTTGATGCCTGCCTCGTCGAAGATCTTGCGGCAGTTGATACCATTCTGATAAGCGATGTCGGTAGGACCGCCCTGGGTGAAAGCGAAAATCTTCCAGGTCTTGTTGATCTTGTCTGCATTCTTGAAGACACCGAGGCGCTCAGCTTCTGCCTTGAAGTCGCTGCCTGGCTTGAAGCTGCTGCTGAGTACCCAGACGTAGTTGAACATATCGATGTTCTGCAAACAGGTTTCGAGCGTCTCCATACCACCCATTGACAAGCCAGCCATAGCGCGGTTCTTGCGGTCGGTGAGTACGCGATAGTTGCTCTCGATGAATGGGATGATGTCAGTGACCATATCCTGTGCAAAGAGAGGTACTTCGCCGGAGAAATCGCCAGGAACGTCGATGCTGCCGTTTGGCATAACTACGATCATTGGCTTGATCTTGCCGTCGGCCAAAAGGTTGTCGAGGATGTTGCCAGCAGCGCCAGCACCTGGCCAAGAGGTATCGGTATCGCCACCGCCGTGGATCAGGTAGAGGACTGGGAGTTTCTGTGTCGACTTCTCATAGCCAGCAGGGGTCCAGACACGCATGGTGCGAGTCGTGCCGATGGTCTTCGACTCATAGCTGCGGACAGCCATTGCTCCGTGTGGGATGTCCTTGCGATAGGCAAAGAACTCATCTCCCTTAGGAGCCACCATGGCAGTAGCGCCGAGTTCGACGGTCGATGGAGCCTTAGGATCGTAAACCTGAACGCCATCGACTACGAAGTGATAGCGATAGACACCAGGAGTAACATTTGGTACGGTGAAGCTCCACACGCCATTCTTTGCCTCCTTTGATTCTACCTTTGCTCCCCATGGCATAGCGTCGCCAGCCAGAGAGACGGTGCGAGCCTTAGGAGCATAGATGCTGTAGGTGACGCTGCCGTTCGGATTGACGCGAACCGATTGCAGGGTGTCATTAGGCGTAGGAACGCGCTGCCATTGTGCTGAGGCAGGGATTGCAGCAGCGGCAAAAAGAGCGGCAACTGCGAGTTTCTTGAGGGTTTTCATTGTGATATTGTGTTTATAGTTAACAGAAGAAAAGACCACTAATACTCGCTCGGCGTGACACCAAACTGCTTCTTGAAACTCGTCGAGAAGTGCGACAGCGTACTGAAACCGGTGAGCAGCGAGATCTCCGAAATGTTATACTTGCCTTCCTTGAGCAGCTCAGCCGCGCGGTTGAGCTTATACTGCTTGAAGAAGACGCTCGGATTCTCTCCCGTGAGTCCTTTGATCTTGTAATAAAGCTTCGAGCGCGAGATGTGCAGCAGCTCGGTCATGCGGGTGATGTCCATGTCCGGATTGGCAAGCTCTTCCTCCATCAACTTGTAGAGCTCGGCCATGAAGGCGGTATCCTGAACTGAGAGTGCATTTTCTTCAAGGGCTTCTGTCTGTGTGTTCTCCTTCAACAGCTGGCGTGTATGGTTGCGGCTGTCGAGCAGGCTCTGAATGAGTGCCAGTAGATAAGACGGGTCAAAAGGCTTCGATACGTAAGCCATCGCGCCTGCCTGAAGTCCGGCCACCTGATCCTTGACGGTTGTCTTGGCGGTGACGAGGATGACAGGGATGTGGCAGAGCTGTGGATCGTCCTTGACCTGCTTACAGAACTCATAACCCGTGGTTCCTGGCATCATGACATCGCTCATGATGAGGTCGACCTCCTGATCCTGACGCTGCAGGGTTTCGAGTGCTGTCTCCGCATCAAAGCGGCAGGTGACGCGATAGTTCTGACCCAGCAGCAACTTGAGGTAATGGATCACCTCCACGTCATCATCGACTACGAGCAAGTGTGGCTTGCTCTGGTCTTCAGTACTTTGTGCAGCCTCATCCTCTGGTTTCTCCGCTTGTTGCTGCAATGGGAAGAGTGCATTCTGATTCTGCTCAAGATCTGCTAATTCGCTTTCTTTGTAAGCCGACTTGTTGATTGGCAGGACGAGTACGAACTGGCTGCCCTGACCGCTTGGATTATCCACTACGCGGAGCGCTCCGTGGTGCAGCAGCGCAAGGCTGCGAGCATAATAAAGTCCAATGCCAGTACCCCAGTTGAAGTTGTTGCCATTCTTGGTCGTCTGCAGCTGATAGTAGCGCTCAAAGATCTTCTCTCGCTTCTCGACAGGAATGCCAGGTCCATTGTCCGTGACGCATACCTTTATATATTGCTGGTCGGTCATCTCCTCCGGATGGTCATAGAGTCCTGCCACTTCTTCGCGGGTCACGACGTCGAAGCTGAGAGATACTTCACCCTTGGCAGGCGTGTACTTCATGGCGTTGCCGAGCAGGTTGTGCATGATCTTATCGACCTTATCGGCATCCATCCACATCAGGAAGTAGTCGTCGAGGCCATGCGTGTGGAAGTTGATACTCTTGTCCTTGGCATTGACGGCAAAGAACTCGGCTGTCTGCTTCAGGTTGCCGATGATATCCTGACGCTTCACCTCCAGGCGGAGCGTGTCGTTCTCGAGCTTATGGAAGTCCATCATCTGATTGACAAGGTGCAGCATGCGGTTCACGCTACGGTTGACCACCTGTAGCAGTCGATGCTCCTCGCCCTTGATTTCCGAATCCTGACACAGCTGGCTGATAGGTCCTGAGATGACGGTGAGCGGCGTGCGGAACTCATGGCTCACGTTGGCAAAGAAACTCATATTCATCTGGTTGATGCGATGCTCATGCTCCTTCTCGCGCTGGCTCTGCAGTCGGTTCCATCGCTCACGACGGATGCGACGTGACTGTCGGATGATATTGAGGACAATGGCCAGGCCTATGATGACATACAGCAGCTGGGCCCACCAGGTCCTCCAGATGGTCGGCTTGACGATGACCGGGATGCTTGTCTCGGCAATGATTCGGTCACGATCCTTGTTAGAAATGCGGGCGCGAAAGACATAACTTCCAGGTCGCAGGTTCGCATAGAACGCCTCGCGGTTGCTGCCAGCATCAACCCAATGACTGTTAAAGCCATCGAGCTTATACTGGTAGTTGAAGCGCTTTTCCTCATTGAAGTCGAGTGCCGAGAAGGAGATACTGAAACTTGTCTGGTCATCTTCCAACTCGATCTCCTCACAGTAACTCAGTTTCTGCGTGATGGCTTCGTCCTGGCGAGGTCTGATCAGACGGTTATGGATCTTCAGATCTTCAAGGATGATGGTTCCCTCGGTGACTTCGGGTACTTTGATCGGATTGAAAACCGTCAAGCCATGAGGCCCGCCAAAGACAAGCGAACCGTCAGCGAGCTGGCACGAAGCGCGGTCATAATACTCATTGCCCGAAAGTCCGTCGAAGCTATAATAGTTGGTGAAAGCCTGTTTCTCCTGACTGTATTTACCTAATCCATATTGGGTGCTGACCCAAAGATTGCCCTGATAATCAAGTTCAATGGAGGCAATATCTTCGCAAGGCGCACCCTTGATGTTCTCCAGCTGCTGAGTCTCTCGGTCATAGCACATCAGGCCGTTGCTGATGGTGCCGATCCACAGCTTGCCATTGACATCTTCTTTGAGCGAACTTGGCAGGAAGATACTACGCTCGATGCAGGTGTTGAGCAAGGAATCGGAAATCTCCTGCGGATTAAGCTCCTGTGTCTCAGGATTGATGAAGCGCATGCCCTGCTCTCTGACCAATGCAGCTAGCGTACCATCCTGGAGTAGCTTGAAGCAGGAAAGATAGCTGAATGTATTGCTGAAGAGGTGATGCTCCTGAAACTGTTTATCCGTCTTTCGCTTCGAAAAATACGAGTTTCCATAGCAGCCGGCCCACAGTGTCCCTTCCTGATCTTCCTCCAAGACAATGGCTACAGGCAGGTCGAAATGATTGATCAGTTCCAGTCGCTCTCCTTTGCGTCGAAGCTGTAGGAGTCCCTTCGGATAGATAGACACCCAGATGTCATCCTGCTGATCTGCATACATATAGCTGATGCGACGGTTCAGCTCGCGCGAGATCGGAGAGTAGTTCTCTGGATCGTAATAGAGCACCTTCTCCGTCTCAGTATTATAACTGTAGATACCCTCATCCTGCGTCGCTACCCACACAGTCTTCTGCTTGTCCACGGCCAATGAAGCCACCGGATGGCCATGCAGAGCATTGACCAATGCAGGGTGGGAATTAAACTGCTCGCTCTGGAACTGACGCACCGCAAATCCTTGTGTGTCAGAGCAGAGCCACAGGTTGCCGTGCGAATCGGTCAGCGCCAGATTGGCCGTATAATTGATCGGCTGGAATGGGAACATCGGCTGATCCTGGTGCAACAGCTGATCATGCTCAGGGCTATAGAGGAACAGACCTTCCGACGTACAGAGCAGGATATAGGCGTTGCCAGCCGTGATGATGGTCTCGATATGCGCCTTATTAAATAAGGTATTCGCGCGTAAGGACTCTGGGATGGTGATCCATTTATGGTCAAGGACATTGTAGATGTGCAAGCCGTCGGCAGTTACAAGCCAGAGGTAGCGATCCATCAGCGCTGCCGTCAGGATGTTCGGATTTGTGCCAAGGTCGAGCGTCTCGCGCTGATTGTAAGTCGTCGTACTGTAGCTGGCGACACCACGGTCATCGACAATCCACAGGTTGTTCTCCTCGTCCATGAAGACCTTCTGCATGACAGGATCTACGTACGATACATCGTCGATGACACGCTTGAAAAGATTCTCTTCAGGGAAGTATCTGAGGATGGCATTTGTCTGTGTGACAAACAGTTCTCCACGGCTATTCTCTACCATCTTCTGACTACGAGGAGAACCTCCTTGGATCGTGACCTGCTCAAAGTCGTCTTGATCGGTGTATCGGGCAATGCCATTTTTCGTCGTCACCCAGATATTGCCTTTCGAATCGCAGAATACGTCATTGATACGGTTGTCAGGGATGGCGTTCGACTCGTCGTTGCAGAAATACTGGTGCAGATCATCTCCGTTGTAGCGGTTCAGGCCTCTTGATGTGCCGAACCAGATAAAGCCTTGGCCATCTTCTGCTATGCTGGTGATGCGGAGATTCGACAGCGTGTTTGATATCTGAAGGTCGGTAGGGAGGGTCTTTCCTTCTTGTTCTTCCGACTGGTTAGTGCAGCTAAAGAATACAATAGAGAAGATCAGAAAGAGGTGCGATAATAGTTTATTCATAAAGGAACTATCTCTCAGAGTTAATAAATTATGCTACAAAAATAACGATTTTTCTTCATAATGCCAAGATGTGTAGCAGAAAATAAAAATATTTTTTCGCGTTTTGAACGAATTTGCAATATTTCTGCACATTTGCGAAACTATTATGTGCCGAAAAACCTCTACCTTTGCACCATCGAAACAACAAGAATAAATAGTATGTGGTATATAGGTTAGGAAGGAGCTTGCAGGGATGCATTGCTCCTTTCGCATTTCTGAATTTTTTTTTCTCGTCGTGATATTCTAAGAATTATGTGTGGCATCCTTTCCACGGAACAGTGGCAGGGATGCCATGATTTTCGCATATCTTCCACGGTACCGTGACAACGATGCCGCGGTTCTCGCATATCTTCCACGGTACCGTGACAACGATGCCGTGATCCTCGCATATCTGTCACGGTACCGTGATAACGATGCCATGATTCTCGCATATCTTCCACGGTACCGTGATAACGATGCCGCGGTTCTCGCATATCTGTCACGGTACTGTGATAACGATGCCAGAAAATAGGGAGGAATTTTTACCGATTCGAGCAGTTTTATACTCTCTTTGGATTAACATTTTTTGAATGAAAAATGCTATTCGGAATATGTTGTAGAGCATATTTTGAACAAATCTGTATATTTTTGGACAAATGGAAAAGCGTTATAGAAGTTTTGATAACTTTTTTGTTAACTAATGAAAACTTACCGCCACGAATTCTTCGTACCTTTGCACCGCAAAATCTCATTGCCAACAACTCATTATTTATTTTATAAACATTACACACCTATGATTAACAAGTTGAACTCAGGTTGGAAGCGCAGTTTGATGCTTCTCCTGTTCTTCCTCGTTATAGCCCCTGTAGTCTTTGCACAGACTAAGGTGACTGTGACGGGTACTGTCGTGGATGATCTTGACGAACCATTGATTGGCGTCAGCGTCCTCGAAAAAGGTACCGCTAACGGTAACGTTACGGACATTGATGGCAACTTTACCCTCCAGGTAAACAAGGATGCCGTCCTCGTAATTTCTTACGTGGGTTATACGACCCTCGAACTGAAGGCTGAGCCTAAGATGATGGTAAAGCTTTCGGAGAATCAGGAAAATCTTGAAGAAGTCGTAGTCATCGGTTACGGCACAACTAAGGCTAAGAACTTTACCGGTTCTGTCGACCAGGTCAAGATGTCTGAGTCTCCAGTGGCTGACTTGAACCTTTCTTCTACTACCGACCTCCTTCGTGGCCGTCTCTCTGGTGTCCAGATGGGCGCTGAGTCTGCTAACGTAGGTTCGCGCTCAAGCATCCGTGTCCGTGGTAAGAAGAGTATCAACAGTACTTCTGAGGAGCCATTGATCATCCTCAACGGTGTGATCTTCTCTGGTCACCTCGATGATATCGATCCTACCTCTATCGAGAGCATCAGCGTCCTCAAGGATGCTACCTCATTGGCTGCATACGGTTCGAAGGCAGCTCAGGGTGTCATCATGGTTGCAACCAAGAAGGGTAAGGAGGGTAAGCCAATGATCAACTTCTCTACCTCACACCAGTTCTCGGGCAAGACCTACACCCAGAAGTATCTCTCTGGTAAGGACTACATCCGTTATAAGAACATCAAGAACGCTTCGAGCGACTTGACCGATACCGGCTTCATGACCGCTTTCGAGAAGGCTAACTACGAGAAGGGTCAGATTACCGACTGGCAGGATCTCGGCACTCAGATGGGTTATACTCAGAACTATAACGTTAACATGTCTGGTGCTAATGAGAAGACCAACTACTTCATCAGCGGTGGTTACTCTGGTCAGGAAGGCGTGCTGAAGGGCAATAAGTTCGAGCGCTACAACATGGCCATGAACCTCTCTTCAAAGATTACTGACTGGCTTGAGGTTGGTACCAACTTCAACTACTCATACACTATCGATGATTCATACGCAGTAGGTGCTGGTAACTTCGATATGACTCCTTATGGTGAGCCTTATCTGCCAAACGGAGAGGTTCGTAAGTTCCCTGATGGTCAGGATGCTACACAGTTCAACCCATTGTGGGATGCTACTAACACTCGCGACAAGGATAACCGTCGTACACACATGACTCTCGGTGGTTTCGCAAGCATCAACATCCCTTGGGTAAAGGGTTTGAACCTCCGCGCAAACCTTTCTTATTCTAAGTCAAACAGCGACAACAAGTCATTTACTCACGAGAGCTACTATCCAGCTCTTCTCTCAAGCGACTGGGAGGGCCTCGGCTACAGCGCTCAGTACTATGATTTGAAGGAGGCTAATGGTTCAACCTCTCATTCAGAAGTTGTTAACTGGGTAATGGACTACATCCTCTCTTATTCTAAGTCATTCGGCGATCACTACATCAGCGGTTCGTTGGTTTACACCCGCGATAGCAATGAGGCTGTCGGCGAGAGCTACTCTGGTAAGGGCTTCGTTACTGCAGGTAACACTTTGACTGGCTGGTATGGCCTTGGCAATGCTAGTACTCAGATTGTCAACAGTCCATCATACAACCTCCACACTGACGTCGGCTACCTTGCTCGTGTCATGTGGTCACTCCGTGATACTTATCACTTGAATGCATCTATCCGTCGTGACGGTTCTTCAGTATTCGGTAAGGATAACAAGTGGGGTAACTTCCCAGCATTCGGTGGTGCATGGACCATCTCTAACGAGAAGTTCATGGCTGGCACTAAGAAGTGGCTCGACAACTTGAAGTTGAAGCTCTCTTGGGGTAAGAATGGTGCTCAGACCCTCTCTCCTTACGGTACTCTTTCTACTATCGTTCTTGGTCAGGCAGGTGGTATTCCTAATTACTATGATGGTAATATCCACTGGGGTCAGGCAATCAATGCTCTTGGTAACGCAGGTCTCGGCTGGCAGACAACTGTATCTTGGAACGGCGGTTTCGAGGCAGACGTGCTGAACCGTCGTCTCCACGTAGAGCTCAATGCTTATAACTCTAAGACTACCGACCAGATCTTCAACCGAAACATCCCTGTAATGGGTAGTGGTGTTACCAACCAGAAGGCTACCATGGGTCAGGTTGATAACTGGGGTATTGAGATCAACGCTAACTCTACCAACATGAAGACCAAGAACTTCCGTTGGACTTCAGATCTTACCTTCACCCTCAACCGCAATAAGCTCGTTGACCTCTATGGTGATGGTCAGGATGATATCACCAGCTCACTCTTCCTCGGTAAGTCACTTGGTGCTATCTATGGCTATGAGGTTTCTCGCATCAACCCAGAGAACGGTTCTCCTCTCTTCATCAACAAGGATGGTCAGGAGGTTGAGACTCCTTCTGCTGATGATCGTAAGATTCTCGGTTATACCATGGAGAACTTCCGTATGAACCTCGCTAACACCTTTACTTATAAGGGCTGGCAGTTGTATGTAATGTTCAGCGGTATCTTCGGTGGCGGTGATTACGGTTTGCAGAACAATACCTTCGCTTACACCACTTATAACACTGGTCACTCTAAGAGCGCTATCGACGTTCCATTCTGGGCTCCAGATAACAAGGACACCGATCGCCCAAGCCCTGCATACACCAACCCAAGCGGTGCTTACCAGATCTATAACAGCATCACCCATATCCGTCTTCAGGACTTGAGCCTGTCTTACAACATTACCCCATGGGTAAAGAACTATGGCATCAAGAACGCTAAGCTTTCTTTCTCTGGCCGTAACCTCTTCTACATCGCTCCTAACTGGAAGATGAGTGATCCTCAGGCAGCATCTGCAACAAGCTGCTATTTGCCACGAGCATTCACAATGGCAGTTAATTTATCATTCTAATCTTGAAAAGAACAATTATGAACGCAAATAAATACCTTTCTCTTGGTGCTGCAGCTCTTCTGTTTGCTGCGTGCCAGAGTGATAGCGATTTCCTCCAGGAGATTCCAAAGGACAAGGTTACAACTGAGAATGCATTCAACAACAGCGATCAGCTCCTTGCTACTGTGTTGGCAGCTTACACTCAGTATGAGTCATTCTTCTTTGCTGGAGGTATGGGCTCTGATAACTTTACTTATCGTGCAGCAGGTACCGATATTCTCGACTGCAAGGTTTCAAATACACACTACAGTGACTTCAAGAAGAACTGGATGACCACTTCTGGTTTCGTTAAGTCAATGTGGGACGGTTACTACAAGATGATCTCTTATGCTAACCTTGCCATCTCTCAGATCGACAATGTGACTTGGAACAGCGAGGCAGACAAGAAGCGTCTTGAGGCTGAGGCTCATTTCCTCCGTGGTATCGCACATCTCCGTCTTGCTGAGTACTATGGCGATGTCCCTATGATTAAGGAGTATGTCGAGACTCTCAAGGTTGACTATAAGCGTGATCCTCGTGCTGATGTATATCGTTATGCAATTGATGAGTTCAAGCTTGCTCATGCTGCTCTTCCTGATAACACAATCAAAAAGGGTGAGCCAGGTCGTGCTAGCAAGTCCGCTGCTGCACTCTACCTTGCTGAGGCTTATCTTGCCCTCGGTGTTGAGGCTAACGAATCAAGTGCATTTACTGAGGCTATAAATTATGCTGAAGAGGTTAAGAAGGATCATCCATTGATGACCGATCGTTTCGGTATGCGTGTTCCTGGTGCTAATGGGGAGCGCAATGGCATTAAGAATGAGTTTCCAGAAGGTACTGTTTACACCGACCTTTTCGTTTCGCAGAACATGACTAATCCTGAAAATAAAGAGGCTATCTGGATTGCCATGGCTGCACCTGATTATAAGACTCATGCTGCTAATGGCAGCCAGGGTAACCGATCGATCACCCTTTCTCTCTCTCCTGCTCTTCAGGACTATGGAGGATTGAAGGGCGACGTTGCCGGTAACTCATACGGCAAGCCATTCTCAGAGAATGTTGCTAAGAAGTATGGCGGTGAGGCTTCTCCTTATATCCATGGTGGTACAGGTTGGGCTCAGAATACCATCACCTGGGATGCTACCTACGATGTATGGACCGAGCGTAACTTCGGTACTGAGCGCGACTATCGTTATGACGAGGGTATCAGCGTACGTACCAAGTATCTCGTAACCAACGAGAAGCACCCAATGTTCGAGAAGTATGTAGGTTGGGAGGAAATCTCGGGCTACGATGGCATCTCTGAGAATGAGCTTTCAATGTTCGGTGCTATCTTCTATAAGGAAACTCCAATGGATCAGTGGGACTGGGATACTGAGAACACTGGTTGGCCTTGGTTCTTCTTCGTGCCAAAGGCTTGTCTCTACCGCAACAAGTACATCGCTCGTTCGGCTGATGCTTATTTGCTCCTTGCTGAGGCTTATCTCCGTGCAAATAACCCAGAAAAAGCTCTTGAAAATTTGAATGAGGTTCGTAAGCGTGCCCATGCCAACCTTGCTACCTATATTGATATTCAGGTAATCCTTGACGAGCGTGAACGTGAGCTTCTCCTTGAGGAAGACCGTTGGGCAACTCTTCTCCGTACCAAGCCTGAGGAGTGGCAGAAGCGTATTATGGATTATGCTACTTACACTGCTTCTGGTTCGGCTAAGAAGTATCCAGAGGTTCGTCGTTGGGCAGAGTTCCAGGGGCCTATCCAGTTCAAGAACTGGCCTATCCCACAGACCTATATCGACCTCAACACGGGTGCTGAGTTCCCTCAGAACCCAGGTTGGTAATCTTCCGTTATCCTGATATGAAGGATGTGAGGGGGCAAAATCCCTCACATCCTCCTTATCGTCTTACAAAGATAATAAAATGTGATTTTTTGAGTTATATAATATAAGAGTAAAAACTTAATATAAACACAACAATATTACCTATGAAGAATCAGACAATCAAAATGCTTGGCGTAGCAGCATTGGCCGCTCTCTCAACCGTACAGGTGATGGCTCAGCCTATGTTGAATGCCAACAACATCGATGAGGTTATCAAGGCAATGACTCTTGAAGAGAAGGTCGATATGCTGATCGGCTGTGGACAGAGCTTCGGAGAGGTTAAGTTCCCTGGCACCGCTGGTCGCACTCGCGACATCCCTCGCTTGGGAATCATCTCAGCTTACCTCGCTGACGGTCCTCACCGTCTGCACATGAACAAGACCCGTGAGTGGGATAGCAAGACCTACATCACCACCGAGTTCCCTTCTGAGACCAACGTAGCTGCTATGTTCGATACTGAGGCTGCTTATCAGATTGGTGTCGCTATCGGTGCTGAGGTTCGCGACTTCGGTCTCGACGTACTCCTTGCTCCAGGCGTCAACCTCATGCGTTCGGCTCTCTGTGGCCGTAATAACGAGTATTATTCAGAGGATCCAGTTCTCGCTGGTTACACTGCAGCAGGCTATATCAACGGTATCCAGAGCCAGGGTTCAGGTACCTGCTTGAAGCACTTTGCTATCAACAGTCAGGAGACCAACCGTAACAACAACGACTCACGTCTCTCTCAGCGCGCTATCCGCGAGCTTTATCTCAAGAACTTTGAGATCGCTGTCAAGGAGTCAAATCCTTGGTCGATCATGACTTCTTATAACCGTTCTCAGGGCAAGTATACTTGTGAGGATCGTGATCTCACCGAGACCATCCTTCGTGAGGAGTGGGGCTGGGACGGCCTTGTTATGAGCGACTGGAATGCAGGTAAGGACGCTGTTGCCAGCATCAAGGCAGGTAACGACATGCTCCAGCCAGGCCAGCCACGTCAGCGTGAGGCTATCCTCAATGCAGCTAAGGACGGCAGCCTCGACATGGCGCTCATCGACCTCAGCGTAAAGCGCACCCTCGAGTTCGTACTCAAGTGCCATACACCAAATGGTTATGTCTATCCTAACGAGACCGACCTCAAGGGGCATGCAGCTCTCGTTCGTCAGCTCGGCGCTGAGAGTATGGTTCTCTTGAAGAATGCAGACAACACCCTTCCATTCAATCCTGCTGCTCATCGCGGATTCAATGCTAAGCGTGGCGTGGCTCTCTATGGCATCACCAGCTACGAGATGGTTCCTGCTGCTATGGGCTTCGGTGGTACCAACGTAGGTCCTTACATCGTAAGCATGGTAGAGGCTGCTCGCAACGCAGGTATGGCTCCTGATATGACGCTCGCTGCTACTTATAAGAAGCACATTGCAGAGAAGAATAAGGAGAACTATCCTAACGGTGTTCCTGCATTCTCAATCACCGCTCCACTTCGTGCTGCTGAGTATGTTCCAACCGCTGAGGTTCTTGCAGAGAACGTCAAGAACAACGACCTCGCTATCATTACCTTGGGTCGTACCAGCGGTGAGGGTGCTGATCGTAAGCGTGAGCACTTCTTCTTGACCAACGAGGAGAAGGACCTCTTGAAGGTTGTTGCTGAGGCTTATCACAAGGCTGACAAGCGTGTGATTGCTGTCCTCAACGTCTGTGGCCCTATCGAAACTGCTGCCATCAGCGAGTATGCCGACGCTATCGTATGTGCATTCGAGCCTGGTCAGGAGTGTGGTAACAGCATCATGGATGTCCTCACCGGCAAGGTAAATCCTAGCGGCCGTCTGCCAATGACCTGGCAGGTGGCATACGGTGATGCTCCTGCTGATGACAACTTCCCAGCTGACTATGTATTCGATATGAGCATGTTTGCACGTGCATATAATAAGGACGCTGCAGAGAAGGCTCAGATCCAGAAGGCTCCAGAGCTCAAGCGTAACGTTGACTACACCGAGTATCAGGAGGGTATCTATATCGGTTACCGTTACTTCGATACCTTTGGCAAGCCAGTTGCTTTCCCATTCGGTTTCGGTCTTTCGTACACCACTTTCGGCTATGAGATCGTATCTTCAAGCATCAATGGCGACGAGTGCCAGATGGAGGTCAAGGTTACCAACAACGGCAGTGTAGCAGGCCGTGAGGTAGTTCAGGCTTATGTCAAGGCTCCTAAGGGCAAGCTCGACAAGCCTGCCAAGGAACTCAAGGCATACGCTAAGACCAAGAACCTCAACCCAGGCGAGAGCCAGACCATCACCCTCAAGTGGAAGACCATGGACATGGCTTCGTTCGACGAAAAGGCTTCTGCTTGGTCGCTCGATAAGGGCAACTACGAGTTCATGGCAGCTGCCTCTTCTGCCGACGTGAAGTGCTCGGCTACTCAGAAGGTAGCTAAGGCTCGCGTTGAGAAGGTTCACAATGCAATGGCTCCTCAGCAGAAGATTACTGTTCATCCAGCAGTGAAGCGTTAATCCTTCTCAATAGATGTCTTCTTAATAATATTATCCATCCTCTTTACAATGTGTTTGTAATGAGGGTGGATTTGTTTCTTTTGTCACAACGAAGCGTTACATCTTCGACTATTTTTACCTTGAAAACTGTTTGATAGGGGATTAAATGTTGTTTTTGGCGGTTAATTGAACATATAACAAACACTTTTGCACATATATGTAACACGTATTTCGTGATTTTATAGTATATTTGCAACCGCAAATAAGTATTTGCAATAATCAGCAATCTAATAACGAAAACAGAAACAATACTTATGAAAAAAATCCTGACATTAGCAAGCCTGGCGTTGCTCGCTGGCTCTGCATTCGCACAGCAGAACCTTTTTGGTCCTCAACAAGTGGTGTCTCCTCAGATCAATCCTGACAACACAATCACCATCCGTTACAAGAATCCTAAGGCAAAGATCGTCCAGGTGACTGGCGAGTTCCTGCCTGAGCAGACCATCGAAATTCCTGGTTTTGGCAAGATGGCCAGTGCAGGTGTTGTTAACCTCGTGGAGAAGGATGGCGTATGGGAGTATACAACTCCTGAGCCAGTAGGTCCTAACTATTACACCTACTCTTTGATCGTCGATGGTGTTAAGACCGTCGATCCTGCCAATGTCTATATCAATCGCGATGTAGCTACTGTTACCAATCAGCTCATCGTAAGCCTTGAGAAAGGCGATAAGGGCGATATGTTCAGCGTCAATGACGTAGCTCACGGTACCGTACGTAAGATGTGGTATCACAGCAAGGAGCTCGGTTGCGATCGTCGCCTCACCGTTTACACTCCTGCAGGTTATGAGACTTCTGGCAAGAAGTATCCTGTGTTCTATCTGCTTCATGGCGCTGGTGGCGATGAGGAGGCTTGGTATACCCAGGGCCGTGCTACCCAGATTCTCGACAACCTCATCGCAGCAGGCAAGGCTGAGCCAATGATCCTCGTTATGACCAATGGCAACGCTTGGGATACTGCTGCTCCAGGCGAGAGCTCTAAGGGCTTCGTTACTCCATCGATGGGTGGTGGCAATGCCCAGACCAAGGAGGCTGCTTTCGAGCTCCACTTCCCAGAGGTCATCAGCTTCGTGGAGAAGAATTTCCGTTGCAAGACCGACAAGAACTCTCGTGCTATCGCAGGCCTCTCGATGGGTGGCTTCCACTCACAGTCGATCTCACGCTACTACAACCAGAAGTTTGGCTACGTAGGTCTCTTTTCTGGTGCTAATGCAGGTGGTGGCATGGGTCAGCAGCCAGCACAGAGCCCAGTATACACTCAGTTCGATACAGATATGGCCAAGCAGTTTGCCAAGGGTAAGGCTCCAAAGCTTTACTACATCGCTTGTGGCAAGACTGATTTCGTCATGGGTGGCGTGACTGCACTGCGTCAGTACATGGACGAGCATAACTATCCATATATATATAATGAGAGTGAGGGTGGCCACATCTGGCGCAACTGGCGTGACTATCTCCTCGAGTATGCACAGAAGGTATTCAAGTAATAGTATTGAAAAAACGCAAAATATTATTACCTTTTTCTCCGTTAAATGAATATAATAAAAAGCATTATGAAGAAATATTTATTCATCGCGGCTGCTGCATTACTCTCAGCAACCGTTTCAAACGCCCAGCAGGCTCTTTTTGGTGGCGCTGCTGTAGTATCTCCAGAAATCAACGCAGACAAGACTGTCACTTTCCGTCTCAAGGCTCCTAAGGCTGTTACCGTACAGGTAACCGGCGATTTCCTCCCAGTTTCACAGATTGACACTCCATTTGGAAAGATGGAGTCTCCGGGTGTAGCTAATCTCAAAGAAGGAAAGGATGGCGTATGGGAGTACACCACTCCAGAGCCAGTAGCTCCAGAGCTCTATACTTATACCTTCAAGGTCGATGGCCAGACCATGATCGACCCATCGAACGTATACACCAACCGCGACATTGCCAGCCTTTCAAGCCTTCTTCTCGTTGATGGCAGCGAGTTGGCTAACCACTTCAAGGTAAACGACGTTCCTCACGGCACCGTCTCTAAGATCTGGTATCACTCTGATCACGAGGGTATCGACCGTCGTCTCACCGTTTATACTCCTGCTGGCTACGAGACTTCGGGCAAGAAGTATCCTGTCTTCTATCTCCTCCATGGTATTGGTGGTGACGAGGAGGCTTGGTATACCCAGGGTCGCGCTACTCAGATTCTTGATAACCTCATCGCAGAGGGTAAGGCTGAGCCAATGATCGTCGTTATGACCAATGGCAACATCTCACAGCATGCAGCTCCTGGTGAGGGTCCTGAGGGTATGATCGTTCCTTCAATGGGCTTGCCAAAGACCATGGAGGGTACATTCGAGACCTGCTTCCCAGAGATCGTAAAGTTCATTGACAAGACCTATCGCACCAAGGCTCAGAAGAAGTTCCGCGCTATCGGTGGTCTCTCAATGGGCGGCTTCCACTCAGGCAACATCTCTCGTCAGTATCCTGATATGTTCAACTATGTAGGTCTCTTCTCTGCTGCTATCGGCAAAGAGACTCCTGGCTCAGAGATTTATGAGAACGTAGATGCAAAGATCGACACACAGTTCAATGCAAAGAACCGTCCTGCACTTTATTACATTGCTATCGGTAACTCCGACTTCCTCTACAAGGACAACATGGAGTACAAGGCTAAGCTCGAGGCTAAAGGCTATCCATTCGTTTACAAGGAGACTACCGGTGGCCACATCTGGCGCAACTGGCGTATCTATCTGGATGACTTCGCACCACGTTTGTTCAAGTAATCCCTTTGAATCCCAAATAAAATAAATACAACAATGAAAAAACTGATCATCGCCGCAGCTGCCACCACTTTGTTGGCAAGCTGCGCAGAGAAGGAGCTTAAGCTCCAGAGCAACAACATCGACGAGATCGTAAAGGCCATGACTCTTGAGGAGAAGGCCGCTCTCGTAGTAGGTGTAGGTATGGACAGCGGAGAGGAAGGCCTCTCAGCTACTATCGGTGCACAGGCCGAGCTCGTTCCTGGCGCTGCTGGTTCTACCCACGCTATCGCACGTCTTGGCATTCCTGCTACCGTCCTCGCTGACGGCCCTGCAGGTCTCCGTATCAACCCTACCCGTGAGGGTGACGAGCAGACTTATTACTGCACCCACTTCCCAATCGGTACTCTCTTGGCAAGCACCTGGAACCAGGAGCTCGTCGAAGAGGTTGGTAAGAGCATGGGTGAGGAGGTTCTTGAGTATGGCGCAGACGTACTCCTGGCTCCAGCACTCAACATCCATCGTAACCCACTCAATGGCCGTAACTTCGAGTACTACTCAGAGGATCCATTGATTTCTGGTAAGACTGCTGCTGCTTACGTCCGTGGCGTACAGGCCAACAACGTAGGTACTTCTGTCAAGCACTTCGCTTTCAACAACCAGGAGACCAACCGTACTGGCAATGATGCTCGTATCTCTACCCGTGCTATGCGTGAGATCTACCTCAAGGGCTTTGAGATCACCGTCAAGGAGTCTGATCCTTGGACCATCATGACCTCATATAATAAGATCAATGGTACCTACACCTCTGAGGAGAAGGAGCTCGTTGAGACCGTCCTCCGTGAGGATTGGGGCTACAAAGGCGTAGTCATGACCGACTGGTACGGTGGTAAGGATGCTGTGGCTCAGATGAAGGCTGGCAATGACATGCTCCAGCCAGGCCGTCCAAGCCAGTATCATGAGATCATCGAAGGTGTCAACAATGGTGCACTTGATCAGGCTGACCTCGATCGCAACGTAAAGCGCATCCTTGAGTACATCGTTCGCACTCCACGCTTCAAGGGCTACAACTTCAGCAACAAGCCACAGCTCGAGGCTCACGCTGCTGTTACCCGTCAGTGTGCTGCTGAGGGTATGGTATTGCTCGAGAACAAGAACAACGCTCTTCCACTCTCTGCTGACGTTAAGAAGATGGCTCTCTATGGCATCACCTCTTACGACTTCATCGCTGGTGGTACTGGTTCAGGCAACGTAAACCGTGCTTACACCGTCAGCCTCGTTGATGGCTTGAACAACGCAGGTATCCAGGTTGACGAGAACGTCAAGGCTGAGTACGTAGCATATCAGAAGAAGGTAGAGGAGGAGAAGGCTGCTAAGGGTCAGGGTGACTTCATGTCTGCATTCCTTCCACAGCCACTCCCTGCAGAGATCGTTCCATCTGCGGCTGCTCTCGCTGCTGCTGTTAAGGACAATGACGCTGCTATCATCACCCTCGGTCGTATCTCAGGTGAGTTCCTTGATCGTACCGTCGATAACTTCAACCTCTCTAAGGAGGAGCAGGCACTCATCGCACAGGTCAGCAAGGCATTCAAGGCTGCTGGCAAGAAGGTCATTGTAGTGCTCAACATCGGTGGCGTTATCGAGACCGCTTCTTGGAAGAACACTCCAGATGCAGTGCTCCTCGCATGGCAGGCTGGTCAGGAGGGTGGCAACTCAGTTGCTGACGTCCTCACTGGCAAGCAGAATCCTTCGGGCAAGCTCACCATGACCTGGCCACTTTCATTCAATGACCACAAGTCAAGTGAGAACTTCCCACGTGCTGAGCAGTTCAAGCTCGATCTCAGCACCTTCATGGGCAAGGAGGCTGAGGAGCGCACCCCTGTCACCACCTACGACTGGACCAACTACGAGGAGGGCATCTACGTCGGCTATCGCTGGTTCGACACCCAGAAGCTTCAGGTCAGCTATCCATTCGGCTACGGCCTCTCATACACCACCTACGAGTATGCAGATGCCAACGTAGAGAACGATGGCACCAACCTCACTGTCACCCTCAACATCAAGAACACCGGCGCAGCAGCTGGCAAGGAGGTAGTCGAGGTTTATGTCACCGCACCTGAAGGCGCTCTCGACAAGCCTGCACAGGAGCTCAAGGCTTATGCCAAGACCTCTGTCCTCGCTCCTGGAGCATCTGAGAAGGTCACCCTCACCATACCTGTTGCAGACCTCGCTTCGTTCTCTGAGGCTGAGTCTGCCTGGGTTGTCGATGGTGGCGAGTATAAGCTCCACATCGGTGCTTCGAGCCGCGACATCCGTGCCGAGCTCACCACCGAGGTCGCTGCTCAGAGCCAGAAGGTAAGCAACGTACTTACTACTAAGGCTTTCCTGTAATCCATTTCTGCCTTTTTATCCAACCATTTATTAATCCCTCACCTGTCAAACATCATACTCCCTTTGGGGAGGAGGCCAGGTGAGGGTCTTTCTTTCTATGAAAAAGTTATTCTTTCTTTTCGCTGCTTCAATGCTGCTGGGTGCAGCACAGGCACAGGAGCTGACCAACTTCAACTTCGGTGGCCGCAAGCAGATCG
>JAZRXZ010000185.1:0-2352 GCA_045600445.1 Bacteroidales bacterium | reverse complement strand
ACGTGGGTGACCACCAGACTGACGACCTTCACCACCACCCATTGGGTGATCAACTGGGTTCATTACAACACCACGGTTGTGTGGACGACGACCTAACCAGCGAGAGCGACCAGCCTTACCACTCTTCTCGAGTGCGTGGTCTGAGTTACCTACCGAACCGATGGTAGCCTTGCAAGTAGCAAGGATCTTACGGGTTTCGCCTGAAGGCAACTTGATGATAGCATAATCACCCTCCTTTGAAGTAAGCTGAGCGAAATTACCAGCAGAACGAACGAGTGCAGCACCCTGACCTGGGCGGAGCTCGATGTTGTGAATTACAGTACCTACTGGGATGTCCTTAAGAGGAAGGCTGTTACCAACCTCTGGAAGAGCCTCGCTTCCTGACATAACCTGTGCACCTACCTTCAAACCGTTAGGAGCAAGGATGTAGCGCTTCTCGCCGTCTACATAGTAGAGAAGAGCGATACGAGAGGTACGGTTTGGATCGTACTCAATAGACTTAACTACTGCAGGTACGCCGTCCTTGTTGCGCTTGAAGTCGATGATACGGTAAGACTGCTTGTGACCACCACCGATGTAACGCATGGTGAGACGGCCCTGGTTGTTACGACCGCCAGTCTTTGACTTACCGACAGTAAGAGACTTTTCAGGGGCCTTAGCGGTGATCTCCTCGAAAGTGCTAATAGCCTTGTGTCTCTGGCCCGGAGTTGTGGGCTTAAATTTACGAACTGCCATTTTTTGTTTTAGCATTTTCGGCCGTCTTGATCACAATTTCTGAATCGCTGAGTTACTACCTGACGTATCAGAGTAGGCTTTCGTGATACTTTGCTGCGCTCAGAGGGCGGCCGAATGATTATGAATAATTAGTTGATGTTTGCGTAGAAGTCGATCTGATCGCCATCCTTAAGGGTAACGAAAGCCTTCTTATATGCAGATGGCTTACTAACCTGGAGACCCTTCTTGGTATAGCGGCTCTTAATCTTGCCTGCGTAGTTAACAGTGTTTACTGACTCAACAGTTACACCGAACTTATCCTCAACAGCCTTCTTGATCTGAATCTTGTTTGCAGATGGATCAACATAGAAGCCGTACTTGGCATTCACTGGAGCAGAACCGTCCTTCTTCTTACGAGGTTCAGATGACTGATCTGTGATCTTGGTCATCTTCTCGGTTACGATTGGTCGAATCAAAATTGCCATGTCTTTTTAGCTTTTAGAGGTTGTTTACTGAAGCAACTGCGCTCTCTGAAATTACGAGTGCGCCGCAGTTCATAACTGAGTAGGTGTTGAGTGCGTCAGCAGCAAGAATGTTAACCTTTTTCAGATTTCGAGCGGACAAAAGTACGTTTTTATTTTCATTTGAGCAAACAAAAGCGACTTTTTTATCATTAACCTGCAGGTTTTTAACTACGTTAGCGAATACTTTGGTAGATGGAGTTTCCATTTTAAGATCCTCAACTACAACAATTGCATTCTCCTGAGCCTTAATAGAAAGAGCACTCTTACGAGCCAAAGTCTTTACCTTCTTGTTCAGCTTGAAGCTATAGTCACGAGGTACAGGACCGAACACACGACCACCACCGACGAGCACTGGCGAATTGATATCACCACGGCGAGCGCCGCCGCCGCCCTTCTGACGACCGAGCTTACGAGTAGAACCAGCGATCTCAGAACGCTGCTTTGACTTGTGGGTACCCTGACGCTGATCAGCGAGGAACTGCTTTACAGCGAGGTACACAACATGATTGTTTGGCTCAATGCCAAAAACCTCATCATTGAGGACAACGGTACGACCGGTGTCCTTACCGTCCATGCTTAATACTTTCAGTTCCATTACTTCTCAATTGTTAAAAGTGAACCCTTGGCACCTGGTACAGAACCCTTCACAAGGAGGAGGTTGTGCTCAGGTATAACCTTCAAAATCTGGAGATTCTGTACAGTCACCTGTACATTACCCATCTGGCCACCCATACGGAGGCCCTTAAATACGCGAGCAGGGTAAGAGCAGGCACCGATAGAACCTGGCTTACGCAGACGGTCGTCCTGACCGTGAGTTGACTGGCCTACACCACCGAAACCGTGACGCTTTACAACGCCCTGGAAGCCATGACCCTTAGAGATACCAACAACGTCAACAAACTCTACATCAGAGAAAAGATCAACGGTGATAACATCACCAAGCTGATACTCCTTCTCATAACCCTTAAACTCAGCGAGGTGCTTCATAGGAGCAACACCTGCCTTCTTGAGGTGACCCATTACTGGCTTAGAGACATGCTTCTCAGTAGTCTCCTCGAAGCCGACCTGTACAGCTTCATAACCATCCTTCTCGATCGTCTTGATCTGAGTCACA
>JAZRXZ010000184.1:0-10892 GCA_045600445.1 Bacteroidales bacterium | reverse complement strand
GATCCGCATCAGCGGTCATGGTACAAAGAAGCGTTTCACCGTACGCAAGATCGCTGACGGCGTAGGTGTAGAGCGTATTTTCCCAATGGAGTCACCTTTCATTGAGAAGGTAGAGATCAACAAGAATGGCCGCGTTCGTCGTGCTAAGCTTTACTATCTCCGCAACCTCACTGGTAAGGCAGCTCGTATCCGTGATCGTAAGGTCACCAAGTAATTCCTCCATTCGGAATCACAAAGACAAAGCAAACCGCAGTACTGAGCAATCAGCGCTGCGGTTCTTCATTTTGTACTATTCACGACCCTGGATAGTACATCCGAAGTTCAGTTTGTATTATTCGCGTCCCTGGATAATACATCCGGAGTTTGGTTTGTATTATTCGCGTCCCTGGATAATACATCTGGAGTTCAGTTTGTATTATTCGCGTCCCTGGATAGTACATCTGGAGTTCAGTCTGTATTATTCGCGTCCCTGGATAGTACATCCGGAGTTCAGTTTGTATTATTCGCGTCCCTGGATAGTACAAAACTAATTTAAGAAGCGATTAGAATGTGAAAGAAGAGAGTTATCATCACACATCATTATAAATATAAGTCGTCGGAAACTCCACTTTTTTATCGAGTTTCCGACGACTTATCTAATAATAAAGGTTCAATCAAGATTTTTAGAACTCGAGGTTCTTACGTGGAGCGTTGAATACTCGGTTGAAGTCATCACGGCTACCGACAACGAGGTTGTCGAAGTCGCGCTGACCTGTACCTGCAGGGATGAGGTGACCGCAGATAACGTTCTCCTTCATGCCCTCGAGGTAATCGGTCTTGCCAAGGATTGCAGCCTCGTTGAGGACCTTGGTGGTCTCCTGGAAGGAAGCTGCTGACATGAATGACTGTGTACCGAGTGCTGCACGGGTGATACCCTGAAGCATCTGCTCACAAGTTGCTGGCTGTGCATCGCGTGCATCAGCGAGCTTCTTATCGTGACGCTTGAGCATAGAGTTCTCATCACGGAGACGACGTGGGGTAACGATCATACCTGGCTTGAGGGTGGTTGAGTCACCTGCCTTGGTGATAACCTTCATACCCCAGATGCGGTCGTTCTCAGCTGCGAATGCGAGCTTGTCGACTACCTGGTTCTCAAGGAAGTTGGTATCACCTGCAGACTTGACGTTGACCTTACGCATCATCTGACGTACAATAACCTCGAAGTGCTTGTCGTTGATAGCTACACCCTGGAGACGGTAAACGTCCTGAACCTGGTTAACGATGTACTCCTGAACGGCTGTTGGACCAAGGATATTGAGGATGTCGCTTGGAGTAACTGCACCGTCTGACAATGGGTTGCCAGCACGTACGTAGTCATGCTCCTGAACGAGTACCTGACGGTTCAATGGGATGAGATACTTGCGCTCGTCGCCATACTTACCGGTTACAACGATCTCGCGGTTACCACGCTTGATCTTACCGAAGGTTACCTCACCATCGATCTCAGCAACGACTGCTGGGTTAGATGGGTTACGAGCCTCGAAGAGCTCGGTAACACGTGGAAGACCACCGGTAATATCGCCGGCCTTGCTACTGGTACGGTTGATCTTTACGATGATTGCACCTGGCTTGACCTCCTCGTCATCGTTGACCATAATGTGGGCACCGATAGGGAGGGTATAGCTTGCGAGTACCTCGTCGTCAGCATTCACGATGTGAACGACAGGAGCGATGGTACGGTCCTTAGACTCGGTAACAATCTTATCCTCAAGACCTGTATCACCGTCGGTCTCAACCTTGAAGGTATCACCCTCGACAACGTTCTCATAACGCACGCGACCAGCCTGCTCACAGACGATGACAGCGTTGAATGGGTCCCACTCTGCGATGACGTCACCCTTCTTGACCTGAGTACCACTCTCAAGGAAGAGCTTAGAACCATAACCGATGGTAGCGGTAGCGAGGGTCATACCAGTGTTGGCATCCTCGATACGCATTTCGGTCATACGGCTTACGACTACCTTCTCGATTGAACCATCCTCCTGTGGAGCGTCGATGGTACGGAGCTCCTCGATGATGAGGTTACCATCGTAACCAGCCTTGAGGTTGTTGACTGCAACTGCGTTAGAAGCAATACCACCGGCGTGGAAGGTACGGAGGGTAAGCTGAGTACCAGGCTCACCGATTGACTGTGCAGCGATGACACCGACAGCCTCACCCTTCTGAACCATGCGGTTGGTAGAGAGGTTACGGCCATAGCACTTAGCACAGACACCGTGCTTTGACTCACAGGTGAGCACTGAACGGATCTCAACCTGCTCGATTGGGCTCTCCTCGATCTCATCAGCAATACGCTCGGTGATCTCCTCGCCTGCAGCGATGATCAACTCGCCAGTGATTGGGTGGATGATATCGTGAACAGAAACACGGCCGAGGATACGCTCCTTGAGGGTAGCGATAACCTCATCGTTGTTCTTGAGCTCGGTACACTTGAGGCCACGGAGTGTGCCACAGTCCTCCTCGCGGATGATCACGTCATGAGCAACGTCGACAAGACGACGGGTAAGGTAACCTGCATCGGCAGTCTTCAAAGCGGTATCAGCAAGACCCTTACGAGCACCGTGAGTAGAGATAAAGTACTCAAGCGCTGACATACCTTCCTTAAAGTTTGCGATAATTGGGTTCTCAATAATCTGAGCACCCTCAGCGCCTGCCTTCTGAGGCTTAGCCATCAAACCACGCATACCAGAGAGCTGTGCAATCTGATCCTTAGAACCACGGGCACCAGAGTCCATCATCATGTAGATGGCATTGAAGCCACGCTCTGCCTCAGTGAACTGAGACATAAGGGTCTTGGTGAGCTTGGTGTTGGTAGCTGACCAAACGTCAATGACCTTATTATAACGCTCAGTGTTGGTAATCCAACCGTTGTTATAGTCGTCAGTAATCTGATCTACCTCGTTGAGAGCCTTGTCGATGATCTCTGGCTTCTCTGCAGGTACGAGCACATCACCAAGGTTGAATGACAAACCTGCGCGGAATGACTGATAGTAACCAAGGTTCTTTACATCGTCAAGGAAGTCTGCTGTACGAGGGATACCACAGTACTTGATAACGTCGGTAATGACGCCACGGAGCGACTTCTTGGTGATAACCTTGTTGACGAAACCTACCTTAGTTGGCACCTTCTCGTTGAAGATGAGGCGACCACAAGAGGTCTCAACCATACGCTTGACTGGCTTGCGGCCATTCTCTGCGTCGATGTCGTCAACGAGACACTTGATACGAGCCTGCATTGAGCAACGGCCCTCGTTCATAGCGATCATTGCCTCCTCTGGACCGTAGAAGGTCAGACCCTCACCCTTATCGTTCTCACGAATCTTGGTGATGTAGTACAGACCAAGTACCATATCCTGTGAAGGAACGGTGATAGGAGCACCGTTAGCAGGGTTCAAGATGTTGTGCGAACCAAGCATCAGGATCTGAGCCTCAAGGATAGCAGCGTTGCCAAGTGGCAGGTGGACAGCCATCTGGTCACCGTCGAAGTCGGCGTTGAACGCGGTACAAGCGAGTGGGTGGAGCTGGATAGCCTTACCCTCGATCATACGTGGCTGGAAGGCCTGAATACCGAGTCGGTGAAGAGTAGGAGCACGGTTGAGGAGTACTGGATGACCCTTCATGACGAGCTCGAGGATATCGAATACGACTGGCTCACGCTTGTCGACGATCTTCTTAGCAGACTTCACGGTCTTCACGATACCGCGCTCGATGAGCTTACGGATGATGAATGGCTTGTACAATTCGGCAGCCATGAGCTTTGGAAGACCACACTCGTTCATCTTCAGCTCTGGACCAACGACGATTACCGAACGTGCTGAGTAGTCGACACGCTTACCGAGGAGGTTCTGACGGAAACGACCCTGCTTACCCTTGAGTGAGTCGCTCAAAGACTTGAGTGGACGATTTGACTCTGACTTGACAGCGCTTGACTTACGAGAGTTGTCGAAGAGTGAATCGACAGCCTCCTGGAGCATACGCTTCTCGTTGCGGAGGATGACCTCAGGAGCCTTGATCTCCATGAGTCGCTTCAAACGGTTATTGCGGATGATGACACGACGATAGAGGTCATTGACATCAGAGGTAGCGAAACGGCCACCATCGAGTGGTACGAGAGGACGAAGCTCTGGTGGAATGACAGGAAGGATCTTCATGATCATCCACTCTGGCTTGTTGCGCTCCTTAGAGGTGCGGAACTGCTCTACGACCTGGAGGCGCTTCAAAGCCTCGTTCTTACGCTGTACAGAACCCTCCTGGCTTGCACGGTCACGGAGATCGTATGAAAGCTGGTCGAGGTCAACCTGCTGGAGGAGCTCGAGAATAGCCTCGGCACCCATCTTAGCGATGAACTTGGTTGGATCAGAATCCTCAAGAGCCTGATTCTTCTGACCTACCTTCTCAAGAGCCTCAAGATACTCATCCTCTGAGAGGGTATCAAGGCGCTGGAGACCCTCACTCTTCTCGAGTGGACCAGGCTGAAGAACGACGTAACGCTCGTAATAGATAACTGAATCGAGCTTCTTGGTTGGCATACCCAAAAGGTAACCAATCTTATTTGGAAGTGAACGGAAGTACCAGATATGAGCCACAGGAACCACGAGGTTGATGTGACCACAACGCTCACGGCGAACCTTCTTCTCGGTAACCTCTACACCACAACGCTCGCAGACGCAACCCTTGTAACGGATACGCTTGTACTTACCGCAATGGCACTCGAAATCCTTTACAGGACCGAAGATGCGCTCGCAGAACAAACCGTCACGCTCAGGCTTGTAAGTACGATAGTTGATGGTCTCTGGCTTGAGAACTTCACCGCATGAGTTGTCAAGAATCTCCTCTGGCGAAGCCAAACCGATGTTGATCTTCGTAAAAGCGGTCTTCTTGTTATTTTCTTTTCTAAAAGCCATATTTCTTTTTTTGAAAAGTTATTATTCCATCTTGAGGCTTAAGCCGAGACCCTTGAGCTCGTGGAGGAGCACGTTGAGAGACTCTGGCAAACCAGGAGTTGGCATATTATCACCCTTAACGATTGCCTCGTAGGTCTTGCTACGGCCGGTAACGTCATCCGACTTGACGGTAAGAACTTCCTGAAGGATATGTGCTGCGCCGAATGCCTCGAGCGCCCAAACCTCCATCTCACCGAAACGCTGACCACCGAACTGAGCCTTACCACCGAGAGGCTGCTGAGTAATGAGTGAGTATGGGCCGATAGAACGAGCATGCATCTTATCCTCAACCATGTGGCCGAGCTTAAGCATGTAAGTTACACCCACGGTTGCCATCTGGTCGAATGGCTCACCTGTACCACCATCATAAAGCTGAGTCTTACCATAACGTGGAAGACCTGCCTTATCTGTCCAAGCATTCAACTCATCAAGTGAAGCACCGTCGAAAATAGGAGTAGCGAAATGCTCACCGAGCTCATAACCTGCCCAACCGAGGACAGCCTCAAATATCTGGCCAAGGTTCATACGAGAAGGTACACCCAGTGGGTTCAATACGATATCTACTGGACGGCCATCAGCGGTGAACGGCATATCCTCATCACGAACGACCTTAGATACGATACCCTTATTACCGTGGCGACCTGCCATCTTATCACCTACACCGATCTTACGCTTCTTAGCGATATAGACCTTAGCAAGCTTGATGATACCTGAAGGCAACTCATCACCGATAGACATATCAAACTTCTTGCGCTGGAGCTGAGCGTTGATCTCCTTGCTCTTGCGGAGGTAGTTCATGATGGTTTCCTTGATCATCTGGTTCTTGTGCTCATCAGCAGTCCACTTCTGAAGCAGAACAGAACGATAGTCAATATTCATCAAGGCTGCAGTGGTAAACTGATGACCCTTAGAGATGACATCGATACCCATGAAATCCTTAACACCAGCAGAGGTCAAGCCATCGGTCAGAATCATCAGCTTCTCAACGAGCTTCTTGAGGAGAGCATCCTGCTGCTCCTGGAATTCCTGCTCGATAATTGGCATCTGAGCCTTCTCCGCCTTCTTCTGTGCACGATCCTTCTGAGCACGGCTATAGAGAGAGGTAGCGATGACAACACCGTGGAGTGATGGGTTTGCCTTCAAAGAAGCATCCTTCACATCGCCAGCCTTATCGCCGAAGATGGCACGGAGCAACTTCTCTTCTGGAGTTGGATCAGACTCACCCTTAGGAGTGATCTTACCGATCATGATGTCGCCTGGCTCAATCATTGCACCTACGCGAACGATACCACGCTCGTCGAGATCCTTGGTTGCATCCTCACTGACGTTTGGAATATCAGCGGTGAGCTCCTCCATACCACGCTTGGTCTCACGAACCTCGAGGCTATACTCATCGACATGAACTGAAGTAAGGATATCCTCACGGACGATACGCTCTGAAAGAACGATAGCATCCTCATAGTTGTAACCCTTCCAAGGCATGTAAGCAACCTTCAGGTTCTTACCGATAGCCAACTCACCACGCTGGGTAGAGTAACCACGAGTAAGGATATCACCAGCAGAAACACGCTGCCCCTTCACGCAACGAGGCTGGAGGTCATAAGTAGTCGACTGGTTGGTCTTACGCCACTTTGGCAAGTAGTACTCCTTGACTGGCTCCTCGAATGCACAGAACTCCTCGTCCTCGGTACGGTCGTAACGGACACGGATGACAGTTGCGTCAACGAATTCAACTACGCCCTCACCCTCAGCAATGATCTGAGTGCGGCTGTCGCGAACGAGCTGCTCCTCGATACCAGTACCTACGATAGGTGCCTCACAGGTCATCAAAGGTACAGCCTGACGCATCATGTTCGATCCCATCAATGCACGGTGGGCATCGTCATGCTCAAGGAATGGAATGAGTGCAGCAGCAATAGAAGCAATCTGGTTAGGAGCCACATCCATCAGGTTCACCTCTTCAGGATCAACCTTAGGGAAGTCAGCGCCCTCTCGTACGATAACGTGCTTCTCGGTCAGCTTGCCATTCTCATCAGTTGGAGCAGTAGACTCTGCGATGAGCATACCCTCTTCGGTCTCAGCGCTCATCCACTCTACACCATTGTCAGAAAGGTCAACTACACCATTATTTACTCGACGGTATGGGGTCTCGATAAAGCCAAGGTCATTGATCTTTGCGTAGACACACATAGAAGAGATCAAACCGATGTTAGGACCTTCAGGGCTCTCGATAGGACACAGACGACCATAGTGAGTATAGTGTACGTCTCGAACCTCGAAGCCTGCACGCTCACGAGAAAGACCGCCAGGACCAAGAGCCGACATACGACGTTTGTGAGTAATCTCAGCCAATGGGTTGGTCTGATCCATGAACTGGCTCAGTGCATTGGTGCCGAAGAATGAGTTGATGACAGAAGAGATGGTCTTTGCGTTGATCAAGTCAACTGGAGAGAAGTCCTCATTGTCACGAACATTCATGCGCTCACGGATGGTACGGCTCATACGAGCCAGACCGATACCGAACTGGTTGTAGAGCTGCTCGCCTACGGTACGGACACGACGGTTTGAAAGGTGGTCGATATCATCGACATCTGCCTTAGAGTTGATCAACTCAATAAGGTACTTGATAATCTCAGTGATATCATCCTTGGTCAGGACGCGAGTCTCAATAGGAGTAGAGAGGTTGAACTTCTTATTCAAACGATAACGACCGACCTCACCGAGGTCATAGCGCTTGTCGCTGAAGAAAAGGTTCTGAATTACCTCACGAGCACTGGCATCATCTGCAGGCTCAGCGTTGCGGAGCTGACGATAGATGTAGATAACAGCCTCCTTCTCTGAGTTTGATGGATCCTTCTGAAGAGTGTTGTAGATGATAGCAAAGTCATCAAGCTTAGAATCTACACGCTGGAGGAGAACAGTCTCAACTCCACTCTCAAGAATCTTCTCGATGTTATTATCATCAAGAATTTCCTCTCGCTCTACAAGAACCTCATTACGCTCAATGGTTACAACTTCACCAGTATCCTCATCAACGAAATCCTCGACCCAAGACTTCAGGACACGAGCTGCAAGCTTGCGACCCTTAGCATCCATCATGGTCTTCTCATTAACCTCAACAGACTCTGCAAGGTTGAAGATCTCAAGGATATCCTTATCACTCTCGAAACCGATAGCACGGAGAAGAGTAGTTACTGGCAACTTCTTCTTACGGTCGATGTAAGCATACATGACATTGTTGATGTCAGTAGCGAACTCAATCCAAGAACCCTTGAAAGGAATGATACGAGCAGAATAAAGCTTTGTTCCGTTTGAATGAAGATTCTGGCCGAAGAAAACACCAGGCGAACGGTGCAACTGGCTAACGACAACGCGCTCAGCACCATTGATAACGAAAGTACCCTGAGGTGTCATGTAAGGAATCTGACCAAGATAAACATCCATTACCTTGGTAGAAAAATCCTCATGATCAGGATCTGTACAATAGAGCTTCAGCTTAGCCTTGAGAGGCACGTTGTAAGTGAGGCCACGAAGCAAACACTCCTCGATAGTATAGCGAGGTGGATCAACAAAGTAGTCGAGGAACTCGAGTACATAGTTGTTACGAGTGTCTGCAATAGGAAAATTCTCTGCAAAAACCTTGTAGAGTCCCTCATTTCGACGATCCTCTGGTGGAGTATCAAGCTGCAGGAAGTCATGGAAAGACTTGAGCTGGATGTCCAGGAAATCAGGATATGCCAAAGGGGCCTTCGTCGAAGAGAAGTTTACTCTTGGTTTTCTTGTTCCAGAAACTATTTTAGTCATATATAACAAAAAAAGTGATTTTTCCGTTTAAATTGGAAGTCGCGAATAGCAATATTTAAAAGAAAATTAAAATAACCTATACCTATAGACGCGACAAAAAAGGACGCGAAACGTGCCCTTTTAGACTTTTTTACATGCAGCAGCCACTGTTGCATAACCAAGAAGCTCGGTAGAAGCCGGTCACTTCTTAGGAGAAAAGAAAAAGAAGTCTGACCTTTTTATAACGAAAAGTCAAAAACGTAAAAAGGGTTTAGACCCTCCTCTATATGTTGAGGGTCTAAACCTATGGGTGTGATTGAGTAAGGATTACTTGAGCTCAACAACAGCACCTGCCTCCTCAAGAGCCTTCTTGAGAGCCTCTGCCTCTGCCTTAGAGAGCTTCTCCTTAACAGTAGCAGGAGCGCCGTCAACCATCTCCTTAGCCTCCTTAAGACCGAGACCACAAACCTCCTTAACAGCCTTAACGACCTGGAGCTTGTTAGCACCTGCCTCCTTGAGAACTACGTCGAACTCAGTCTGCTCAGCAGCAGCAGCGCCTTCGCCACCAGCTGCAGGAGCAGCAACTGCAACAGCTGCAGCAGCTGGCTCAATGCCATACTCATCCTTCAAAATCTGAGCGAGCTCATTAACTTCCTTTACAGTGAGGTTTACCAACTCCTCTGCGAGAACTTTCAAATCTGCCATAATTGTAATTTTTTAAATATTATTATTTTTATATATTTTAATGTTTGGTTGCAGGGCGATTATAGAGCATACACGCATTCTTTCGCTACATAATTAAGCAGCGATCAGGCAACTCTTCGGATGTCCTGCGATAATCCGATGATTACTCTGGGCGCTCGCCCAGGGTCTTGAGTACACCATGAATGGTGCTTGCGCCGCTCTGCAATGCAGAGATAACGTTCTTTGCAGGAGACTGCAAGAGAGCGATAACATCGGCAATGAGTTCGTTCTTGCTCTTGATAGCAACGAGGGTCTCGAGAGCATCAGCGCCATAGCAGCACTCCTCAACGTAAGCACCCTTTAGAGCTACGACCTCCTCCTTCTTATTGAGAGTCTTGATCAGCTTAGCTGGAACGTTGCCAACGTTTGAGAACATGATTGCTGAAGTACCCTTGAATGCAGCTGCAATAGGAGAAACATCAACACCCTTATTCTCAAGCGCCTTAACGAAGAGCTTATTCTTAACCATTACGAGCTTAACCTCCTGCTTGAAGCACTCGCGACGAAGTGCGCTGGTCTTCTCGGCATTGAGGCCCTCGATATTGGTTACATAGAAGTGAGCGTACTCTCCGAGGAGACCTTCGAGCTTCTCAATATTAAGGACTTTATCTTCTTTCTTCATAATTTAATTTATTATCGGAACAGAGTTCCAGAAAAATATATTATTCGTCGATAGACTTGGTGTCGACCTTAATGCCGGCACTCATAGTGCTTGAAAGGAAAATGCTCTTAATATAAGTACCCTTTGCAGTAGCAGGCTTCAGCTTGATGATAGTCTGAATGAACTCCTTTGCATTCTGCTGGATAGCCTCTGGAGTAAAGCTGACCTTGCCAAGTGAAGTGTGGACGATACCACCCTTATCTACCTTGAAGTCAATCTTACCCTGCTTAACCTCCTTTACAGCCTTAGCAACGTCCATAGTAACGGTGCCAGACTTAGGGTTAGGCATGAGACCACGAGGACCGAGTACACGACCCAAAGGACCGAGCTTACCCATGCAAGCTGGCTGGGTGATGATTACATCGATATCAGTCCAACCCTCCTTGATCTTCTGGAGGTACTCATCAAGGCCAGCGTAATCAGCGCCAGCAGCGAGAGCAGCAGCCTCCTGATCAGCGGTACAGAGAGCAAGAACGCGAACGGTCTTACCAGTGCCGTTAGGGAGAGATACGGTACCACGTACCATCTGGTTTGCCTTGCGAGGATCGACACCAAGACGGATGTCGATATCAACAGAAGCATCGAACTTAGTATAAGTAATTTCCTTTACGAGAGCTGAAGCCTCAGCCAAAGTATAAGCCTTACCTGCTTCAATCTTAGCAGCGGCGGCCTTCTGATTCTTAGTAAGTTTTGCCATTGTTAGTTTGAAGTTTTAAGGATTA
>JAZRXZ010000183.1:0-1165 GCA_045600445.1 Bacteroidales bacterium | reverse complement strand
TACAAGGCAAGAATTATTTTTCGATTAGAACTCGTAAGTTTGCGTAACGGCATTTGAGCCGCTTCTCGCAAGCTATGAACAAGGGTAAAACAATCTTCGCACAGCTTATGTCGCTCTTCACCGAATATGAATTCAGCAAGTGTGTGGGTCGCTACAAAGGCGACCGGCATACCATCAAATTCAATTGCAGGGACCAGTTCCTTGTGATGAGTTTTGCTCAATTCACTGACAGAAGCGGCCTGAGAGATATTGAGACAACGCTTGACCTTTGCTCGCAGGATTTGTATCGGTCTGGCTTGAAGGTAATGCCTAAATCCACCCTTGCAGAAGCGAACGAGAAACATGATTGGCGTATCTATCAAGACTTTGGCTATGTCCTGATAAAGAAGGCGAAGGACCTTTATGCCGGCGAGAAGTTGAGAATCGACCTTGACGAAATGGTTTGCGCTTTCGACAGCAGTACCATTGAGTTGTGTCTTTCTCTCTGCCCTTGGGCAACACTTCATCATGGAAAAGGCGGCTTCAAGATGCACACCTTGATGGATCTGAATGGCTCTATCCCAACGTTTATACGCCTTACGGAGGCCTCCGTGCACGATTCCAAGATACTGGAGGAGGTTCCTGTGGAACCGAATGCATACTATCTCATGGATAAGGGCTATGTCAAGTTTGATACGCTCTATACCCATTTTCATCAGAACCATGCGTGGTTTGTTACGCGAGCCAAAGACAATATGAAGTATGAAGTTGTGGATAGCCGGGAGGTTGATCCTCAAGCTGGTCTTATTTCTGATGAGACTATCAGGCTCACTGGATACTACACCTCCAGGAAGTATCCCGACAATCTCAGACTCGTTGTCTACGAGGACTTTAGAGACGGCACAGTCTATCGGTTCTTGACCAATAACTTTACTCTGGAGGCGATTACCATTGCCGAACTCTACCGTGAAAGGTGGCAGATTGAGATTTTCTTCAAATGGATCAAGCAGCATCTGCACATCAAGTCCTTCTACGGGACGACTATGAATGCAGTCTTCACGCAGATATGGATAGCCATCTGTGACTACCTTCTGCTTATCATTGCCAAGAAGCAATATGGACTGAATCCAAGTCTTCATCTTATCTCTAATTCCATCGGACAAATCCTCTTCAGGAGAGGTGATAT
>JAZRXZ010000182.1:0-71071 GCA_045600445.1 Bacteroidales bacterium | reverse complement strand
ACCCCTTGTTTCCGCCAAATCTTTTTCTTATCTTTGCGCCCGCTTTTGAGAAAACACATTTATCTACTCAATTTCTGACAAACTTTGCTTACTAAGTGCCAATCCTAAAAGCTTAACTAACTTCATTATCAATTTTATCTTCTTTTCTTTTACATGTTAGAAAACTTCACCCAGCGTGAGCCAGCTACAGAGGTAGCTGGTAAGACCCTTGTCGAGGAATTCATGGCCATGAGCTACGAGTTCCGTCGCAACGTACTTTCCGATAAGTACGAAATGAGAGAGGTCTGCAATGACAGCGAAGCAGACGCTCAGCCTAAGCCTTGGCGAACCGTGACCCGCGAGAGCCAGAACTCCCTTATCCGCCGTGCCAAGCGCGAACTCGGAGATCTGAAAGGCCTGAAAGCCAGCATCGACGAGTACATTCACTCCGAAGAGACGCCCGACTATGACCCCATTGCCGAGTATCTCAACCAGCTCCCTGCATGGGATGGTTATGATCACGTCCGCGAACTCTTCCAGCGTCTTCCCGGAGTGACCGAAGAGCAGCTCTGTCAGCACAGCACTTGGCTCCGCAGCTGCGTAGCTCACTGGCTCCAGCTCGACAACCTGCACGGCAACGAGCAGGTGCTGACCCTCATCGGCGCGCAGGGCTGTGGCAAGAGTACCTACTGCGCCCAGCTCCTCCCTCCTCAGTTCCGTGAGTACTACCTCGATCACGTCAATCTTGGCAACAAGTTCGACAAGGAGATGGCTCTGACCAGCAACCTCCTCGTCAATATCGACGAGCTTGACCAGATCAAATCCGGCAAGCAGGCCGAGCTGAAGCAGATGCTCTCGAAGATCCAGGTCAACGGCCGTCCGATCTTCGGCAAGGCTCAGCGCAGTCGCAAGCGTTACGCCTCGTTTGTAGCCACTACTAATAACCCTCGTCCGTTGCAAGATACGACCGGCTCTCGTCGTTACTTATGTGTGGAAATCCCGCAGGATACGATCATCCTCAACGACCGCGAGATTGAGTACGACCAGCTCTACGCGCAGGTAGTTTATGAAGTCCGCGAGCAGAAGCTCCCTTACTGGTTCACGCCAGCCGAGACGAGAAGAATCGAGGAGATGAATGTAAAGTTCCAGCGCGTCTCAGACCTTGAATCCATGCTCACAGCTTGCTTCCGTCGCCCGGACGCCGGAGAACTGGTTATGCCACTATTGACGCGTGACATTGTGTACATCTTGTGCAAGAACTTCCCTGAAATCAGACCTACTCAGGGTATGGCAGTCAAGGTCGGACGCTTGCTCAGGACTTTGAATTATGAGCAGAAAGACCTCATGCAGGGCTCTGCCTACTTCATCGTCCCAGTAAAATCAGCTGCATGACGCAAAAATCCTCCATTCCTCCATAACCGCACTCTACTGACTGAAAATCAGTAAGTCAAGGCTATGGAGGATGATGGAGGATCCTCCATCATCCTCCATATAAAATGCTACGTGAAAATCAGCTACTTAGATGCGATTATGGAGGAATGGAGGATTTTTTAAAAATTTGTAGAAAAAACAAGAAAGATGCGAAAATTTGAGATTTATTTGGATTTGATGAAATAAATGGTTATATTTGCAGCGGTGTATAGACATCTAAACTAATAAATTACAAGTAAACACTACAAACAACACTAACATAATAACAACATAGCGTTCTTCAAATCTTGATTATTCCGAAAACTTGGCGGTAGAAAGAATAATTGAACACAGATTTGATATTGAAGACGCCTGCGCTCCGGCGTGGGTCGTCATTCGTATCATATCGTCTGTGTTCAGGTTTCCGCCAAGTACCTCGGAATAGCGATATGAGAAAGATGCGGTCCGCGTCTTTTTATATCTGCTATCCTGGGTGCTTGGCATTCTGCATTTTTGTAGAGAAACCTGAAGCAGACGGTATGGAGGGCGTGCCATACCGAAGCACCATGAACAAAAAGATTGACAAGGCTGCACTTGCCAGCCGTATCCATGCTCTGGAGGGAATCGCTCCAGAAGATAAATCTGCGCTTTTAGAACTGCTCAGTGAGCAGAAGCGATATGGCCTTGTGTGGGAAGATAGTCCTGAAGAGGTGGAAGCTCTGCTCCGTGAAAAACTCCCTGTACTAAAAGAAGACACCAGTAAAAGAATCCTCGCTGATACAACAGAAGAGGTGCCTAATCATATTCTCATAGAGGGTGATAACTATCCTGCTTTGGTAGCTTTGCAGTATGCATACGAAGGTAAAGTCGATGTCATCTACATAGATCCTCCTTATAACACAGGCAATAAGGATTTTGTGTATAATGACTCGTATGTCGATAGTGAGGATAGTTACCGTCACTCTAAATGGCTATCCTTTATGAGCAAGCGTTTGCGTATTGCTAAGCGTTTGTTGTCGGATCGTGGTGTGATATTTATTTCTATCGACGATAATGAGCAGGCAAATTTGAAGCTGCTGTGTGATGAGGTGTTTGGAGGTGAGCAATATGTTGATACATTCATTCGCTTAACTACAAAAAGCGGAAAAACTCCTGTTGACTTTATGCGAAGCCATGAGTACGCACTTTGTTACGCAAAACATAATAATATATTCAAAGGAGTTGCTTTTGAGGATAGTAGTTATAAATATGAGGACGAATTTCTGAAAGAGAGAGGAAGGTATAATCTAAAACAACCATTGGATTGTAACTCAATTAGCTATTCAAAATCATTAGATTATATAATTGAACATGATGGAAAGAAATTCTATCCTGGTGGCGATGAAAAAAAGTATCTAGAGCGTAAAAATGGTAACCATTTAGCAAAAGATTATGCATGGCGTTGGTCTAAAGAGTTATTTCAGTTTGGATTGAAGAATGGATGGATTGTCTTCAGAAGTGGTCGTATCTACACTAAAGGTTATCTCAACGCGACTATAGAAAAAAGAGGAGATTCATATGAGATTGTTTACACAGGAAAAGAAAGGAAACGCTCAACAATAGACTTCGTAGACAATGAATATTCAAATGATATAGCAAAGAAACAATTAGCTTATCTAAATTTGGGTTCACAATTTGATTTCCCAAAGCCACACAATTATGTCTCAGATTTGATTGCAACACATCAAGATTCTAATGTTACAGTCCTCGACTTCTTCGCCGGCTCCGGCACCACCCTTCACGCCACCATGCAACTAAATGCAGAAGACGGAGGACATAGAAAGTGTATCTTAGTTACGAATAACGAGAATAACATCTGCGAGGAGGTGACCTATGAACGCAATAAACGTGTAATTCAGGGTTATACCACACCGAAGGGTCAGCAGGTAGAAGGATTGAAGAATAACAATCTGCGCTATTATAAAGTTGATTTTGTAGATAGAGAGAAGACTGCAGCGAATCAGAAGGAACTGATGAAGGCAAGTACGGATTTGCTTTGTATCAAGGAAGACTTGTATCCGGAGGATAAGAGCTTTGAAGGTTTGAAGCTGCATGAGCAGATCGCACGATACTTTACAGATGGTGTCATTGGTGGCAGCCAGATGCTTATCATCTATGAGCCAGCAGCTATCCCAGCTATTGTGAAACGAATCGAGCAGATGACCGTGGTGGAAAGCAATCCGATCAAGGTGTATGTGATGGCAGAAGGCCAGTATCCATACACAGAGGACTTTGAGACGGTATTGGACAAGATAGAGCTCCGTGCCATGCCACATGCCTTGTATCAGGCGATGCGCCAGGTATTGCCTGCTCCGGCTGAGGCAGATAACACCGAGCCTGAGGTAGAGGTGAGTGATGAAGAAGCAGATGGTTCAATCTATAAAAGTGTAGAGCAATGATCGACCTGAAAGAATATCAGCGGGAAGCTGTCAATCAACTGAAAAAGCGAGTCATCAAGCAGTTGAACAGATCACAAGACCGACAGAAGATCGTCCTACAGGCTCCAACAGGTGCAGGTAAGACGGTAATGGTTACGGCCATGCTCGATGAACTGAAAGCCGAGGTGGAGCAGAGCGGAGAGTGCCGCTATGATCGTGTGGCCTTCATCTGGATTGCACCGAACAAGCTGCACATACAGAGCTACAAGAGCCTGAAAAACTATTTCTCGGAGACACACAACCTCAGGACGCTGATGTTTGACGAGGTGGACGTGTCGGGTGGCTATCTGGAGTCGGGAGACATCCTGTTCCTTAACTGGGAGTCGGTCAACAAGGAGAATGCCATCCTGCGCCGAGACAATGAGATGAACCATAACCTCTCGACCCTGGTGCGCAGGACGAAGGAGCAGGACATCCCCGTCGTGGTAATTATCGATGAGGAACACTACTATACTGGAGCCAATGCCAAGAAGAGCGAGGAGATTCTGAAACTGATCAATCCGAAGATTGAGCTGCGTATCTCGGCTACCCCGATCACCACGAATGTGGAACTGGTGCAGATCATGCGCGATGATGTCATAGAGGAAGAGATGATCAAGCGCTCGATCATGCTGAACCCTGCGGTGAGTTCGTCGGAGAAGTTTAAGGACGATCTGACGGTAAACCAGCAGCTGCTGGAGAAAGCCTTGCGTAAGCGCAATGAGCTTGCCAAGGCCTATCAGGCCATGGGTGTGAATATCAATCCGCTGCTCCTGATTCAGTTGCCGAATGATAATAAGGAAACGATGTCGAGCGAGGAACAGACAATACGTGATGAAGTGACGTCCTATCTGGACAACCTCAAAAACATCAGCGTGAACAATGGAAAGCTGGCGGTATGGCTCAGCGACAACAAGGACAAGGTGAATCTGGACGAGATTACGAAGATGGATTCGCTGGTGGATGTATTGCTCTTCAAGCAGGCGATCTCGAAGGGATGGGACTGTCCGAGAGCCGCAGTATTGCTCATCTATCGTGAACTGAGCGATGTGCGTTTCACCGTACAGACGGTAGGCCGCATCCTGCGTATGCCAGAGCAGCGTTACTATACGGATGACCGACTGAATGTAGGTTATGTCTATACTAACCTCTCGGAAGATGCCATCCTCATTGCCAATGACGAGATGAACTACATGACGAAGGCCAACGCCTTCCTGCGTGAGGGAGTGGAGAATATCTCGTTAGGATCGGCATACGTAAAGCCTCCTAAGAAGGTACATAACCGACTGGGGTATGACTTCCGTAAGCATCTGATGAGTGTGTTTGCTCATGAGTTCCACATCAATGAACTACAGGGACAGCTATCCTTTGACGAGAATGACGATGACTACCTGATCAATATGCTGCTGAACCAGGAGAATCAGAATACGACACAGCAGCAGGATGTCTATACGGCCAACCGAATGAAGGTGGGTGCTGCTCATATACAGATAGATGTGACGAAGCTCTATGTGGTGGTGCCAAAAGACTTGCAGCTGGCCGATCCTGACCATCAGAGCCGTGTGGAGGTGGTGGAGAAAGCCAGATTGACACGTAACGCCTCGGAAACCAGCCGACTCTTTACGCTGTTCTGCAGGGCGCATGTAGGTAAGTTCTCTAAGTTCGACTCAACGCCTGTATTGCGTGGTGCATTGATTGCCTTTGCTGATGAATACTTGGGAATGACGGAAGCGGAAGCCATGCGTATGTATCTGGCCAAAGTGAATGTGTCAAAGTGGGAGGATCTGATCAAGAAGACACTGGCAGGCTATGAACTGAAGCTGCAAGCCAGACAAGGAAAGCCGACGGAGGGAGCTACCATCACACATAATTTCTGGTCATTGCCAGACTCACGTAGCTATAATCCTGATTTCTACCAGAACAAAGACAAGACCATTCATAAGCATGCTCTGCGTCCGTTCTATGAACAGATAGAAGCATCGAACCCAGAGAAGAACTTCGCAGAATGGATTGATAAGAAAGAGAATGTAGCGTGGTGGTATAAGAATGGTGATAATGGAGCTGATCACTTTGCTGTAGCTTATAAAGACACGGGTGGCAGAGACAGCCTTTTCTATGTGGATTTCATTATCTATATGAAGGATGGCAGCATCTATCTGCTTGACACGAAAACCCGTGGCAGTGACCCGGAAGCACCATCGAAGCACAATGCTCTGCGTCGCTTCATGGAGGAGCAGAACAAGAACGGCACGAAACTGAAGGGCGGTGTGTTGATACAGGACGGCCTAACGTGGAAGTATCCGGAGCTGGACATCACAGACACGGATGACATCACGGGATGGACAACGCTGATGCTGTGACATTTACCATTTTTATATTTACCATTTACAATTTTCTATATGGCAAAAGGATTAGATGGCAACTTCCTGAACTACGGAATACGTAAGGAGGACATGGAGGTAATAGCTACGTTGGCAGAGAAGCATAAGCTGATGCCAGAGTGGATAGAGGAAGAGGTGCTAAAACAGTATCATGCAGCCAAGACCAATGACTTGGACGTAGAGGATGCTACGGTAGAGAAGATCATTGAGAAAGCACTTAAAAAGATTTAGTTATGCTCATTAAGAATATCAAAGTCTCGAACTATAAGACCTATCAGTCTCTTGATCTGGATCTGAACGTAGAGCCAGAGCGTCCGATCATCCTGATAGGTGGTAAGAATGGTGGTGGTAAGACCACGCTGTTTGAAGCCATCTATGGTGCGCTGTATGGCTTGGAGAAGATGGATGCCAAGCGTTTCCATCTGTTGCTCAACATGGGTACAAAGCAGAGCGCTGACTCGGAGATCGTGCTGCAACTGACCTTCTCAGGACGTGTGTTAGGACGTGAACAGCAATATATCCTGAGCCGTACTTACCGACTGATGCCAAATGGTAAAGTGGGTGAGAATGTGCGTCTGAATATGAATGGCAATGTCTTTGCCTATGGACCTGCTACGCCTCCTACAGAACGTGCCAAGATGCAGCAGGTGGTGCAGAAAATCATCAAGGCCAATCTGCCACAGGAGCTGAGCCGCTACTTCCTCTTCGATGCTATGGAGGCAGGTAATCTGCTGAAGGAGGATCAGTTGAACCATGTGATCAAGGAGAATATTGAGAATGTGATGGGCTTCAATAAGTATATACAGCTGAGCCGTGTGTGCGAACATCTGCAACAGGAATATGCAGAGAAGAAGTTGAAACAGGAGAATGAGCAGAAGGAGTATCGTGCTCTGGTGGATGACACCGACCTCAAGAAGCGTGAACTGGAACAGCTGAAGAATGATCTGGACAAGTGTCTGCTCTACTCGGCCAACAACAGCCAGATGTATAACATGTTGAAGAATGGCAAGCAGGAGGAAGAGACGCTGCGAAACAAGATCAGAGTGACACAGCAGAAGATCACAGAGGTGGAAGACCGCAGCCGCCAGTACCTGAAGGACCTGGAGGCCATCGTAGAATCTTTGGAGATCAACGTATTCCTGCCACACCTGCTGAAGCTGCGCCAAGCAGAGATGAGTCTGGTGCTGAAGAATAAGACAGAACTGGCCAATAGCCAGAAGCAGCAGGTGGATGAACCTGTGGTCAAGGAACTGACACACCAGATTGTAAGCTTGCTGCAGGAGGACTGTCCGTTCCTGATGGGTGTGGATGAGGGAAAGATTGTGAGTCAGGTGATGCAGAAGCAGACACAGCCAGCGGCAACCGCTGATAACTATGCATATCTGGATAATGAGGAGGTAGAGGCGCTGCGCGCTTTGGTAAGCCGTAAGACCTTCAATAGTTTGCCTCAGCTGGCAATCAATCATGCGCAGATCAATCTGGAGATCGATAATCTGCCGACGTTGAAAACCGACATTGAGCTGATGCAGCAGCAGATCAGTGGTAATGACTACGCGTTGCTGAAAGCATACGAAGATAATGAGGTGGAGATAGCACGACTGAATGAGGCCATCAAGGCGCAGGAAGATCAGATCAAGAAACAGCAGCATAAGATTAGCCAGTATGACATACAGATACAGCAGGAGCCTGATCCGAAGTATGATACGCTAGTGGAGATGAAACCTTTCTTTGATGATGTAGCCAACACTTTGCTGCGACTGAAGAAGACGCAGATTGAGGCTAAGATGCGAGAGTATCTGAACCAGAATCTGGCAGCGTATCGTGGCGTGATAGGACGAGTGGAGCTGTCGGAGCAGTTGCAGGATCTGACCTTCAAGATCTATCACAAGGCAGGTAATGAGATTGCGCTCTCTACGCTGAATGCGGGTGCTAAGCAGGTGGTCATACAGGTATTGCTCAAGGTGCTACATGAACTGGGTGATTATGATCCACCAGTAATGATTGATACGGTGATGGGTGTATTGGATAAGGATAGCCGTACGACGATTATGGAGAATTACTTCCCATCACTGGCAGAGCAGACCATCCTGCTCTCTACGGATACAGAGATCAGGACCAGTGAGGACTATGAGCGCCTGGAGCCTTTCATTGCCAAGACCTATACATTGGATAGAAACAGAGAGGAACAGTGTACGACGATAGAACAAGGTTACTTCGGAATCATGTTGAACCCATAAAAACCTACGGCTTATGTTACTTGAACTTGAAAAATGTATACAGGCAGATACGCTGCAGGAGGATCTGAACGCACTGAAGAACTTGCTGGAGGATAGGCTTAATCTGAAGAACTATCCTCGTGGTACACGTCCGCTGTCGCTGACCTGGAACAAGATGATGCGACTATGTCTGCTGGCAGGATTGTCACAGGCTGAGGCTAGGGATATTGAGGCGTTGCCGACGTTTGCTTTTAAGCGTTACTTGCGTTTTACACCGAGTTTTTTTACCAAGGATAATATGAAACCGCTCTTCTCGGCATTGATAAAAATGCGCTATGAGGGAGTGGACTCTGAGTCACCTGCATTGTTGAGCCGAATTGTCAATGCAGAGATACTGAAAGGTGGACAACTCCTGATGGAAGGAGCGCTGGACGAATGGCTGATGAGTCAGGGTGTGCAGCAGCGTGGAGCAAATGGAGAGATTCCGATGCTGGATCTGATTATCGGTCATTATGAGGATGAGATGGAGGCTATGCTGAGCGTGAACAGTCGTCATATCTCAAATAGCCAGATCCTGGTGGCAGGAACCACGGGTAGCGGAAAGTCTAATCTGCTGGCTGTGCTGATACAGCAGCTGCGCCATCTGTCAACAGATTCGAGCTATCCGGTCAACTTCCTGTTCTTTGACTATAAGGGAGAGTTCTCTGATCCGCAGAATGCGGGATGGCTGGCTGAGTTTGACACGGACATTCATGCTATCCTCCGTCCTATGGAGGAGCCTTTACCTTTTACGCCGTTCAAGGACTTCTCAGCCGCTCCTGTGCAGAATGAGATCAACCTGTATTCTACGGGCATGGCTACGGCTCTTTGTGCCATTGATCAGGCGCGTATCAGTGCCAACATGAGCAATCATCTGAGTGAGGCCATCATTGAGGCTTATAAGCAGACGGGTGGTGCTCCTATTACGTTTGAGCTGATTCTGAAGAAGTATCTGGCACTGCTGCCAGAGCGTCAGCAGGATAAGGATGACAGCGTGACGTCGGTATTGAAGCAGCTGATCAGAAGCCGTCTGTTTGCAGAGGCAGACAGTATTGACTTGCTGAAGAACTGCTATATCATCGACTTGGGACGCTTCCAGAAAGACGGACCTATCGCTAAGGCAATCGTATATTTTGTGGTATCGAAGTTGAATAACATCTACGAGAAACTACAGAAACAAGCCGTCAGCGAGGAATGTGTCGAGGTGCGTCATTTCACGATCATTGACGAGGCTCACTATATGCTCTCGTTTGATAACAAGCCTCTGCGAGATCTGATTGCTGTAGGACGAAATAAGGGTATGAGTGTCATTCTGGCTACACAGAATATGGATAGCTTTAAATCTCCTTATTTTGATTTCTATGCTAACGCTCAGTATCCGTTGCTGATGAAGCAACAGAGTATCAATGACCAGGTACTAAAAGACCTCTTCGGAGTGAGTGGCAAGGAACTGCAGGAACTGCGTTCTGACCTTGGCAATCTGCAAAAGGGAGAGCTCCTGATCAAGAATCCTGATGCCATCGAACTGGGATTGGGTAAGAAGTGGAAGAAGATCAAGGTGACACACCTTATATAATATATAGAGTATTCTACCTCATTTATTATTTATCATCAGATTCAGTTATTAAATAATTCTTAATAACTGAATCTTTGCTTAACTCTACTTCTTTCAGTATTTTAGATAGGGATATATTGTTATTTTGAAAGGAGGTCCCAATAAAAACGGCATAGGTCTGTATTTCTCAGCAGATCATATCTTCGTATTGAAGAAAGCCATGTATTACTCCGCCAACCACTGCGCGAAGAATTTGTCATATACTTCGTAGGTGCCTTTGTCATTGGTAATAATATGCTGACGGATGAGCATCTCGGAGGCTTTCTGCACGCTGCTGGCAGATGAGAGACGATACTTCTTGATGAAAGCTGAGCCGGTGATCTGCGTGGCTTTACCTTCGCGGCTGATGGCGAGGAGAAGCTCTTTTTGGCGGGTAGAGAGTTGATAGAGGATGTCCTGATAGGTCTCTGTATTTGAATCGATAATGTGTTTGATGGCAGGAGCGACGTCGGACAGGAGACAAGGCTGGCCTTCTTGGGTGGTGCGCCAGAGCTCATTCATCACTTTCTGTAGATACCAGGTTGTGCCATCGAAGCGGTTATAGACTTCCTCTATGGCTTCTTTGGCTATGTATTTGTCTGATTGCTTGAAATGATGCTCGACAAATGGGATGTATTTATCGGCAGGTATGGCATAAAGAGGGAGGTTGGTGGTGCTCTGGTAGAATGGACGTGCTGGCGACTGGAACATTTCGCCCATCATGCTGCGCTGTGAGCCACAGAAGACGAACCAGGTCTGGTGGCAACGTTGCACGTAGGTGCGCAGTAATTCCTCAATATTCTTTTCTGGGTATTCGGTGATGGATTGGAACTCGTCGATGGCTACCAAGCAAGGTTTGTCAGCATGTTCGAGATAACTGAAGATCTCATCGAGCGTGATGGCAGGGGTCTTCACGTCGCCTAATTCTACATTCCAGGAAGGATTACCGGCTTCGTCGAACGAAATGCCTGGACGCAGTGAGGTCACAACATCGAGAAACTTGTCAAAGGCATGACGGCCACGAGGTTTCAGGGCGCTGACGATGGATTTGCCCATGGTATAAACCATGTCCTGAAGCGACTTGGTGGCATAGATGTCGATAATAAATGTATGGTATTTCTCCTTGATCTCTGATTGGGCGAAGCAATGATACAACAGGCCAGTCTTTCCCATGCGACGCGGAGAAATCAGCGTCACATTATTGCCATTAGTGAGCAGGCTTGTGAGTTCAGCCGTCTCAGAAACTCTGTCGCAGAAGTATTCTGCAGAGTGATAACCAAAGGTAAGGAATGGGTTCATGCGTATTATTTTTTTGCAAAAGTACGCAATGTTTTTCAAATTATCCGAATTGGATTATCCAAATCGGATAATTTGTTTAAAACTTTGTATAAAATGCGATGAAATGCTTTTTGAGTATTGCAATTTTTCAAAATCTGCCATGATTGGTATTATAGATATTTCTCCGCATATTATCGCAATTCTGATATTTAAAAGAATATTTACACATGTCAAAACACCGAAGTTTTGAATAAAGATAATGACAATAGGCTGGATATTTGAGAAGAAAAATCCTTCCTATTGTTTTTTTATGTATCTTTGGCGCGGATATTATAATAAATATCAAATAATTGGTAACAAATATCAAATAATAAATATCATTATGTCTGCACTTACTCGCACCGACTTCAACTTCAAGGGTCAGAAGTCTGTTTATCACGGCAAGGTTCGTGACGTTTATAACATCAATGATGACCTTATGGTCATGGTAGCTACTGATCGTATCTCGGCATTCGACGTTATCCTGCCAAAGGGTATTCCTTTCAAGGGTCAGTGTCTGAATCAGATTGCTGCCAGCTTCCTCGACGCTACCAGCGACATCGTTCCTAACTGGAAGCTCGCTACTCCTGATCCAATGGTTACCGTTGGCTTGAAGGCTGAGGGTTTCCGCGTAGAGATGATCATCCGTGGCTATCTCACCGGTTCGGCTTGGCGTGAGTATAAGAATGGTTGCCGTGAGCTCTGTGGCGTGAAGTTGCCAGAGGGTATGCGCGAGAATGAGAAGTTCCCAGAGCCAATCATCACTCCAACTACTAAGGCTGATGAGGGTCACGATGAGAATATCTCTGCTGAGGAGATCATTGCACAGGGCCTCGTAAGCAAGGAGGACTGGGAGACCATGGTGAAGTACACCCGTGCACTCTTCCAGCGCGGTTCTGAGATCGCTGCTAGCAAGGGTCTTATCCTCGTTGATACCAAGTATGAGTTCGGTAAGCGCGATGGCAAGGTGATCCTGATCGACGAGATCCACACTCCTGACTCTTCACGTTACTTCTATGCCGAGGGTTATCAGGAGAAGTTCGAGGCAGGTGAGCCACAGAAGCAGCTCTCGAAGGAATTCGTTCGTCAGTGGTTGATCGAAAACAACTTCATGAACCGTCCGGGCGACGTAATGCCAGAGATCTCTGATGCTTATGCTCAGAGCGTAAGTGACCGTTACATCGAGCTTTACGAGCACATCGTAGGCGAGAAGTTCGTGCCAGCTGCTGATAACAATGACATTTCAGCTCGTATCGAGAAGAACGTAGCAGCTTATCTGGAGACTCTCTGATCTCAGGTGAAGGTTTTCACTATTTCTTAATCAGAAAGAGATGGAGAATGAACTGACGATTCAGGAAATCTATCGCGCTCAGTTTGTCCTTAAGAATATCATTCGCGAAACCCCTTTGGTGGTGGCTCCCACCATCAAACCGGGTTGCGAGATCTATATCAAGCCAGAGAACCTGCAGGTAACGGGTTCGTTTAAGGTGCGTGGCGCCAGCTACATGATCTCACAGTTGAGCGATGAGGAGAAGGAGCGCGGTGTGATTGCCTGTTCGGCTGGAAACCATGCGCAGGGTGTGGCTCTGTCGGCACAAAAGTATGGTATCAAGAGCTGTATCTGCCTGCCTGCGGGAGCTCCTATCAGTAAGGTAGAGGCGACGCGCAGCTATGGCGCTGAGATCTGTCTGGTGCCAGGAGTGTATGACGACGCTTATGCTCATGCGCTGAAGTTGCGCGACGAGCGTGGCATGACTTTCGTGCATCCTTTCGATAATGCAAAGGTCATTGCCGGTCAGGGAACCATCGCTCTTGAGATTCTCAACGAACTCTCGGATGTCGATAACATCATCGTCCCTGTCGGAGGTGGCGGTTTGATCAGCGGTATTGCATACGCTGCCAAGCAGCTCAATCCTAATATCAAGGTCTGGGGCGTGCAGGGAGCCGGTGCTCCAAGTATGCAGCAGAGCCTCGCTCATGGTCAGATTGAGCGACTCTATAGCGTCAGCACCATCGCTGATGGTATTGCGGTGAAGGAGCCAGGTGAGTTGACCTTCAGCCTCTGCCAGAAGTATGTCGATGGCATTGTGACGGTGAGCGATGATGAGGTCTGTGCAGCTATTCTGCATCTGCTCGAGAAGCATAAGATGATTGCCGAGGGCGCTGGTTCCGTATCTGTGGCTGCTGCTATGTTTGCAGGCTTGCCGCTCGAAGGCAAGAAGACTGTCTGTGTGGTGAGCGGTGGTAACATCGACGTGACGATGCTCAACCGTATCATCAACCGAGGTCTGCAGAAGGGTGGTCGTCTCTGTACCTTGTCGCTGGAGATTGCTGACCGTCCGGGTCAGTTGACCTTGGTCAGCCAACTGATTGCCAACCTGGGTGCAAACGTCACAGGCGTCCTGCACGAGCGTACCAACGCGTTTATCAATGTCAACTCATGCGTGTTGCGTATCTCGATGGAAACACGCGATCAGGAACATATCAATGAGATCTGTCGCGTACTCTCGGAAAATGGTTTCACGATACTTGGAGAATCGTGAATAACTCAAAATAGAATCATGCAAATAATCAAAAACCAAGAATTTGGCGGGGAGCGTCCCCTTTACGCTTCCCGCGATTTGCGTCTTGAAGAGGTGACTATCCACGTGGGTGAGTCATCGATCAAAGAATCGAAGAACATTGAGGCAGAAAATTGCCGTTTTGAAGGGAAGTACGTGTTTTGGGAAACATACGGTTTTAAGGTCAACAACAGTTATTTTGCCGAGAGCGCACGAAGCAGCCTTTGGTATAGCAAGGACCTGAAGATGACTAATTGTCAGGTCGATGCGCCTAAGATGTTCCGTAGGATGACGGGTATCGAGGTGGAGAACTGTAAGTTCCCAAATGCGCTGGAGACATTTTGGGATTGTAGCGATATCAAGCTGAAGAATGTGGAGATTGCCAAGGCGGATTATCTCTTCATGCACTCGGAGAACATTCGCATCGATGACTATCGCCAGGACGGAAACTACTCATTCCAGTATGCTAAGAACGTAGAGATTCACAACGCTGTGATTAACTCGAAGGATGCTTTTTGGGAGAGCGAGAACGTGACGATCTATGACTCGGAGCTCAATGGCGAGTACCTGGCGTGGTATGGCAAGAACATCCGTCTGGTGCGCTGCCACTTGACTGGCGAGCAGTTGCTCTGCTATGTGGATGGTCTCATTCTGGAGGACTGTACGTTTGGCGAAGATGCTAATCTGATGTTTGAGTATTCAAAGGTCAATGCGACGATCAAGGGTGACGTGGTTTCGATCAAGAACCCTACCTCAGGAACTATCAAGGTGGAGGGTAAGGTCGGAGAGTTGATCATCGACGAGAATCAGAAAGCGCCAGCCAACGCCATCGTTGAGGCCAGTAATTTGTAATCCGTAATTCGTAATTAACATCAAATGTTCGATTTCGATCATACTCCCGACCGCCGCAATACCCGCAGCGTGAAGTGGGACGAGATGCCAGACGTGCTGCCATTGTGGGTGGCTGATATGGACTTTGCGACGGCCCCCTGTGTGCAGCAAGCGGTGATGAAGCGTGCCATGCATCCATGCTATGGCTATACGCTCGTGCCGGCTGACTACTATCAGTCGATCGTCCGTTGGTTTTGGCAGCGCCATCAGTGGCGCATCAAGGCTGAGGAGATTCTTTATACCATCGGTGTCATCCCTGCCATCGCTGCTATCCTCAAGGCGGAGTGCCAGGTGGGAGATAACGTGGTGGTGCTATCGCCTGTATACAACGCGTTCTATACATTGATCCGCAATGCGGGTTGCCGCGAGATTGACGTGCCATTGATAGAAACTACAGAGGGTCAGATGATGACCTACGACATCGACTGGGAGGCGCTTGAGACCGCTCTCTCGCATGTCAAGACCACGGTGCTGCTGTTCTGTAATCCACAGAATCCAGCAGGTCGTATCTGGAACCGCGAGGAACTGATCCGCGTAGGTCAGCTCTGCCAGAAGCATGGTATTTTGCTCATCAGCGACGAGATTCACAACGAGCTCACGACACCGGGTACGCTCTATGTGCCATTCGGCGCTGTGGCATCGGACAAGGAAGCAGGTTTGGAAGGCCTCCGCTACTGCATCTGCACCTCGCCAAGCAAGGCGTTCAACATCGCTGGCTTGCAGAATGCCAACATCATCGTGCCAGAAACTAACTTGCGCAGAAAGATCGACCGTGCCATCAATATCAATGAGACCTGCGACGTCAATCCTTTCGGTGTGGAAGCCATCATGGCAGCATACGACGAAGGTTTGCCTTGGCTGGAGGAGCTCTGCCAGTATGTGTGGAGCAACTACGCTTTCGCGCGTGATTATTTAAATAAGGAGGTGCCGGCTTTGAAGATCGCCGACCTACAGGCCACTTACTTGATGTGGGTAAATTATAGCGACGTGCTGCCAGGTCTGACGAGCGAGGAACTCAGCCATCGACTGCAGCAGGAAGCTAAGATCTGGTTCACAGAAGGAACCATCTATGGCAAGGCTGGCGAGAATCACTTGCGCATCAATCTGGCTACCAGCCGTGCTACACTCGCTGAGGCTTTGCAGCGCTTTGTCAACTGGATCAAAGAGAATCAATGACCAAGGACGAACTCCTCGCGCTGATACGCAACGGCAAACATCTCTCTACGCGTGACCAGTTCAAGCTGGCCGCGCTGCTGTCGTTCCCTGCCATGCTCTCGCAGCTCTCCACCATCGCGATGGAGTATATCGATGCGGCTATGGTGGGTTCGATGGGAGCCACGGCGTCGGCGTCTATTGCGTTGGTTTCGACGTCTTTGTGGCTGTTGGGAGGCTTGTCGCACTCCGTGTCGACGGGCTTTTATGTGCAGGTGGCGCACCATGTCGGTGGCAATGATTTCCCGGGAGCGAGAGACGTCTATCGTCAAGGTATCACCACTTCGTTGGCATTCAGTTCGCTGCTGATGGTGTTAGGTGTCTGTATCTCGCCTTGGCTCCCGATCTGGCTGGGAGGCGATCCGGAGATCTGCCACAACTCGACGCTCTACTTCGCCATCTTCTGCCTCACGCTGCCATTGCATCAGATGATGTCTTTGTCGGCAGGCGTGTTGCGTTGTTCGGGCAATGTCAAGATCCCTGCCATGATGCAGGCGCTGACGTGTCTGCTCGATGTCGTATTCAACTATATTCTGATCTTCCAGTTGGGAATGGGAGTACTCGGAGCCGCGTTAGGAACGGTGGCTGCGCAGATCGTAACCACGTCTTTGACGATGTGGTACGCGGCGGTCTGTTCGCCTGAAATGAATCTCCGACAGGACGGCAAGCGCAGTTTCCGACCAGACAAGGTCACGCTCCGCTGGTGTCTTAACATCGCAGGACCGATGGGTATTGAGCACGTCATCATGTGTGGAGCGCAGATCGCTAGCACCATCATTGTTGCTCCGTTAGGTACGGTGGCACTGGCGGCCAATGGCTTCGGTATCATTGTCGAAAGCCTCTGCTACATGCCTGGTTATGGCATGGCTGATGCTGCTACGACGCTGGTAGGTCAGAGTTTAGGAGCTAAGCGTAAGTTCTTGGCTCGACGCTTTGCCTATATCACCGTGGCAGCAGGCGTGGGAGTGATGACGCTGATGGCGGTGGTGATGTATGTCACAGCACCATGGGTGATGCAGTTGATGTCTCCCGATGCGCTGGTGCAGCAGCTCACAACCGATGTGCTCCGTATCGAGGCTTGGGCCGAACCAGGCTTTGCCGCAGCCATTGTCTGCTATGGAGTCTTTGTCGGCGCGGGTGATACTAAGATTCCTTGCACGATGAATCTCGCTTCTATCTGGGCCGTACGTATCACGCTGGCAGCGCTGATGGCTGGCACGATGGGTCTCAAGGGTGTGTGGATTGCTATGGCCATCGAGCTCTGTTTCCGAGGAGCGATCTTCTTGTGGAGGCTCAAGGGAAGTTCATGGGATAAAGTTAAGAGTTAAAACAAAAAGGGGGGATCTCTCGATCCGCCCTTTTTACTTTCCCCCCTCAGGGTTGCGTTCCTGAGGAAAAATGAACTTCTTTTTTAGTGTGTCACATGTGCCTTTGTGAGGCTTGTATTAGATATTCAGGTCTTTCAGGTTGCGTTATTTAAGGTATTGTGTTATGGTTATTCTTAATTTTTTAAGGTGGTGCAAAGATAGAGGTATTTTTTGTCCTAAACAAATTTTTTTATATGTTTAAAAACACAAAAACCGATTGCACAATCAAAAAAAGCCCTTTTTTTGAAATTTTTCACCCTTGTTTGTGCTATTATTCAAAGAATGTAGTTATATTTGCACCAGTAAAACAAACATAACTACTATATCTTAGAATAAAACACGAGAAAGGGGGCGTCGGGATGATGGTCCTTTTTTCTTTTTGTTGCACAGATATACACCGGCGATGGTCAGGATGCATCCGATGATAGCCAATACCGTGATGTGCTCGTCGAGTACCAGATAAGCAGCGATGAGCGAGGTGACGGGATTAAAGTAGAGATAATTGCCCGTGACGACGACTCCCAGACGCTTCAGTACGATGTTCCAAGCCAAGAAGCACCCTAAGCTGGCTACGATGGCCAGGAAGCAGGTGGTGCCAATGACGGTAGGGTCGGCCAAGATGTGGAAGTCGAGATCCTCACAGAAGACGACTGGCAGCATGGTGATGACTCCCCAGAAGAAGACCTTACGAGTGATGACGGCCGATGAGTAGCGTTTGTCGAGCTTGCGGATGATAAGGCAATAAATCGCCCAGGTCAGTGACGCTGCGATACTGAGGATGATGACCAACGGATCGTCATCGAGGACGAACACGCCATTGAACACTACCAGCGACACACCGACCAGCGCCACCATCGATCCTATCAGGAAGCGTGAAGAGAGATGCTCTGAGCGATGGACCATGCGATTGATCAGCGCCGTTAGGATAGGGGTGGTGCAGACGAGTAGTGCTACGGTACTGGTGGCCGAGGTGAGCTGCACAGCTGTATTCTCAGCAAGAAAGTAGAACGAACCGCCGCTGAGGCCTAACGACATAAACCACAGCTCATCTTTTATATTTGTTTTCAGTCGCTTGTGGCACCAGGGTAGCATCAGCAGCCAGGCGATCAGGAAACGGAAGGTCATGATCTGCGCTGGGGTAAGCCCTGCCATCAGCAGTATTTTGCTGGCTACAAAGGTGCTACCCCAAATACAGGCCACAAGGAGTGCCAGCGCGTGCCAGCCGAGATTGTTGTTCATTTTAAGGGGAAAGTAGTTTCTTTTGTTCTCAATATTATTGTATGTTGAGATTTATCTTTGCTGGCTTCAATCCATTGCCAGTGACGGTCAGCGTGGCATTGCCAGCGGTAGTGCCAGCCTCGACGATGACGACGAGCTCGCCATGGAAAGCCTTCATGGTTGGCTGCGTAAAGACCTCGACAGAAGTAGCGTCGCCATTACAAGCAGCCTTGAAGGTGCCGGCGCCCTTGACTGAGAAGCGGAGCTGCTGGTTAGCATCTGGACAGAGATTACCATCCTTATCTACTACGCGTGCAGTAACAAAGCTGAGGTCTGGAGAGTCGAGCAAATTGCCGTTAGTATCGGTAGGGGTGGAGCAGAGCTGGCTGCGATCAGCCACGAGCTCAATGTGATGAGGCTTGCCTGCCGTGCGGATGACTTCCTCTGCTGCCTTGTTGCCGTTGGCGTCATAAGCAACGACCTTGAGCTCTCCTGGCTCGTACTTGACGTCCATCCAGCGCAGACGATAGCGATCGAGACGGTTCTTGCCGCGTGGCGCATCGCCATTGGCAAACATCACCTCGCCACCCCATGGCATAGGCTCAGCGTGGCGTTCAGCGAGGTAATCCTCCATCGAGACGTCACACTTCTTGATGCGGCCCTGGCTCTTGCCATTGACGAAGAGCTCGGCCTCAGGATAGTTGGTATAGCAGAAGACTGGAGTCACCTCTCCCTCGCGACCCTTCCAGTTCCAGTGAGGCAGGAGGTGCAATGTCTCCTTCTCTGGAGCCCAGTGTGTGCGATAAAGGAAGGCGCGATCCTTTGGCAGACCTGCGAGGTCATAGATGCCGAAGTAGCTGCTGCGCGATGGCCAGTACTCGTCGTAAGGAGTTGGCTCGCCGAGGTAGTCGAAGCCTGTCCAGACAAATTCTCCGATGACCCAAGGCTTTTTATCCTGCCACATCCAGTCATCGTCTGGCAGGTTGCTCCAGATACAAGACTCGAGGTCGTAGCTTGAGATCTGTCCATCGTCGTAAGCCACGCCATGAACCTCCTCGACAGGGAACTTATAGACACCACGCGAAGAGATGGTCGACGCGGTCTCCGAACCAAGTACAAATCCCTTTGGAGCCATCTCCAGACCCTTCTCATAGACATGCAAGCGGTAGTTGAAGCCAGGGATGTCAATCTCCTGGAAGACACCGCTCCACATCGGAGCTTCGCCCTGATCCATACCCTGAGTGCAAGGACGAGTGCCGTCGAGTTCATGAATCAGCTTCTGAATCTGACGCGTATACTTGAGACCGACAGCGCTTCCCTGATCAGGAATCTCGTTGCCGATGCTCCACATCACAATACTTGGATGGTTGCGATGCACGAGGACGAGGTTGGTGAAGTCGCGCTCCCACCAGGCCTTGCCGTCGCGGTTGAAAGCCTTGTCTTCAATCTCCTCAAAAAAGCGAGAGTAGCCATTCTTGCACTTAGCCGAAACCCACATATCGTTCGACTCCGCCATCACGAGCATACCCATTTCGTCACAGATATCCATCTGCCAAGGCTCTGGCATATTATGAGAGGTACGGAGCGCGTCGCAACCGATCTCCTTGAGGAGTCGGACCTGACGACGGAAAGCCGCCTTGTTGAATGCTGCACCGAGAGGACCGAGGTCGTGGTGCAGACAGACGCCCTTGAATTTGCGTACCTGTCCGTTGAGTTTGAATCCTTCAGCGGTATATTCGATGCTGCGGAGACCCGTCTTGGTTTCCTGTCGATCCCAGACCTTATCCCCCTCACGAAGCTCAGTAACAAGCGTATAGAGCGTCGGCTGCTCAGGACTCCAGAGCTGCGCGTCCTTGACAGAGAGGATCTGCGCGGTCTCGTGTGAACTATTGACCCAACCTGAGCTCTCTGCTACCTTTTTGCCTGCAGCGTCGAGGAGCGTATGGACGATCTGCATTCCGTCGTGCTTATCAACCTCCGCTTTGGTGGTGATATAGACACGAGCCTCTTCTGCCTGGGAAGCGTCGGCATTGACACCTTTCACCATGGTTGTACGAGCAAAGGTTCCCCAGGTCTCGAGGTACTTGCGCTGATGCAGCAGCAGCGAGACAGGACGGTAGATACCCGCGCCAGGATACCAGCGCGATGACTCCTCTACGTTCTGCAGATGCACGGCCAACGTATGTGTGCCAGGCAGGAGGCCGCCTTCCATCGAGCGGTTGCGTGGCAGGAAGTTGGTGATATCTAATTTAAAAGTATTATATCCGTAGGCCCAGTAGCCGACCTCCTGACCGTCCACATAGACACGTGGCTCGGACATCGCACCATCGAATACCAGCTCTGCAATCGAGTAACCCTCAGGGATTTCAAACTGCGTGCGATACCATCCCTCGCCGATCCATGGCAGAGAACCTGAGCGTCCGGTCTTCTCGGTAGCTTCCTTCTCTCCATTCTGCTCAATGCGTACGACCTGCTTGTCGATATCTTTGTCAAAAGGACCTGCGATGGCCCAGTCATGCGGTATGGTGACCTGCTGCCAGCGTGAATCATCAAATGTAGAGGCTTCGGCACCGGCGTTAGCACCATTCTGGAAACGCCAACCTGAGAGCAATAGGATCTGCTGGCTCTGTGCATTTACCTGTAGGCATGCAAGTGCCGAAAAGAGGAGTGTGGATATAGTAAACTTATTCATGAAAATAGGTATTTGTTTGTCTATCTTGCTTTTTGCCCTTGCAATAAGGACATTTTTCCGTGCAAAGATACGTCTTATAATCCACATTGCCAAATTTTGTGTCAAAAAATACACTTTTTATGTCGTCGTCTCAGAAAAAATCCGTATCTTTGCCGCTGATAATAGAACCAATTAAAAACCAAAGAAATGAATAAGACCGTTTTTGTCACAGGCGCCTCTTCTGGTATCGGCCAGGCCTGTGCTCGTAAGTTTGCAGCTAATGGTTGCCGAATGATCCTCAACGCTCGTAGCACCGATAAGCTCGAAGCGCTCAAGCTGGAGCTCGAAACCAAGTATGGTACCGAGGTACTGCTCCTCCCATTCGATGTCCGTGACCGTGAGACCGCTACCCAGGTGCTGACCAACCTTCCAGTCGAGTGGCAGACCATTGATATCCTGATCAATAACGCAGGCTTGGCTCTTGGCGTCGACAAGGAGCATGAGTGTGACCTCGATGAGTGCTTCACCATGATCGACACCAACGTGAAGGCCCTCCTGATGATCACCCGCCTCGTCGTTCCTGGCATGGTGAAGCGCAACGCTGGTCATATCATCAATATCGGCTCGGTCGCTGGCGACGCTGCATATCCTGGCGGCAGCACCTATTGTGCCACCAAGGCTGCTGTCAAGGCTTTGAGCGATGGCCTCCGCATGGATCTCTATCAGACACCGATCCGCGTGACTAACCTCAAGCCAGGTCTCGTTGAGACCAACTTCTCAAACATCCGTCTGCATGGCGACACGGCTGCTGCCAAGAAGCTCTACACCGGCATCAAGCCACTCACTGGCGAGGACATCGCCGACACCGCTTACTTCGCAGCCTCTGCTCCTGATCATGTGCAAATCGCTGAAGTCCTGATCCTTGCTACCCATCAGGCCAGCGGTCCTATGGTCTGGCGTGAGCAGTAATCCTCGGGTCTCGCACGTGACAATCTTCTGATATGAAACAAGCATTTATCTGTCTCCATGTCGCCATCCTTTTGGCTGGCGGCACGGGACTTTTCGGCCGTCTCATCACGCTCACCGAGTTGCCTCTCGTGTGGTATCGCATGATGTTCGCACTGGTCATCCTGTTGCCTCTCCTGCTGTTCACCAAGCAGTTTCACAAACTCCCACTTCGTCGCTTTCTTGAGATTGCTGGCTGCGGTGTATTGCTGGCCATCCACTGGATCTTTTTCTATGGCAGTATTCAGGCTTCCAACGTCTCCATCGGAGTCATCTGTTTGACGTTGGTGAGCTTCTTCACCGCTTTACTCGAACCATTATTGACGAAATCGAAGCCACGCTGGACAGAGCTCATTCTCAGTCTCTTGCCTGTCTTGGGAATCCTGCTGATCTTCCAGCTCGACGTGCATTATCGCTACGGTATTCTGCTGGGTGTCGCCTCGTCGGCTGCCTGCGCTTTTTTCTCTATCGGAAGCAAGGTGCTGATAAGCCGACATGGCCATTCGAGTAGCACGATGCTTTATGGAGAGTTGGCTGGTGGCGTCTTGCTCCTGACTCTTATCATGCCCCTGGTCGTCTACTTGCGACCTGAATTGCCGGTTGTGCCAGCCACGTCAGACTTCCTTTACCTCGTTTTGCTGGCCTCGGTCTTCACCATCGGAGCCTTCATGCTGCAGCTCCGCGCTTTGCAGAAAGTCTCTACCTTCACCATGACGTTGAGCTACAACCTCGAACCCGTTTATAGCATCCTCTATGCGATGATCCTCTTCGATGAAGGCCGCGAACTCTCGCGAAGCTTCTGGATAGGAGTATTGCTCATTGTCGTCTCAGTGCTGATGCAGACCATTCTAGTCAAAAGGAAGAAATAAGGTTATCAACACTCTTTTAGTACTGAATTTGTGCTGCCAAGATAGCATTTCTTATTTAAAATGAGCGATTTTGGCACTAAAAAGAAGGTTCGAAGAGAAACTTCGCATTTATTTTAAAAATAAATCGTATCTTTGCGCGCTGATTTTAGGGGAACTATGTCTCTCTGAAAGCCAGTGGCACCCTCGGTGAGCTCTAGTCCGTAAGTCGAGGCGCTGTCGAGATAAACAATTATTTTATTCATTATTTAATCCAACAATCAACAGTGGATACTTTATCTTACAAGACCATTTCTGTGAACAAAGCAACTGCACAGAAGGAATGGGTGGTTGTTGATGCAACTGACCAGGTAATGGGTCGCTTCTGCTCTAAGGTAGCTAAGCTCCTCCGTGGTAAGTACAAGCCATCATTCACCCCTAACGTTGACTGCGGTGACAACGTTATCATTATCAATGCCGACAAGATCACTATGACCGGTAACAAGTGGACCGAGCGTGAGTGGCTTACTTTCACCGGCTATCCAAGCGGCCAGCGCGTACACACCGCTGCCAGCGTAGTTAAGAAGAACGGCTACGAGGAGCTCTTCCTCATCGTTCTCAAGGGCATGCTCCCAAAGAACAAGCTCGGTCGTCAGCTTCTCAAGAACGTTCGTATCTACGAGGGTTCAGAGTACAAGGAGGTTGCTCAGCAGCCTAAGGCTATCGACATCAACACTTTGAAGTAATCAACACCACAAACAAACATTTACAACTATGGCAGAAGTAATCAATGCAATCGGCCGTCGTAAGGCCGCTGTAGCCCGTGTTTATGTTGCTGCTGGTGCTGGTAACATCACCATCAACAAGAAGGAGCTTCAGGCTTATTTCCCATCTTCAATCCTTCAGTTCATCGTTAAGCAGCCTCTCAACGAGGTTGGCGTAGCTGAGAGCTATGACATCAACGTAAACCTCAAGGGTGGTGGCTTTAAGGGCCAGGCAGAGGCTCTCCGTCTCGCTATCGCACGTGCTCTCGTTAAGATCGACGCTGAGAACAAGGCAGCTCTTCGCAAGGCTGGCTTCCTCACCCGCGATGCACGTATCGTTGAACGTAAGAAGCCAGGTCAGCCAAAGGCTCGTCGTCGCTTCCAGTTCAGCAAGCGTTAATTCATTTACAATTGGACAATTTACAATTTACGATTGGCTTCGCGCTGCGTAAAGTTTTGTAAGGTCCAGATGAAATTAGCGTCATAAACGTCATTTAAATATAGTACGCGTGTACATCTATTTAAATAACGTGTTTAGTATCTAAACCCAAAGGATTTGACCCATAGACAAACTAAAATCGTAAATCGTAAATTGTCAAATCGTCAATCATAATACCCTTGGGTTGCATAACAAGAATGTAAACAAAAAACAATTTCGACAATTATGTCACGTACAAACTTTGATCAACTTTTGGAAGCCGGCGTTCACTTCGGACACCTCAAGAGCAAGTGGAACCCAGCAATGGCTCCTTACATCTTCATGGAGCGCAACGGCATCCATATCATCGACCTGAATAAGACAGTTGCTAAAATCGACGAGGCAGCTGAGGAGCTCAAGGCTATCGCTAAGAGCGGCCGTAAGGTGCTTTTCGTCGCTACTAAGAAGCAGGCCAAGGAGGTCGTAGCCGAGAAGGCTCAGGCTGTTGGCATGCCATACGTTATCGAGCGTTGGCCAGGCGGTATGCTCACCAACTTCACTACCATCCGCAAGGCTGTGAAGAAGATGGCTACCATCGACAAGCTCACCAAGGACGGTACATACGACAACCTCTCAAAGCGCGAGCGTCTCCAGATCAGCCGCCAGCGTGAGAAGTTGGAGAAGAACCTCGGTTCTATCGCCGACCTTACCCGTCTCCCATCAGCTATCTTCGTAGTTGATGTTATGAAGGAGCACATCGCAGTTGCTGAGGCTATCCGTCTGGGTATCCCAGTATTCGGCATGGTTGATACCAACTCTAACCCACGCGACATCGACTTCGTGATCCCAGCAAATGACGACGCTACCAAGTCTATCGAGGCTGTAGTAGGCGCTATGTGCGACGCTATCAACGAGGGTCTCGAGGAGCGCAAGGTAGAGAAGGCTGACCAGGATGCTGCTGAGGCTTCAAACAAGGGCGGCAAGAAGGCTGCTCCTGCTGAGGAGGCAGAGGCTTAAATAAGTTAAGAGTTAAAAGTTAAGAGTTAAAAGTTAAGCTACGCGCTGGCTTTTGACTCTTAGCAATATAAAACTCTTGACAAACTGCCATTCCTTGCGGAATTGTTTCGTGGGACTGGCAACTTTTATCTTTTAACTTTTAACTTATAACTTTCGAAAAATTATGGCAGTTTCTATTGCTGATATCAAGAAGCTCCGTGAGATGACTCAGGCCGGTATGGGTGACTGTAAGAAGGCACTTGAGGAGTCAAATGGTGATTTCGATGCCGCTGTAAAGTGGATCCGTGAGAAGTTCACCAAGATCGCTGCAAAGCGTGAGGCTCGTGAGGCAGCTCAGGGTGTAGTTATCGCTCGCACCGAGGGTAACTATGGCGCAGTCGTAGCACTCAAGTGTGAGACTGAGTCTGTTGCTAACAACGATCGTTTCCAGGAGCTCGCAAATACTATCGCTGACCTCGTAATGGCTAACAAGCCAGCTAACAATGAGGCTCTCCTCGCTCTCCCACTTGAGGAGGGTACCGTTGCTTCGGTCATCACCGAGCGTTCAGGCGCTTGTGGTGAGAAGATGGAGGTTGTATTCGAGGCTGTTGAGGGTCCATGTGTTATTGCTTACAACCACTTCAACCACATGCTTTCTGCAATCGTAGCATTCAACGCTACCGCTGAGGAGGAGGCTCTCAAGGAGGTTGCTTGCCAGGTTGCTGCAATGAACCCACTCGCAGTTAACGCTGACGAGATCCCACAGGCTAAGAAGGACGAGGAGCTCGAGCTTGCTATCAAGAAGACTAAGGAGGAGCAGGTTGAGAAGGCAGTTGCTGCTGCACTCAAGAAGGCTGGTCTCAATCCTAACCACTTCGACAGCGAGGATCACATCGAGAGCAACATGTCTAAGGGCTGGATCACCGCTGAGCAGGCAGCTCAGGGCCGCGAGATCATGGCAGCTACCGCTGCTGAGAAGGCTGCAAACCTCAATGAGGGTATGATCCAGAACATCGCTAAGGGTCGTATGGCTAAGTTCTTCAAGGAGAACTGCCTCGTTGAGCAGGAGTTCATCAGCGATTCTAAGGTTAGCGTTCAGCAGTATCTCGACAAGGTTCAGAAGGGTCTTACTGCTACTGCTTTCAAGCGTATCAACCTCAATCAGGACTAATTCTCTGACGAGATAATTACAAATTACTAATTACAAATTACGGGTTTCTCGACCTGCATGTAATTAGTAATTTGTAATTCGTAATTATATTATTTGTGGACTTCCATAAATAATATCGGGGTTTAGCGCAGCTGGTAGCGCGCTACGTTCGGGACGTAGAGGTCGCCCGTTCGAATCGGGTAACCCCGACTTTTGAGAATATATTAACAACAGGAACGTAGTGTTGACTTTCCATATCGTGGAGATCAACACTACGTTCCTGTTGTTGGTTTCTTTGACGTATGAGTCTAACACTACGTCCGTAGTGTTGGTTTCGGAGGTCTATGAGTTTAACACTACGGACGTAGTGTTAGATTCGTTGATGCAGAATACTGACATTTGGTACCAGATGTCAGTATTCAAGAACATGAATACTAACACTTGGTACCTAATGTCAGTATCCATAAAGAATTATCGTTTGAACTTGAATCCAGTCTTCATTCCCTTGAAGTTTTGTGCGATGGCACCGATATTGCCTAAGGTCGACTGTCCGTTATTGAGGTTACCAGCTGCAGAGAAGAGGGAGAGAACCTTGCTGCTATCGAAGCAGAGGCTCATGAGATTGCCACTGATAGTCACGTAAGCATTGATCTTAGCTCCGTTGGCCGTGGTGATGTTCACCATCTTGTTCTGAGCGTCAAAGACATAGGTGCCTGTAGCATTGCGATTGCCGATGGTATAGTTGACTTTACCATCTTTGGTAAAAGTAAAGGAGACCTTGCCTGGAGTGATTCCTACCATCTGATAGATCGAGACGAGCTGTTTTTCGACCTTAGCAGCTGCGGCAGCGCCACCGGCTTGAGTCAGAAGATTATCGCTTTCAAACTGTACGCTTGGTTCAGTATAGGTCCAGGTGCCGATCAGGTTGGCCTGGGTAGTAGTGATACTGCCGGTCACGCTGGCCAGAATATTGCCTAAGATGCCTCCTAAAGTGCTTTGAGAAGCGCTGGAGGTCGGTGCTCCGGCCTGTGTCGTTGTCTGTGGAGTGGTTTGGGTAGTTCCTGCTTGCGGATTATTCATAGTCATTGGAGCTATGCATCCGCTCAAAAGAGCCATAGACATGGCATAAATTGAGATTTTTTTCATTTTTGCGATTATAAATTATTCTGTAGTTTCTTGTGGATTTCCATCCTTGTCTTGAGCCAGACGCGTGAATCGCTGGTCGCAGATGAGCAGGCTGTCGCCAATCTCCATCATACTTGGCTGGAAGAAGCGGTTGGTGCAGTCTTCCCATCCGATGAAGCGGTGAGTGAGACGTTCGAGGACGACGAATTTATAGCGCAAGGGGAATCGGATGGCCGAGCGGTCGAACGAGACGCTCCAGATGCCACGGCTGACCTGTTCCATCGGGAGGGAAAGGGCAGGATCCCAATTGCCGAGCACGTCAGTATTGCCGATGAGTGCTAACTGCCAGTCATCCTGCAATTTGCCGGCTTCACATACCATCGTCATGCGGTTTGGAGCCAGTTCGTCGACCAATGGATGAGCTGTGTTGTAGAGTTGCTGTATCTCGTGACGACGACGGAAGGCCAGCGAGAAGAAGCTGCGAATTTGCGGCAAGCGACGCCAGATGTCCCAGATGTGAAGCGTTGGTACACCCGTAGCTTCGCTGATGTCTGCAATCAGATGACCATTGCCAAATTCATTTCTCAGCACGTGACGCTGATAAGCCAGCACGTAATGATAATGCTGATTATTGAGACGGTCGGCCTCGACCTCGACAAACCAGTTTCCGCGGCCATCATTGTCCATCTCGATGGCATTGTTCGGGAGTTTGCTTCCGATGGCTGGTTTTTTGCCCGTGGTGACATAGAGCTGTGCACCCCATTGTGTCTGGTATTCGATATGCAGGAAAATGGTCATAATCGTGTCAATAATTACTGAAACAAAAGGTCTGAGACGTTGAAAGAAATGACTTTCTGAGGGCGAATATACAAATAATGTCTGTAGTGGCAAAATTTTTTCGGCCAAAAGTACACATTTTAAATAATATTTGTGCTTTATAGGTGTTTAAAAACATACTTTTAGTTGTCTGCAATAGATTTTTTCACTATCTTTGCGCTGTGAAAAAACGGGGTACAAAAGCCCTATTATTTTTATATGTATAACAACAATCAGAAAAAAACAGTCAAGTGGAAGCGCTTCAGTGGCGCTTCGTACGCTGCTTTCCAGAGCCTCCATCGTGAGGTCGGAATCGGTGTCCTGACCGTGGCTATGCTCAGCAGTGCTGGCTTGAAGGCTATGGCAGGCGAGGCTGGCTCGATGTCTGTTGCCGCAGGTGCTCGCTCAAATGCTGGAGCCCTCGACACGGCTGGTGCGGCCAGTGATGATTCGCTGAAGGTAGACGTGCTGCAGGACGTTGAGGTCCTTGCCACTCGCGTGTCGCTCACCGCTGAGCAGACACCACGTATGGTGACTGTACTGCGCGCTGCAGATATCGCAGCGGCTGCGGTACACAGTGTGAATGATCTCTTGGAGTATGCTGTCGGCGTGGATGTGCGGCAGCGCGGAGAATTTGGAGTCCAGACAGACGTTTCGGTCAGAGGAGGAAATTTCGATCAGATTACGGTTCTGCTCAATGGCGTGAACATCTCTTCACCGCACACGGGGCATTTGACGGCCGACTTCCCAGTCACTGCGCTCGACATTGAGCAGGTGGAGGTACTGGAAGGTCCGGCTGCGCGTGTCTTTGGCACTAGTGCATTCACGGGTGTCATCAATATCGTCACGCGCAAAGCCGTCGTGTCTGACGATGATCCGCAGCAGTTCGGCGGCAAGGCGCATGTCTATGGCGGCTCGTATGGCTATGCAGGTGGCGACCTCTCGCTGTCGTCGGCTAACTCGCTGGGACAGAACACTTCTTTGACTAACCTGCTGACCGGTGGCTACAGTCGCAGTGACGGTGCTACTCCTAACTCCGATTTCGGTTCGACCCGTGTCTTCTATCAAGGCTCGCTGCAGCATCGGGATGTGACGGTCGACGGCCAGTTTGGCTACAGTTACAAGGATTATGGTGCCAACACGTTCTACGGAGCTTCATCGACTGACCAGTGGGAGAGTAACGAACGCCTCATTACTTCGCTACAGGTGCAAGTGCCTCTTGGTAAGTCGTGGAACCTGAAGGCAGGTGGCGACTGGAACCGCTGGTATGATCATTATCAGTGGCATAAGGACAGTCCTGCCGGTGAGAACTTCCATCAGGTCGATGCTGCTGCCTGGAAAGCCTTGATCAATCATTCGTCTGCACATGGCAAGACCAACTTCGGCTATGAAGGACGCTATGAAGGTATCTACAGCACCAAGCTCGGCCTGCCACTCGCTGAGAATGAGTGGAAGAAGACGGCGGGTCATGATGCGGATGGCGATGTATATTATAAGTATAAGGACAGTCGCGTCAATCATAATTTCTTCCTGGAGCATGACGTCCTGCTGGACCAGTGGACTATCAGCTTAGGCTTGTTGGCCAATAGCAATTCTGGCCTCGATCACCGTTGGCGTTTCTATCCGGGTGCCGATATTGCCTGGAGACCGTCTTCTTACTGGAAAGTGTTTGCATCGTGGAACATGGCGCTCCGTCTGCCAACCTTCACCGACCTTTATTATAGTGGAGCCAACATCATTGGCAACACCGATCTCAAGCCGGAGAAGACACAGGATGTGAGCCTCGGAGTCCGCTACCGTCGCACTGGCTGGCACGTGGAGGCGCAGGCTTTCTACAGCCATAAGCAGGATATGATCGATTGGGTTATCTTCGATCCTTCGGCTAAGCGTCCTGGTGAGGACGAGACTTTTGCAGATGGCAAGACCTTCCACTCAACCAACTTCCGTCTTGATAACGTCGGTATTGAAACACAGATTGCTTTCCTGCCTCGAGAGCTGAACCCAGAGTCTCCGCTCCAGAAGCTGAGTCTGCAGTGGGCTTACCTCGATGAGTCTTCGTCGTATGAGCGCTCTATTCTGTCGAGTAAGTATGCAATGATGTACCTTCGCAACAAGTTCGTTGCTCAGGCCGAGACACACTTGTTCTCACATCTTGACTTGTCTGTTGCCTGGCGCTGGATGGACCGAATCGGTGATGAAAACCCAAGTTATGGCCTCTTGGATGCGCGTCTTTCATGGTCGATGAAGCGTTCTAGGATCTATTGCGATCTGACCAATATCCTCAATAAAAAATACTACGAATATACCTTCGTCGAGCAACCAGGAATGCTGATTAAGGGAGGTGTTTCGGTCAATTTCTAAACTCTAATCGGTCATATTTTATAATTAATCGGCAAAAGAAAGTGTTGATAAGTCGCAAAACAACGCTTTCTTTTGCTTATTTTTTGCCAAAAAAAGAAAAAATTAACCAATTTGGAAAGTGCTGAAAATCAAGCCGTGTAACATTTGGATAGATAATTGTAACAAATAATATTATAAAAGTAACAATTTCTTTGATGTCTGCAACGTGAAAAATTTGCTTTTTTTGTCAAAAATTAGTATCTTTGCCCCGTTATTTTAATAACACGTGATACAAAACACTATTAGATTCACATTACCTAACACAATATTTTCCTTAATTTTGATGACCTTTATTTGTCATCCGTTGAGCAGGCCGTCGGATTTCTATAATCCACTTTTTGGATAAATTCAGATCCGACGGTTTGCAAAAACGAAAACACAGATAGAGACGAGATGTCTGGTAATGCACTTCGCAATAGAAATCACAAAACAATTATCTATTATAAAAACTAATTCACAATGAAAAAAACAATGCAGAAAGGACAAAGGCTCCTCGCTTTGTTGATTGCGGTTTGGTGTTTCTGCGCTACGGCGTGGGCACAGGACAGCATCATCAAGGGTGTTGTAGTGGACTCTCAGGGCGAGAGTATCATTGGAGCAACGGTTGTACTCAAGACCGACAAGACTGTGGGTACCACAACCGACCTGGATGGTAACTTCACCTTGAAGGTGCCAAGTGCAAAATCTACCCTCGTGGTTTCTTACGTGGGTATGAAGACAGTGGAGGTCACTGGCAATGGCAAGAACCTCCGTATCATCCTCGATGAGGATAACGAGCAGCTGGAAGAAGTAATCGTAGTAGGTTACGGCCAGCAGAAAAAAGCATCTGTCGTAGGTGCTATTACCCAGGCTTCAGGTAAGACCCTCGAGCGTGCAGCTGGTATCACCAGCGTCGGTGCCGCTTTGACTGGTAACCTCCCTGGTGTTGTAACCATGACTTCTTCAGCCGTTCCTGGTGAGGAGGATCCAAAGATCGTCATCCGTGGTTCTTCTTCTTGGAACAACAGCGAGCCTCTCGTGCTCGTCGATGGTATCGAGCGTCCTATGTCTTCTGTAGATATGGGTTCTGTCGAGAACATCTCTGTATTGAAGGACGCATCTGCAACTGCAGTCTACGGTGTACGTGGTGCTAACGGTGTCATCTTGATTACCACCAAGCGTGGTCAGGAGGGTCGTCCTTCGATCAACGTCAGCGCCAACGCCATCATGAAGGTTCCTTCGGCTCTCCCTGGCAAGGCTGACTCTTACGATGCTTATATGATGCGTAACATCGCACTTGAGCACGAGATGAACCTCAACCCTGGTTCATGGGAGAACTACCGTCCAATGAGCTTCATTGAGAACTTCCGCAACCAGACCACTCAGGAGCAGAAGGAGCGTTATCCTAATGTTGACTGGCAGAAGCTCCTTTTCAAGGACTACTGTATGTCATACAATGCTGCTATCAACGTCAGCGGTGGTACCAAGCACGTACGTTACTTCGCTGCTGTTGACTATGTAAATGAGGGTGACCTTTTCGAGACATTCGACAGCGGTCGTGGCTATACTCCTAAGTATGGTTACAACCGTATCAACGTCCGCTCTAACCTCGACTTCCATATCACCAACACTACCGTCCTCAAGGTCGACCTCTCTGGTTCTACCGGTATCACCGAGGCTACTTATGAGAATGCTAACTTGGATGATTGGCAGGTTTCTCAGCAGTTTGCTGGTGCATTCAACCTTGCTCCAGACGTATTCCTTCCACGTTACTCTGATGGCTCTTATGGTTACTATCCATTGGTTTCGAACGTAACCAACTCAGTTGAGAAGTTCACCTTGGCAGGTACTAATAAGACCACCAACTCTACTATCAATACCAACTTCACCCTTGAGCAGGATCTCAAGTTCATTACCCCAGGTCTCTCATTCCGTGGTAATGTGGCATGGGATAACCGCTTCCAGGAGAAGAATCGTGGTATCAATGACCTTTATAATAACGCGCAGCGCACATGGGTAGACCCTGAGACTGGTCTCTATCAGCACACTCAGGACCGTGATCCTAACCAGCAGTTCGACTTCTCAGAGGGTCGTCACTGGAGCATCAGCAACGGTTCTGTACAGGACTGGGCTACCACACGTAACCTCTACTATCAGCTCCAGCTCAACTGGAACCGCAAGTTCGGCAAGCATGATCTCAGCGCCATGGGCCTCTTCAACCGTTCGGAGTATACCACCGGTTCTAACCCTACCTCATTCCGAGAGAGCTGGGCATTCCGTGCAACCTATAACTATGCAGACCGTTACAATGCTGAGTATAATGGCGCTTACAACGGTTCTGAGAAGTTCGCAAGTAAGTATCGTTTCGGTTTCTTCCAGTCAGGCGCTATCGGTTGGACTATCACCAACGAGCCATTCATGAAGGCTGTAAAGGATCTCAAGTGGGGCGATAACCATGTATTTGATTTCTTGAAGCTCCGTTATTCTTACGGTGAGATCGGTGATGATAATGTCGCTGGTCGCTGGCTCTTTATGAACAGCTGGGAATACGGTGGTACTTCCAAGCTCGATGTCAACCAGGGTAATTCTGTTTACCAGTGGTACCGTGAGGCTTCACTTGGTAATCCTGATATCCACTGGGAGGTTGTCCGCAAGCATAACTTCGGTGTAGACTACTCATTCCTCAACGGTATGGTAGCTGGTGCTGTCGATATCTTTAAGGATACCCGTTCTGACGTCATCGTAGGTGCTAATGATCGTGCTATCCCAAGCTATTTCGGTACAGGTGCTCCTACCGCTAACCTTGGTAAGGTTAAGACCAATGGTTATGAGATCGAGCTTCGTCTCAACAAGACCTTCCAGGGCGGTCATCGCGTTTGGGCTAACATGAGCATGACTCATGCAGAGAATAAGGTTATCCAGAAGGATGATAAGCCATTGCTTCCTAACTATCAGAAGTCACAGAGCTATGCCATCGGTCAGCCAACCAGCCATATCAACAATGGTTTCATTAACACAGTTGATGAGCTCTATGGTTCTCCAAAGCATGACTCAAGTGACGGACAGAAGCTTGTCGGTGACTACTATATCGTTGACTTCAATGGTGATGGTGTAGTTGACCAGAATGATGCTGCTCCTTATGGCTATACCGGTACTCCTGAGAATACCTACAATGCTACCATTGGTTATGAATGGAAGGGCTTTAGCTGCTTCGTTCAGTTCTATGGTGTAACCAACGTTAACCGTTATGTAGGTCTTGGTTCATTCGGTGACAAGTTGAACGCTGTATTCGACCAGGGTTCTTGGTGGAGCCAGGAGGGTAGCAGTGCTGATGTTGTAACCCCACGTTACAACTCAACCCCAAGCTACTACTATGGCACACAGATGAACTATGATGGTTCATACATCCGTTTGAAGAACGTTGAGATGGCTTACACCTGGAATAAGGGTTGGGTCAAGAAGATCGGTTTGACCAATCTCCGTCTCTTCGTCAGTGCAAACAACCTCTGGATGTACACCAACATGCCAGATGACCGCGAGGCCAATGGCGCACAGACCTCAGCTTATCCTACCGTTAAGCGTATTAACTTCGGTCTTAAGTTCTCGCTCTAAGCTAACGAAAACAAGTATTACAACGATAACTTAGAAGAAAACGATAAAAAATATGAAACACATTATATATAATATAGCAGGCTTGTCACTCAGCGCCGTTCTGGCCATGAGCGCAACATCCTGCACCGATTACCTGGACCGCGATCCGTCTATCGAGGTATCTGAGACCGTCGCTTTCCAGAACTTCACCAACTTCCAGGGTTTCATCGAGGAGATGTATAACTGTATCCCTGAGAAGGAGAGTTGCTTCTGGTGTACTACCTTCAACTGGGGTGAGGATGAGATTATGAACGACGGTGCTGGTAATACTCACTTGAGCCACCAGATGGACCTCGGCAACTACCGTCACTGGATGACTGATTCACAGAACTATCTCGGCAAGAATGACGGCGGCGTAGAAGCCGTTGGTGGTCTTAGCACTACTTCTGGTGATAAGTTCTCACATCGTATCTATGGACACTCATGGTATTGCATCCGTAAGTGTAACTATGGCATCAAGGCTATCGAGGAGGACGGTCTCTTCGTCGGTTCAAAGGAGGAGCAGAACATCCTTCTCGGTCAGCTTTACTTCTTCCGTGCTTGGTGGCACAATGAGGTAATGATGTACTTTGGTGGTATGCCATATATTGATAAGGTGCTTGACAGCGGTGAGGAGATGAAGTTCCCACGTCTCTCTTATCAGGAGTGTGCACGCAAGGCTGCTGATGACTTCAAAAAGGCTGCTTCGCTGTTGCCACTTGACTGGGATAAGTCAGGCCCTGGTAAGAAGACTTCTGGTCATAACCAGATCCGTGTTACCCGTACTGCAGCTCTTGCTTATGCAGGCAAGTGCCTCCTCTGGGCTGCTTCTCCATTGATGGAGAACAACGATCAGGGTGTGATGAACGCTGGCGACATGACTTATAAGTACAACACAGCTCTCGCACAGGAGGCTGCTGAGTGCTTAGGTACTGCTCTCAACGAGGTTGAGGGAGGTAAGACTCCATACGATCTCTGCTCTTATGATTATGAGGATGTCTACAACCACATTAAGGCTGCTGGTGTTACCAATAGTTTTACCGACATCTTCTATACCACAGGCCAGGGCTGGAAGCAGCCAGGTTCTGTTGAGGCTATCTTCCGTGGTCCTCAGCCTGATGTCAATGGTTCTAACTGGAACTTTTCTAAGCTTTGGGGTTCTAAGATCGATGGTTTCGTTGAGCACGATAAGATCATCCACATGCCAACTGCTAACTATGTAAACTACGCTTACGGTATGGCTAACGGTCTTCCTATCACCGACCCTAATTCAGGTTTCGATCCAACTCATCCATTCAAGGATCGTGATCCTCGCTTCTATCACGATATCGTATTCGATGGCATGCGCGTAGCTGCCACCGAGATCGGAGAGAAGGAAGCAGAGCGCGCACAGCAGTATGCTGACTTCCAGACTGGTTCTGCGCTCCGTAATGCTGAGCTTGGCAGCCGTAGTGGTTACTTCTGCCAGAAACTTGTTTCTAAGTCTGCTAACAAGTTTGACAAGATGTATGACTGGGCAGGTGCTCTCGAGTGCTATCTTCCTTACCTCCGTCTTGCAGATATTTACCTTATGTATGCAGAGGCTACCGTTGCAGCTAAGCAGGGTAATGGAACTATCACCTATAAGGGTAGTAAGTGGGGTAGCTCAGGATCGGCTGTTGATGCAATCAATGTACTTCGCGATCGTGTAGGTGCTGGTCATGTTGACGAAGGTTATGCTGGTAACTACCACAAGCTGATGGATGAGATTCGTCGTGAGCGTGCTTGCGAGCTCGCATTCGAGGGCTTCCGTTGGAATGATCTTCAGCGCTGGCTTCTCCTTACCGACTCTCGTTTCAACAAGAAGACTTCTCAGGAGTTCAAGCGCGTTAAGGCGAATGAGACCAATGAGAATGGCATTGTCGTTGAGAATGCATGGTATCGCGAGAATGACCCACGTGATGGTGAGGTTTCTGGCTGGAGCGAGAAGTTGATCTGTGATCGTCTCCTCGGTACCAAGCACTACTGGTTCCCACTTCCTAACAAGGATGTTTATCTCTATCCAGAGTTCAACCAGAACCCAGGTTGGTAATTAAGCTACTCGAAGTATAAATTACTTTATTCAAAGAAAAACAATGAATACACAATATATCAAATATATGCTGCTTCCTGCAGCACTCATCTCTACCGTCGCTGTCGGCCAGGAAGAGACTAAGAGTGAGCAGGTCAATGTAGCATTCCGCACGGTAGCTGCTGAGGATGTGTTGGGTGGTATCTCATCAATCAACTATGAGGAGATTGCTGCAAAGAACAACGAGACCAACAGCCTCTCAAACATGCAGGGTTATACCAGCGGTTTCAACGGAGCCTCTCTTTGGGGTATGTCTGACTATCTCGTACTCGTCGATGGTGTACCTCGCGAGGCAGGTAGCGTAAAGCCAGAGGAGATTGCTACTGTTACTTTCATGAAGGGCGCTAATGCTGTGATCCTTTACGGTAGTCGCGCTGCTAATGGTGCTATCCTCATCACCACCAAGCGTGGTAAGCAGGGTGACATCCAGATTGATGTACACGCTAACACTGGTTGGAACACCATCAAGGCTCTTCCTAAGTACCTCGGTTCTGCAGAGTACATGACTCTCTATAATACAGTCGATCCTAAGTACTCAGAGAATGACATCTACGGTGCTTATGCTGGCGATCAGCCTTGGGGAGAGTATACCGCTAACAATGACTTCCTTTCTAAAGATTTCATTAAGAAGGCTTTCAACCGTTGGGAGGTTGTTGCAGAGATCAAGGGTGGTGGTGAGCGCGCTCGCTACTACAGCAACATCGGTTATTCTCGCAATGGTTCTGACGGTGGCAGTGAGTTCGTTAACTTCGGTAATGCTAAGCGCAACTACAACGACCGTCTCAATGTGCGTGGTAATGTAGATATGAACCTGGCTGATTGGGTTTCTGCTTACGTTGATGCTAATGCGACTTTCTACACGGGTCGTAGCACTCGTGGTACCAATTTCTGGTCAGGTCAGGCAGAGATGCTTCCTAACCGTTTCCACCTCTTCATCGATCCTACTGCAGTCAGTGAGTATGCCAGCGGTGCTATGGATGTCCTCCAGAATGCTCAGCTCGTCAATGGCATGCTCCTCGGTGCAAAGGCAGGTACCAACGAGACCAACTTTGTAGCTGATATCTATCGCAAGGGTATCAACCACTACTACAACCGTAACTTCCAGTTCACCGCTGGTATCAACCTCGACCTCGAGCGCGTTACCAAGGGTCTCTCATTCAAGACCATGATCGGTGTAGACTATGCAAACATCTATCAGGTTTGGATGGAAGATAACTATTCTACCTATACTGCAGACTGGTCAGCCTTCAATGGTGCTCCTCAGATCACTGGCCTTACTCAGCTTGGTAAGGATGAGCACACTGGTAACCAGACCACCGGTGGTTCAAGCACCAGCCAGACCATCGCATTCAATGCACACTTTGACTATGACCGCTCATTCGGCAATCACAACGTATTCGCTATGTTGCTTGCTAATGGTTTCCAGCAGACCAAGTCTGGTGTTTACCACTCTACTGCCAATGCTAACATGGGCTTGAGCATTGATTACAACTATGCACATAAGTACTATGCACAGTTGGGTACAGCTCTCGTTCACACTGCTAAGCTTGCTGAGGGTCATCGCAATGCACTCAACTACTCAGTCACTTTGGGCTACAACATCGCTAAGGAGGCATTTATGGAGGATGGTATCTTCGATGACTTGACCATCAGTGCCAGCCACAGCCAGATCAATCAGGATCTCGACCTCTATATCGGTTCAGGCGATAGCCGCCGTGAGTTCTACCTCTATGCCGGTAACTTCAACCAGGCCGATGGTGTTTGGTGGGACTGGGGTGGATCAGATGGTCGTGAGTCTACTCAGTCACGTCGTGGTCAGAATTTGGATCTCGGCTTCGTAAAGCGTATTGAGTATAGCGCAAGCCTCCGTGCTTCTCTTCTCCAGAAGAGCTTGAAGCTCAATGCTTCTTTCTTTACCAACTCTATCGAAGGTAAGCCTATTGAGCCAACCAGCATTATGCCTAACTATTTTAGTCTTAATATTTATGGCAATGCTAATAATCCTTCTATATTCAACCCTATCATCAACTATAACAATGACAAGCGTTATGGTTTCGAGATTGGTGCTAACTACGACAAGAAGTTCGGTGAGGTAGAGCTGGGTCTCGGTGCTAACCTTACCTGGTATGATACTGAGGCTACTCGTCGTGAGGATACCGCTTACGGTGATGATACCTATCGCTACCGTCAGGGTAAGCGTCTCGACACTATCTGGGGTCTTGAGTGTCTTGGCTTTATCGGTTCTGATGAAGAGGCAGAGGCTTATGGCAAGACTTCTGAGCTCGGTGCAGTTCGCGCAGGTGATCTCAAGTATAAGGATCAGAACGGTGATGGCGTTATCAACGGCAAGGACGAGGTCGATCTCGGCCGTGGCGGTTGGTATGGTGCTCCTATGACACTCGGTGTAAACCTTACTGCTAAGTATAAGAACTTCACTCTCTTCGTCCTCGGTGTAGGCGGCTGGGGTGGTCAGGCAAGCAAGCTCGATAAGGGTACCTACTTCAAGTTCGCAGGTGAGAACAAGTATAGTGTTTATGCACGCGACACTTGGGGAGTTGCTTCACATCCACTTTATCCACGTATCTCTAAGGACGCTGGTGACAACAATTACCGCGCTTCTGACTTCTGGCTCTACAAGACCGATCGTTTTGACATTGCCAAGATTCAGTTGACTTATGACTGCCCAAGCTCTTGGTTCCAGAGCCAGCGCGTCGTATCTGGTGTTTCACTCTTCGTCAATGCTAACAATGTATTCACCTTCGCACCAGAGAAGGAGCTTCTCGAGCTTAACGTCGGTTCAGCTCCACAGTCTCGCTTCTTCCAGGGTGGTATGACAGTGACATTCTAAGTTAAAAAGTAAAAAGTTTTGACTCAAATGAAAACATATAAATATATTCTGCCAATTCTTTGTGCTGGCGCTGTCATGGCTTCTTGCGATGATGTGTTCGAACCAGCCAATGAGATGATCAGCGATATCGAGGTGATGTACAATGACCCTCTTTTCGCTTCTGGTCTTCTGGGCAATGCTTACATCCTCATGCCATACGATGGCACCCCTCATAGCGACCTGACAACCGATGATGCTGTCTCAAACGAGAACGGCAACACCTATCGTCAGATGGCTGCTGGTTCATGGAGTGCTATCAATGACCCTATGTCACAGTGGCAGGCTCGTAACAATGCCATCCAGTATTGTAACATCATGCTTGAGAACGTCGAGAAGGTAAAGTGGTCCGGTGATGGCCCTATCAACCAGATGTTCATTGACCTTATGCGTGGTGATGCACTCGGCATGCGTGCTATCCAGCGCTTCTACCTCCTCCGTGCTCATGCCGGCAAGGTAAATGGTGAGCTCATGGGTGTTCCATTCTTCAACGAGTATCAGACTGGTGCTTCTGATCTGAATCTCGCTCGTCTTCCATTCAAGGAGTGTATCGACAGCATTCTTGCTGATCTCAACAAGGCTATCGATATCCTTCCTGAGAATTACGCTACTATTGCAGATAAGAGCCAGATCCCTGCCAAGTATCAGGCCATCGGTGCTGATATGGGTGGTTACAATCGTGCTTTTGGTGATCATCACCATGGTAAGGTTTGTGGTCAGATCCTCAAGGCTGTCAAGGCTCAGGTGCTTCTCTTCGCAGCCAGCCCTGCTTACGGTGTTTCAAGCTGGCAGGAGGCTGCAGAGGCTGCTGCTGCTGTTATCGGTAATAAGAAGGTGGTAGAGGGTGGTAACACCTGGTATGCTAACAAGGCTGAGATCGATGACGTAAAGCGTACTCAGAATACTCCTGAGGCTATCTGGATGTCCAATCCAGGTAACAGCAACACTCTCGAGTCTGATAACTATCCTCCTTCAATCTACGGTAATGGTCGTACCAACCCTACCCAGAATCTCGTAGATGCTTTCCCAATGGCTAATGGTTATCCTATCACAGACCCTAAGTCTGGTTATGATCCAAAGAACCCATACGCAGGCCGTGACCCACGTCTTGAAAAGTACATCATCGTTGATGGTGCTCAGGCAGGTGTTGAGGAGGCTACTATCTGGACTGGTAACTACACTGGTGATAAGGCTACCGATGATAACCTCGACCGTCAGCAGGGTAAGTCTACCCGCACTGGTTACTATATGCGTAAGCTCCTCCGTGAGGATGTAAACGTCAATCCAACTTCAAAGACAGAGCAGAAGCACTATACCGCTCGTATCCGTTGGACTGAGCTCTTCCTTGCATACGCTGAGGCAGCTAACGAGGTTAGTGGCCCAGGTACTAAGATCGGCAATTGTAAGAGCGTCAAGGAGATCATCAAGGATATCAGAGAGCGCGCAGGTATTTGTGTCGGTGTGACCGATCCTTACCTTGAGGAATGTGCTTCAAGCACAGAGAAGATGCGTGAGTTGATCCGTAACGAGCGCCGTCTGGAGCTCTGTTTCGAGAACCAGCGCTTCTATGACCTCCGTCGTTGGAATGCAGATATCAACACTACTGCCAAGGGTATCAATGCTGCTAACATGAGCATCATGGATGTCGATCCTCGTCAGTTCCAGTCTCACATGGTCTATGGTCCTATCCCAGATTCTGAGATCAAGAAGTATAGCAACCTTCAGCAGAATGATGGCTGGAGATAATCTCTACTGTTAATAGATTAATATAGTATGAAAAAATATATTCTTCCAGTTCTCGCTCTGAGTGCAGTTGCTTTCACTGCCTGTGAGAACGCAGATAAGACTTTCCCTGACTATGAGGGTGGCACATCAGTATACTTCGCATATCAGTATCCTGTCCGTACCATCGAGCTGGGTGAGGACAACGAGATCAATACGGATCTTGACAATGCTCACAAGTTCAAGATCGTGAGCGCTATGGGTGGTGCCTACAATGGCAAGAACATCCAGGTGCAGATCAAGGTCGATGAGTCACTTTGTGAGAATCTCTATTTCGCTAATGGCGCTCCTGTCAAGCCAATGCCAAGCAGCTACTATAGCCTTGCTTCTACTACATTGACTTATGACAATTCTTTCGCTAACTCACTGATGGGTCAGACCGAGGTTCAGCTCACAGATGCTTTCTTTGCTGATCCAGCATCTATCACTACTACCTACGTCATTCCTGTAGTGATCACCGGCCAGTCGGGTGCTGATCGTATCCTCTCTGGTACTCCATTGGTTGATGGTACTAATCCTTCTCGTGTTGACAGCAAGAAGTGGGATACCGCTCCAATGGACTATGCTCTCTGGTGTGTACGCTATGTCAACAAGTGGCATGGTACTTACCTCGTTAAGGAGGCTGGCAAGGAGATTGACAAGACCACCAAGCGTGTAACAGTTAAGACCACCGGCCTTAACGAGTGCACCTATACCAATGTTGATGGTAAGACTGTCACCCTCCAGTTCAGCGGTGATAACTGTACTGTTACTGGCGCTGGCGTCAGCGGCAATGGAGAGTTCAAGCAGAAGAGTGAGATCAAGGCATGGGGTAACAAGGACCGTGATGCCCTCTACCTCAAGTACACAGTTGATGGCAAGAGCTATGACGAGACTCTCGTTGCTCAGGTTCGCACCACTGAGGGCGATCCATACAACACCGTTGTAGAGTTCGCTGTCGAGTACAAATAATAAATAATCTGATAGTATTATGAAATATACAAAATGGTTGGTTGCCATGGCAGGAGCAGCAATGCTCACTTCCTGTGTCGATGACTTCGACACCAACGGCTACGTTGTAAACAAGCCAGGCAACAGCGCTGATTACGAATATTTGAACGACTACGAGCCTCTCAAGAACTACGTAGATCGTACAGCACATCCTAACTTCAAGGTGAGTGGTGCGCTTACCGCTTCTGAGTTCAATAATAAGGGTAATGTCTACACCCTCGCTCGTGCAAACTTCGACGAGGTTGTTGCTGGCAACGCCATGAAGATGTCTTCAGTGGTTAGCGATAAGGGTGAGTTCAATTTTGGTACTGTCTCTGACTTCGTGTCAGCAGCAGAGGCTGGTGGACTTACCGTCTATGGTCACACCTTGGCATGGCACTCACAGCAGCCAGTCAAGTGGCTCAGCAAGCTCATCGCTGATAAGCCAAAGCCAGTTGATCCTTCTGGTCCTACTGAGATCAAGCAGGAGGAGGTTAAGAAGGTCACCTATACCGATGGCGGTTTCCCATTCTATCCAATGGGTTGCGAGCCACCAGTAATTGATGGTGCTCTCCACTTCGTTCCATCTGGTGAGTGGTCACAGTTCTTCATCACCAATGCTATTGGTCTTAAGCCAGGTAACTATGTTGCAATCCTTGAGATTAAGTCTGATAAGGCTGGCAAGGTTACCCTTACCGCTCAGAATGGCTGGAGCGATCAGCAGCTCCTCAATGGCGATGTAAACCTTGAGGAGGGTTGGAATGAGATCGCCGTTGCTTTCAACGGCATCACCTGTGAGCCTTCAGAGAATTATGACTTTATCCTCAAGCCAGAGATGTTTGACGGCGTTCTTGACGTAAAGTCACTCACTATCTGTGAACTCAAGGAGGTAGCTGGTTCTACAACTGTTACCGAGGATAAGGATATTACTACTGTCAAGTATACCGATGGCGGATTCCCATTCTATGCAATGGGTTGTGAGCCTCCTGTAATCGGTGGCGCTCTCCACTTCGTTCCATCTGGTGATTGGTCTCAGTTCTTTATCACCAACGCTATCAAGTTGGAGCCAGGTGACTTCTCTGCTATCCTTACCATCAAGTCAAGCAAGGAGGGCAAGATTACCCTTACTGCTCAGAATGGTTGGAGCAACCAGCAGCTTCTCAACGGAGATGTCAACCTCACCGGTGGCGATGACTTCGAGGAGGTAGAGGTTAAGTTCAACGGCATCACCTGTGAGCCTTCAGAGAACTACGACTTCATCCTCAAGCCAGAGATGTTTGACGGTGTTCTTGACGTCAAGTCATTGAAGATCGTTCAGCACATCACCAAGACTACTGGTGGTGACGCTCCTGAGTACAAGGAGGTCTGGACCAACCAGATCACCAACTCAGAGATGAAGGAGGGACAGCCAATGGAGAGTTTCATTGCTCGTGATCAGGTTAAGTCAGATGCTCCTGCTGACATCGTTGTCGGTGGTGGCCCTAACGGATTGAACAGCATCAAGATCGTAGGTAAGACTAATCCTGCAGAGGAGTGGGATACCCAGTTCTTTGTATATACTCCTAACAAGAAGTGGGAGGCTGGCGAGAAGTATAAGTTCCACATGTGGTACAAGGCTTCTAAGGGTATCGGTACCGACTCTCAGGTACACGCTGCTCCTGGCGACTACAAACACTATCAGATGCTCAGTCCAAACCCAACCTTCACTACCGATTGGCAGGAGGGTACCTGGGAAGGAACCATCCCTTCTGAGGGTGGTGGCGCTCAGCAGTCTATCGCATTCAACCTCAACAAGAATAAGGAGTCTGATCCTGGCACATCGATCGTCTACGAGTTCGCAGATATTACTTGGGAGTCTTGCCAGATGGTTGAGGTTCCAAAGGTAGAGGTTGTCGTTGTAGACTATGTCAATAACTCTGATATGGAGGGTACCGATGCTGCTAATTTCGTCCGCAAGGAGAATAATGGAGGCAACGAGACTGTAATCACTGATGGCGTCGGTGTCGGCGGTTCACGTGGTGTGAAGGTTACCAGCAACGCTGGCGCTGCAGAGGACTGGGATACTCAGTTCTGGATCAAGCTCAATCAGCCTCTTGAGGAAGGCGAAACTGTCAATGTGCAGTTCGATTATAAGGCTTCTGCTCCTGCTACTGGTGATACTCAGGCTCACGGTGAGCCAGGTGACTATGCTCACTGGGCATGTATCGGTTCTCCAAACTTCTCTACTGAGTGGCAGACCTATACTCAGGTATTGACGGTCGATGGCTCAATGGCTTCTAAGGGTGGCCTCAAGTCTATCGCATTCAACCTTTCTAAGGATCGTGATCAGCAGGTTACCTACTACTTCGATAACATCCGCGTATGGAAGGAAGAGGAGCATGAGATTAAGAGCACCATCCCATTGACCGCTGAGGAGAAGCGTGATACCTTAATCTACGCTATGAAGCAGTGGATCTACGGTATGATGGAAGCTACCGAAGGCAAGGTTAAGTCTTGGGATCTCATCAACGAGGCTGTCTCAGGTGGCGGTAACGTCAATGGCCACTATGATCTCCAGCACTACGATGGCTACCAGTCAGGTACTTGGGATGTCGGCGGCGACGCCTTCTACTGGCAGGATTACTTCGGCTCTGAGAACTATGGCGTAATCGTTGATAGCATTGCTCGTAATGCTTATGCTCAGCAGGAAGGTGCTAACCCAGCTGACCTCAAGCTCTTCGTTAATGACTACAACCTCGAGTCTACTTGGGATGATAACAAGAAGCTCGCATCTCTCATCTACTGGATCGGAGTCTGGGAGAAGGGTGGCGCTAAGATCGATGGTATCGGTACTCAGATGCATATCAGCTACTACCTCGATTCAACCAGCCAGGATAATCAGAAGAAGCATATCACAAAGATGTTTGAGGATATGGCTAAGACTGGTAAGCTCGTTCGTATCTCAGAGCTCGACATGGGCGTAGCAGAGAAGCAGTTCGGTACAGCTATCACTTCAGCCGAGCTCGCTAAGCGTCCAGATGGCTTCGAGATAGAAAAGGCTATGGCTGACTACTATCAGTGGATTATCGCGGAGTACTTCCGTATCGTTCCACCTAAGCAGCAGTATGGTATCTGCCAGTGGTGCCTCACTGACTCTCCAGAGTCAAGCGGTTGGCGTGGTGGCGAGCCTGTAGGTCTCTGGTATCAGGATTACTCTCGCAAGCCTGCTTACGGCGGCTGGGCAGAGGGTCTCAAGAAGTAATACTTCAATACACAACATAAAAGTATCCGCAGTGGCAAAACACTGCGGATACTTTTTGTTATAATAGGTAATGACGCGTGACTAGCGATACCTATATTTAATATAAAAGATTAATCTTCAAATCCGATATAATCGATAGAAATGGGTTTGAAACCAAGTGTCCAGAATCCGATGATGTTTACATTTTTTGTATTGAATGATCCTCCATCTGCACGTTTGATCTTTGCAATTTCTACGCGTAATTCTTTCTGGTTATTAAAATTGTATTCGGCAGCACCATCCCAATAGCCTTTGTCAAAGAGCCTGAATGATGGTTGGCATGAGAAATCTGTACCATCACCGAGTCTTACCACAATGTATTTGTGACCAGAGATATCAAGACCGCTATAATGCCAACCTGCAAAACCATATTGTCCAGTAGTGAATGTTTTTGTTTCCTCATTGTAGGTGCCCTTCTCCCAGATATTAACGTCAAATGATGCAGCATCTAGAGGAAAGAGACTATTGACAATCACTTTGCAAGAGACTTCTTTACCTAAAGCTTTGGCAGTTACTGTCGTTTCACCTTCTGCTACTGCAACGATTTTCTCTCCATCAATACGAGCAATGGTAGGATCTGTCGTTTGAGCTTCTACACCAGAGTAAAGTGGGTAAATCACATTGCCCGTCTGAACGGCATTTACGATGAGGTTCCGTTCAGTACCAGCAGTCAGTTTAAGACCTCCATCAGAACCTCCGATTTTGATACTCTCAGCACTCGTCGGCTGGATGCGCCCTTCTGCGTACTCTTGATACCAGTGATAGATCTGCCATGGGCATCCTCTCCAGTCATTCCAGTAATTAGTGCCACCTGCAACACTTTTTGTGCCATAATCAGCGAGGTCATTAGGCGCTGTAAAAAGAATATATGATACATTCTCGGTCTTGTCAGCCAAATATTTGAAGTTTGCACCGAATCCACTGCCACCAGCTTCACCTGTAAAGCTTTTGCCCCAAGACTTATTATAAATCTTAGGAGCCCAGTCCATCTCAGTGATCATAATTGGAGCGATTTCTGCAGCAGGAAGAATCTGATTGTTCCAGCCTGCCTGGAATGCATCGTAGCCGCCTCCCATTGATCCTCCTAGCTCTGCACTCTCTTGTTCTGCATCACTGCCATACCAGCCAGGATAGCAATGTACGGCAAACCCAAGGTCTTTGCCTTGCATCTTGTGTTTTGCATAGCCAGCATACTGACTTTGATAGCCTGTACCAGGCACCCAGATAATATTGCTGGCATTCTTGCGAATCAAATCTACAAAATGCTGCATATATCGGGTAAGCTCTTTGTTATGTGCGTCATCGTTATTGCCAATTACTCCATTCGCCTTAATTGAACGCGGCTCATTGACAATCTCGAACATGACATCTGTATTGTTGCCTAACTTAGGATGCTTGCTGATATTTGTCCAAAGTTTCTCAAGTACTTTGAAAAATTGGTCATCGTATTCCAAGAATTCAGGAGCAGAGTATCCTGGCATCAGTACGACATAGAGCCCTTTGGATATGCAGTATTCGACCATAGGAACAAAGACCTTATCCAAATATTCCTTAAAAAGAGATTCGTCAAAATCTTCGTATTCTTCGCGAGTTGTTGGCCAAGGCCGAGACCGTGAGACGCTCCAATAGGGATCCATGTGCAGGCGCATAAAGTCTACTTTCCAGCCAGCAGCAAGAATGTTGTCAATCTCTTTCTTGTTGTAGCGTAGGCAATCATCGACGTTATAGTCTCCCCAGTTGTGTACGCCCCATGCATCTCCGTTGAACCAAGGACTGTAGGTCTGCCAGAATCCATGTAGGTTAATGTGTTCTCCTGCAGAGTTACAAAGCCAGCGGCCATCGACATGCAAAGGATCGAGCTTTGCTTGAACTGTTGGTGTCGGGTCTACCGGATCTGGTTTTGGATCCGGCTTTTGCGATGGAGTAGGATCTACGTAAGGATCCTGTGTCTCCCAAGGTTTTTTCTCTTCATCACAGGATGCTAAGAGCATACAGGATAAAGAAATGAGTGTGAATTTTTTTAGATTCATAAAACATTGAATTATTTATCTGGGTACAAAGATACATAAAATATATGATATGAGGACTGAATATATTGAAATTCTTCTTAATTTTCATCACTCATGTTACATTCAACTCTTTTTTGCTATATCTTTTGCATTCTTTCACATATTTTTATTGTTTATACCTTTTAAAATTATTATCTTTGCCCAACCATACTGAGATAAACATAAACCATTAAAGAACATAAACATTCCTAATCATTACAACATGAAAGCAACGTCTCTCTTTGGCATGTGCGCTCTTGCGCTAGCCATGACAGCCCTCCCTGCCAGTGCGCAGAAGGAGGCTATGGGATTGAAGGACGCTTACAAGGACTACTTCAAGGTAGGTGTAGCGCTCAATGTCCGCAACCTGACTCCAGAACAGGAGCAGTTAGTACTCAAGGAGTACAACAGTGTTACTTGTGAGAATGCCATGAAGCCAATCGAAACTCATCCGAGAGAGGGTGAGTGGACATGGGGTCAGGCCGACTCGATTGCTAATTTCTGCCGTGCAAATGGCATCAAGATGCGTGGTCATAACCTGCTTTGGCACAGCCAGGGTACCGATTGGATGCTTTATGACAAGAAGGGTAACTTCGTAAAGAAGGAAATCTACCTCGCTCGTCTGAAGGATCATATCCAGACCATCATGAAGCGTTATAAGGACATTATCTACTGCTGGGATGTCGTTAACGAATCAGTAGCCGACAACGTACGTCCTGCACGTCGTGGTCAGCCAGCTGGATCTGATCTTCGTGAGGCTGTATATTATAAGTATAGTAAGGAGAAGCTCGGCTCGGAGGATGCTATCATCCGTTACGCATTTGAGTTCGCTCGTGAGGCTGACCCAGATGCTCAGCTCTTCTACAACGACTATAACGAGTGCGATCCAGGCAAGCGTGATCGTATCTACAACCTCGTAAAGCGCCTTAAGGAGCAGGGTGCTCCTATCGATGGTATCGGTATGCAAGGCCACTATAACATCTATGGACCTTCGATGGATGACGTCGCTGCTGCTATCGAGAAGTACGCTTCTATCGTTGACCATATCCACATCACCGAGCTCGACATCCGTGCTAATCAGGAGATGGGTGGCCAGCTTCAGTTCAGCCGTCAGGGCATGGACATCAAACCATTCGTAGTTACCCAGCATACTGATCAGTACGCACAGCTCTTCAAGACCCTCCGTAAGTATAAGGATAAGATCGATTGTGTTACCTTCTGGAACCTTTCTGATAAGGATTCTTGGGTAGGTACTGCTAACTATCCATTGCTCTTCGATAAGGATCTTAAGCCAAAGGGCGTTTATAATGTAGTTTGCAACTTCGATCCTGCTCTTGACAATGTAGTGATCAAGGACGACTGGAAACCATCTGAACTCAACCAGCCAGGTCAGGAGTATCCACAGGTCAACTCACAAGGCTATGCTCGTTTCCGCGTTGACGCTCCGCAGGCTCGCACCGTACAGGTTAGCCTTGGTCTTGGTGGCCGTGGCGGTACCGTACTTCGCAAGAATGCTGAGGATGGCATGTGGTATGGAGTTACCGAGGGCCCTATGGATCCTGGTTTCCACTACTATCACCTCACCATCGACGGTGGCGTGGTCAACGATCCTGGTACTCACAACTTCTTCGGCTCATGCCGTTGGGAGTCAGGTATCGAGATTCCTACCAACGAGGATACTGAGTTCTATGCAGAGAAGAACGTGCCACACGGCAACGTACAGCAGACTCTCTTCTGGAGCGAGAGCGGCAAGTGCATGCGCACCGCTTGGGTTTATACTCCAGCAGGTTATGGCCAGGTTGTAGACAAGAAGGGCAATCCTGTTGCTAAGGGAACTCAGAAGCGTTATCCAGTACTCTACCTCCAGCATGGTTGGGGTGAGAACGAGACCACCTGGTTCCGTCAGGGCCACGCAGGTCTGATCATGGACAACCTCATTGCTGAGGGCAAGATCGAGCCATTCATCGTTGTCATGACCTACGGTTTGACCAATGAGTTCAAGTGGGGTCAGAAGCGCCCAGATAACTGGTGCGATCCATTTGAGAAGCTCGTCATCGAGGATATGATTCCTTATATCGACTCTCACTTCCTCACCATCGCTGATTGTGATCACCGTGCTATGGCTGGTCTCTCAATGGGTGGTATGGAGACTCGCATCATTACCCTGGCTCATCCTGAGACCTTCGGTTACTGGGGACTCTTCTCGGGTGGCCAGTACGCTCCAGCCGACCTCGAGGGCAAGCCAGCTCCTAAGCAGATCTTCATCAGCACCGGCGAGAAGGAGAATCCTGTAGGCGTAACCAAGGCTGCTGAAGATCTCCGTGCTGCTGGCTACAACGCTGCCAGCCATGTTTCTCCAGGTACGGCTCATGAGTTCCTGACCTGGCGCCGTGCACTCCGTGAGTTCGCTCCAATGCTCTTTAAGTAATTTCTAAATCATAAAAATGAAGAAAACATTTATTGGCATTGCACTCCTGACATGGAGTGCAATGTCTTTCGTAACTGCTCAGGAGCTTCTCCCTTATCAGAACCCTGATCTTTCTCCACGTGAGCGTGCCATTGATCTTTGTGGCCGTTTGACTATTGAGGAGAAGTCTGTCATCATGCTCGATATCTCCGAGGCTGTTCCACGCCTGGGTATCAAGAAGTTCAACTGGTGGAGCGAGGCCCTGCACGGCATGGCTAACATGGGCAATGTCACCGTCTATCCAGAGCCTATCGGCATGGCGGCTTCGTTTAATGACGATCTGGTTTATGAGGTATTCTCGCAGACCAGTGATGAAGGACGTGCTGCTTATAACAAGTGGATTGCTGACGGCAACGAGGACACTCGTTTCCACTCGCTTTCTGTCTGGACACCTAACGTCAACATTTTTCGCGATCCACGCTGGGGCCGTGGTCAGGAGACATACGGAGAGGATCCATACCTCACCTCACGCCTCGGTGTGCAGGTTGTCAAGGGCCTCCAGGGTCCATCTGACACCAAGTATCGCAAGCTCTATGCCTGCGCCAAGCATTATGCTATTCACAGCGGTCCTGAATGGGGGCGTCACGTCGATAATATAAATAATGTGTCGCCTCGTGACCTCTGGGAGACCTATATGCCAGCCTTCAAGGCCTGTGTGCAGAAGGGCGATGTCCGTGAGGTGATGTGCGCTTACCAGCGCTGGGACGATGAGCCATGCTGCTCGAACACTCGACTTCTCCAGAAGATCCTGCGCGAGCAGTGGGGCTTTAAGTACATGGTCGTCTCGGATTGCGGTGCTGTCACTGACTTTTGGACCACCCACAAGACCTCTTCTACTCCTCAGCACGCGGCTGCCAAGGGCGTCCTGGCCGGTACTGACGTAGAGTGTGGCTATGACTACGGCTACGCTCGTCTGCCAGAGGCTGTTCGCCTCGGCTTGGTTGAGGAATCGTCTGTCGATGAGAAGATTATCCGCCTCCTCGAAGGCCGCTTTGAGCTCGGAGAGATGGATGATCCAAGCCTCGTCAGCTGGTCAAAACTCGGTCCTGAGCTGCTCAACAGCAAGGAGCACCAGCTCACTTCGCTCGAGATGGCTCGCCAGTCGCTCGTCCTCCTGCAGAACCGTGGCAACGTCCTCCCTCTCCAGAAGGGTAAGGTCGCCGTCATTGGTCCAAACGCTGCGGACGAGGTACTGATGTGGGGCAACTACAACGGCACGCCTAACCAGACCGTCTCGCTCCTCGAAGGCATCCAGCAGAAGGTCGATAAGGGCCGCGTCGTCACTTTCAAGGGTTGTGAGCTCGTACATGACAAGGTGCTCGAATCATACTATGATCAGTGCTCTATCGACGGTAAGACCGGTTTCCGTGGCATCTTCTGGAACGAGGATATCTGGACCCGTGGCACCGAGCAGTACGATCCTGCCAAGGCTGCTGACATCAACAACCTCCCAGCACCTGTTTCGAAGCGTCATCATGACCGTCCGATCAACGTCACCACTTTCGGCAATTACGCTTTCGCTCCTGGCATCAACCTGAAGAAGTTCTCTGGACTTTACGAGACCGTATTCCGCCCGAAGCAGAGCGGTACTGTATTGCTCGACGTGGAGGGCTGTTCTTACTTCGAGGTCTTCGTCAATGGCAAGTCTACCGCCCGTGAGTTCACCTGGCGCGACACTGACACCCGCACCGTCTTCGAGGCCAAGGCAGGCGAGGAGTACAAGATCCAGATCCGCTATGCACAGATCCTGACTTACAATGCAGATCTTAAGGTCAATATCGGTCGTGAGAATGACGTCAACTATGATGCGCTCATCGCTCAACTCAAGGGCGTAGAGACCGTCGTCTTCGCAGGTGGTATCTCGGCTCGCCTCGAGGGTGAGGAGATGCCTATCAACCTCCCTGGCTTCAAGGGTGGCGACCGTACCGACATTGAGCTCCCTACCGTGCAGCGTAAGTTCCTCCAGAAGCTCCATGAGGCAGGCAAGAAGGTTGTATTCGTCAACTTCTCTGGCTCGGCCATGGCCATGGTTCCTGAGTTGGAGTCGTGCGACGCAATCCTCCAGGCTTGGTATGCTGGCGAGCGTGGCGGTCAGGCCATCGCAGATGTGCTCTATGGCGACTACAATCCATCGGGCAAGCTCCCTATCACCTTCTACAAGAGCGTCGCTCAGCTCCCTGACTTCCAGGATTATTCGATGAAGGGCCGCACCTATCGCTACATGACCGAGGAGCCTCTCTTCCAGTTCGGTTATGGCTTGAGCTACACCCAGTTCAATGTAGGTCAGGCACAGCTTGACCGCAACGAACTCGAGTCGCAGCTCATGACCCTCGACATCCATCCTGACGGCAAGAAGCGTCCTTGCATCACCCTTACTGTACCAGTCTCTAATATTGGTAAGCGTGCAGGCACCGAGGTCGTGCAGATCTATATCCGTCGCACCGACGATGCTCAGGGTCCTCGCAAGTCACTGCGTGAGTATCAGCGCGTCACGCTCAAGCCAGGCGAGACCAAGCAGGTTGAGTTCCTCCTCGACATTGACAGCTTCGAAAGCTTTGATGCTTCTACTAACACCATGCGTCCAATCCCTGGCCAGTATGAGGTCTTCTATGGTACCAGCTCAGCTGATAAGGATTTGAAGTGCATCGATGTTAAACTGCTTTAAGTCAGTGTACATCTGTACATAGAATCAAATAACAAATATCACCAATCTGGCGTATCATATCGACGCAGATTGGTGATATTTGTTTTTTGATATTTGTTGTCAGTACTTTGTGTATCAAAGCTCAAAGTGCTGATAGTCTTTTCTGTTCGACCAGTCACCTCCCCATGAAAATCCTTTCGAAGTGAAGAGTCTATAGCATAGATCTCCTTTCTTGATTTTATAGTCGAAGTCTTTGCTGCGATCCAAGTACGGTTTCCCGATGGCTGGCTCAATCACTTCTGTGCCATCTGCAAGGATTTTGTGATAAGGATTGTAGAGAGAATTGATGTCTATGGCCGTACCTTGCCCATGTTTTGAAACAATATGGGTGTGAGAGACAAAGCGGAAATTGAATCCGGAAGAATTGTCGTCAGTCATCTGTCGCTCATCATCTGCATCCCAATAATCCGGTAGACGCATCCGCTCAATCGGATAAGCTGCATCAAAGAGCTGGCGGAAGATGTCGAGGACATCATCGGCAATACTGGTATTTACAATCATCTCGCCGACCCATGCACGGCTGTCTTTGTCGCGGTGCAGGCAGAGCAGGTAGCGTAGTTCATCGCGCGGAATGGTGCAGTTGGCCTTGTAAGTTTTGCCTTGCATCAATGCAAAGATCGTATCGGGGATGGCGATGTTCTGGAAGAACTGCTCGCAGCCATATTGCTCCAGATAATCGTCCGGAACCTCATCTCCTGGATAATATTCTCGGATAGGTACTGATACAGGATCTATGATCGGTTCTTCCTGCACTTTCAGATTTTGCTCTTTGGGAGCAGGGGAGGTGCATGATGCAATGGTGCTGAGTGTCATGCTGACAATGATAATTAGTTTTGTGATTCTGTTCATAGACAAGCATAGACGATTTGCCAAATGTTTGTTTTTTAGGGTACAAAGATAATAATTATCTGGAAATAATTGAGCAAAAAGAAAGATTTCTTTTATAAAAATATGGTTTCAGTGTGTTTTTTCTACAATAACTACAAAATAAGGAGTGAATGTTTGGTGTTTATGGCATTTTTTTGTATCTTTGCCCCGATAATAAGAACGAACTTCTAATACAAACATTACCACATGAAACTATACCAATCTGTATCTTTTATTGCGGCTGTAGCTATGCTATCTGCCTCTGATATGATGGCGGCAAATGAAATCGTAAGCAGTCCTGACGGGAATCTGAAAGTTCATCTTTCGATGGCCGAGGGCGGTCGTCCTCAGTATTGTGTCACTTTCGGCAACGATACTGTGATTATGAACTCTCATCTTGGCCTGAATACCTCTATTGCAGACTTTACCCAGGGTCTCTCGCTGGCCAAGGCAGGTGAGGTTAAGCAGGTGAGCGATACTTATGATATTGCCACTCTCAAGAAGCGTAACATCTCTTATACTGCCAATGAGCAGACATTTACCTTCGAGTCAGATGGTAAGCCTGCTGTTGACATCCAGTTCCATGTAGATAACCAGAACGTAGCATTCCGTTATATGGTATATCGTCAGAAACAGCCTCGCCAGGATGAGCGTGTGGCTTGTCTGGTAACCGATGAGATGACCGACTTTGTGATGCCAACCAGAACAACGACTTTCCTTTGTCCTCAAATGACTCCTCAGACAGGTTTTGCTCGTACCGCGCCAAGCTATGAGACCTATTATGAGTACGATGGAGAGATGGGAAAGAACGGTCACGGCCGTGGATTCACATTCCCTGCACTCTTCAAGGTGAAAGGCTCGACAGTTAAGACAAAGGGTCCGAAGTCTCAGATAGCAGAAGCTGAGAATATCTGGGTGATGCTCTGTGAGACCGATGTGGCAGGTAACTATTGCGGCTCTCGTCTGGAATGCAAGGACAATGTGTATAAGGTGACTTATCCAGAGATGACTGAGTTCGGTGGCATTGGCAACGTTGAGCCAGGTATCATGCTGCCAGGCTATACTCCTTGGCGTACCATCACTGTGGGCAAGACCATGGCTCCGATAGCAGAGACCACCATCATGTGGGACCTTGTGAAGCCAATGTATGAAGCCTCGCAGGAATATAAGTATGGCAAGAGTACCTGGAGCTGGGTGATCCGCATGGATGCCAGCTGTAACTTCGACGAGCAGAAGGAATATATCGATCTCGCTGCCGACCTCGGCTGGCAGTATGTCCTGATTGATGCTTGGTGGGATGCTAACATCGGCTATGAGAAGATGGAGCAGCTCTCAAAGTATGCGGCGACGAAGGGAATAGGCCTCTTCCTGTGGTATAACTCTAATGGATACTGGAACGATGCGCCTCAGGGACCTCGTGGCAAGATGCATCGCATGCTTGACCGTCGTCGCGAGATGGCCTGGCTACAGAAGGCGGGCATCAAGGGCCTCAAGATCGACTTCATCGGTTCGGACAAGCAGCAGACGATGCAGATGTATGAGGATATGCTCGTCGATGCTAACGAGTTTGGTTTGATGCTCATCTTCCACGGTTGCACCATCCCACGTGGCTGGGAGCGTATGTTCCCTAACTTCGTGGCTTGTGAGGCTGCACGTGTGAGTGAGAACCTCGCCTTTGGCCAGTATGATAACGATATGGAGGCTGTGGCTGGCACCATCCTGCCAATCCTCCGCAATGCTATCGGTAACATGGACTTCGGTGGTTCAACTCTCAATAAGCACTACTCGAAGGACAATCAGCATGGCACAACCCGCAAGACTTCGGACGTCTATGCTCTGGCTACCGCTGTGCTCTTCCAGACACCAGTACAGAATTTTGCACTCACTCCAAATAACCTCACCGACGCTCCAGCTTGGGCCGTTGACTTCATGAAGACCGTGCCAACACTCTGGCAGGATATGAAGTATGTCGATGGCTATCCTGGTAAATATCTCATCATGGCTCGTCAGGACACCGAGGGCAAGTGGTACCTCGCAGGTATCAATGCGAATCGTGAGCCGATGAAGGTGAAGTTGGATCTTAGCCTCTTTGCTGAGGGCCAGGAGGTAAGTCTTTATGTCGGAAATGAGATGAAGCCCCTCAAGGTGACTAAGAGTCTGCTGAAGAAGGGACTTGATGTCGTCATCCCTACTGATGGCGGTGTGGTGGTAAAATAGCAACTCACTTTTTTGGACTACAACAAAACATTACCTATTAAATTATGAAGAACAAAAGATTTTTTAGCGTAGTCGCCGCCCTGATGATGGGTCTGTCGGCTATGGCTCAACACGAAGGTCCAGTGTTGACCGATTATTTTGATGAAGTGGCAGCCACTCAGGTGTCAACTCCTGATGACCAGGGCTTCATCCGTCGCTGGATGTTGCTCGAACCCGTGGGCAAGCCTAACCGCTCGAACACTCCTTTCGTAGATAGCTATCTGCGTGAGCATCTGACCCAGGAGTATTTCAAGGATCAGGCTACCATCATGCCAAAGAATGGCCAGAAGGTAACGGCTACCTTCAAGGTGGAGGAAATGCCTGCCAACTTCGACTATCGTAACCCACAGCCACCAACCGTGAAGACGGTGAAGGAGAAGCTGATGTGGCACGAGTTGGAGAGCAAGCGCCAGAATGTGAAGCTCTTCCGTTTCGCTTCAGGCCTCGACAAGCAGGTCTATGGCGTGATTTTCTTTGCTGTTACCGTGATTGACTGCCCAGAGGAGATGCAGGACGTACGTCTGGCCATCGGCTCAAACTCTGGCTCAATGTGGTGGCTCAATGGCGAGGAGGCTCTCATCCTCAGCGGTGACCGTCGTATGGTGCAGGATGACTGTGTGTCGAAGCGCCTCACACTTAAGAAGGGTCTTAACGTGCTCCGTGGTGCTGTGATCAACGGTCCGGGTATGAGCGACTTCTGTGTGCGTATCATCGACGAGAAGGGTAATCCAGTAAAGGGTTATAGTGTCGTCTCTACCTCTGTGAAGAAGAAATAAGATTGTTAATGTGCACTCATAAAGAGTACGCTGCAAAAAAGAAAGTAAGCAATGAAAAAGATGAACGTTTTTGCCACATTGGCACTCGCTACTCTCGCATACTATACCGCCGACGCTCAGATCGGTACTCCTTATATTCATGACCCATCAACTCTCGTAGAGTGCGATGGCAAGTGGTATACTTACGGCACTGGCGGTGGCGGCCTCGTTACAGCTGACGGTTGGACTTGGACTTCGCTGCCACGTGAGGCTCGCCCAGGTGGTGGTGCTGCTCCTGATGCTATCAAGATGGGTCCTAACAACTACCTCATCGTCTATGGTGCAACCGGCGGTGGCCTCGGTGGCCGTCACAATGGAACCATCCTGACTATGTGGAACAAGAATCTCGATCCTAATCATCCTGACTTCAAGTATACTGAAGCTGTGCAGGTAGCTGCATCGGATGGTTTTGAGGACAACGATGCCATCGACCCAGGTATCCTGCTTGACCCTACTACTGGTCGTATGTGGGTTTCCTACGGTACTTATTTCGGCAACATCCGTATCATTGAGATTGATCCTAAGACCGGTAAGCGTGTCGAGGGCAATGTCGCTAAGGATATCGCTATCGACTGTGAGGCAACCGACCTCCTCTATCGTGATGGCTGGTATTACCTCCTTGGCACCCATGGCACTTGCTGCGACGGAGTGAACTCAACTTACAACATCGTCGTCGGTCGTTCGAAGAATGTCACTGGTCCTTATATTGATAATGTAGGTCGCGACATGCTCGCTGGTGGTGGTAAAATGGTAGTTTATGCAGGTAATCGCAAGACGGGTGCTGGTCACTTTGGCCGTACTGTCGTGGACGAGGGCGTGGAGATTACCTCTTTCCACTGGGAGGCTGACTATGATATGAGTGGACGTAGCACTTTAGCTATTCACCCATTGCTCTGGAAGAACGGTTGGCCAGTGGCTGGCGAGCAGTTCAAGGAGGGTACATATATGATTGAGTCGGAGCGTCGTGGCTACGCCCTTGAGTTGGCTGTAGATTTCCAGCGTCAGCAGCAGGAGCGTGCTCGTCATTGGCAGATCGACCCTAATGAGCCGATCAAGTCATTGCCTGTTCAGACCCTTGACGAGGTGAAGGGTACTTGGCCAGCAGGTAACACCGACATCCGTATCGGTGACTATATGTTCCGTCCTCACCAGCGCTGGACCATCACCGCTGTTCCTGAGGCTGGTGGCTACCTGAGCGCACCTTACTTCAAGATCTGCATCGAGGGAACCAACCGTGCACTTGCTGCTACTGCTGAGGGTGACGTGATCAGCGTTCCTGAGTATACTGGTGCCAACGAGCAGCTCTGGCGTATCGAGCAGTGTACCGATGGTACCTATCGCATTATGCCAAAGCAGATTCCTGGCCAGGAGGGTCTCAATACCAAGTATGTGCTTTACTCTATCGGTGATAGCACACCAACCCTTACCAACTGGGACTTCAACTCTGACAACGCTAAGTGGAACTTCAAGCAGCGTTAAAAAGAAGAATCGAACTACATGAAAAGACTTGCATTAATCACATCATTTCTTTTTGCAACATTATCAGCCTTGGCGCATGACTATCAGGTCATGCCCCAGGGCTTAACTGCTTATATAAAAGGAAATGAGGTACAGATCACTTACTACGCTCCGAATATCGTACGTGTTCATAAGAAACCGATGAACTCGACCGTTGAGGAATTACCCAGCTTCGCGGTCATCGCAAACCCTGAGAAAGTTAAGGTTTCGCAGAAGAACCTGATGCTGAAGAGTAGTGAACTGACGGTTCGTATTGATGAGGCAACAGGAGCTATCAGCTTCTACGACAAGCGCGATACGTTGCTCCTGAGTGAGTTGCCAATGACGGAGGCTTTCCGCCAGATCGATGATGCAGGTCGTCTTAGCTATGCTGTGACACAGTCGTTCAAGTTGCGAGCTGATGAGGCTATCTATGGCTTGGGCCAGACGCAGAGCGGTAAGATGTCGCAGCGTGGCATTGAGAAGAAGATGATTCAGAACAATACCGAGGACTTTTCGCCTGTGATCCAGTCGGTACGTGGCTACGGATTGTTCTGGGACAACTATTCTCCTACCATTTTTAGAGACAATGAGCAGGGTACTACCTTTGCCAGTGAGGTAGGAGACTGCATGGACTATTACTTCATCTGGGGCGGCTCGATGGACGGCACCGTGGCCGGTTTGCGCAAACTTACAGGCGAAGTACCCATGTTCCCTCTCTGGACATACGGTTTCTTCCAGAGCAAGGAACGCTATAAGAGCCAGGATGAGACGGTAGGCGTCGTACGCCGTCACCGTGAACTGGGAATACCTCTCGATGGTGTCATTCAGGACTGGCAGTACTGGGGATCGAATTATCTTTGGAATGCCATGGAGTTCCTCAATGACGAGTTCCCTGATCCACAGCGCATGGTAGATGAGGTACATGCGATGAATGCGCATGAAGTCATTTCTATCTGGGCCTCTTTCGGCCCACAGACTAAACCTTATCGTGAACTCAAGGCCAAGGGAGATAATCTCCTTTGGGGGATCAAGACCTGGCCTCAGTCAGGCAGTACCCTCTGGCCACCGAAGGAAGAGGATTATCCTTCGGGCGTAATGGTCTATAATCCTTACTCGAGCGTGGCTCGAGATGTCTATTGGAAATATCTCAATCAGGGAATCTTCCGTCTGGGTATGGACGGATGGTGGATGGACTCTACCGAACCTGATCATCTATATTGGCCAGACTCAGACCTTAACCTGCAGACCGGCATCGGATCGTGGCGCCGTGTGCGCAATGCCTTTCCATTGCTGAGCGTAGGTGGTGTCTATGACCGTCATCGTGCTGAGATCAAGAATCTGAAAGCAAAGATTGCTGCTAACGAAGAGCTTGGCAAGAACGATGTTGCTAATGCCAACAAGCGAATCTTCATCCTCACACGCTCGGGCTTCATTGGCCAGCAGCGCTATGGTTCGAATGTCTGGACAGGCGACGTCGGTTCTTCCTGGGAGTCTTTCCGTGCACAGATTCCAGCAGGTCTGAATTTCAATCTTACCGGTATGCCTCATTGGAATACCGACCTCGGCGGTTTCTTCTGTGCCAAATATAATGGCCCGGGCTTTAAAGCTGCACAGAATCCGCTTTATCAGGAACTTTACGTCCGTTGGTTGCAGTTCGGAGTATTCTGTCCGATGATGCGAAGCCATGGCGCTGATGCTCCTCGCGAGATCTGGCAGTTCGGAGAGCCTGGTTCTGTGGTGTATGAAGCCATTGCCAAGAGCATCCGTCAGCGATATTCTCTTATACCTTATATATATAGTACCTCTTGGCAAGTGACACACAAGCAAGGTTCGTTCATGCGTGCTTTGGCGATGGACTTCTCGAAGGATAAGCAGGTATGGGATCTCAACAGCGAGTATATGTTTGGCGATGCTTTCCTTGTAGCGCCTGTGCTTCATGCACAATATACTCCAGAGATCGAAGGACATATCGGTGCTATGGAAGGATGGAATCATACCAACAATCAGGCAACAGAGCGAAAGCAACTGGTCAACTTTACCGAGGCTCGTGAGATGAATATCTATCTTCCTGCCGATGCTGGTTGGTATGATTGGTATTCTGGCAAAAAGTATGAGGGCGGACAGCAGATCTCTTATCCGACTCGTTTCGATGAAATTCCATTGATGGTACGTGCTGGTAGCATCGTGCCAATGGGTCCTGAAGTACAATACACCACCGAGAAGGCTTGGGATTGCCTGACGCTCCGCGTTTATCCTGGTGCTGACGCTTCTTTTGTCTTGTATGAGGATGAGTTCGATAACTATAACTATGAGGAAGGCAAGTTTACTGAGATCCCTCTCTGTTGGAATGACAAGTCTCGTACTCTCACCATTGGTAAGCGCCAGGGAGCATACGAAGGAATGATTGAAAGTCGTACGTTCAATGTGCAGTTGCCTGATGGTACACAGAAATCTGTGCAATACGAAGGCAAGCAGCTTCGCATAAAGATGTAATCTGCGAGAAAAGCCTATATATTATAAATAATGTGTATGAAGAACTTCTTTTATTCATTAGCATTAGGATCGATATTGTTCTCTGCCTGCACAGAGAAGCTGGATTATATTCCACCTGTGCAGGTTGCGGTCAATAATTCGGCAGCAGATGGTCATAGTACACTGATCTTGAGTTATGTATCAGATCAGCAGAGCAAATCGTTTGCAGAGGTTACTCGACTGGGACTAGTCACGCCATTGGATAGTGCCAGCGTCTGGACAGTGGCCTCGACAAGCAAGCCTGTGCAGCTCCATGAGTCGTATGACATGCTCATCGGCAAGAAGCTCCATTGCGAGAATGAGGGACAGCAGGTAGATTATATGCTCGAGGATGACCAGGGGCACAAGCAGCGCCTTGAGGTGCGCACCTATACTGATGGCGTGGCTTTCCGCTATGTGCTTTGCGAGGGATATGAGACGCCACAGCCTTTACTCGGAGAGAATACTACATTGCAGTTCCACTTTGACAATGGATATCAGCGCTGGTTGCAGCCGTGGACAGAGCCATACGAGGCTTTCTTCCCGAAAAATCCTGAGGAGAAGGAGGGTGATCATTGGGGGTATCCTGCGCTCTTCAATCCTTGCCATGCAGGAGAAACAGAGCCTCTTTATGTTCTTCTTTCAGAGTCGAATGTAGAAAAAGGTCATAGCGCATCGAGCTTCTATACGACTACTGTGGATGGAGAAGGTTATCGCATTCAGCCAGATGTTATGGAGAGTCAGGTGCAGACAGGTTGGACCACTCCTTGGCGCGTACTCATCGTAGGAAGTCTTGCAGATGTGGGTGAGTCTACATTGATCACCGACCTTGCTCAGCCATGTGTTTATGAAGATACTTCCTGGATTAAGCCTGGCGTTGTTTCTTGGATTTACTGGGCGTACAACCACGGCTCGAATGATTATAAGATCGTGTGCGACTACATCGATATGGCTGCACAACTCAACCTCCCCTACATGCTCATCGATGCAGAGTGGGACGAGATGGGTAATGGCGGCACCATCGAGGATGCACTCAATTATGCCAAGGAGAAAGGCGTCAAGCCTCTCATCTGGTATAACTCTACCACCGCATGGATTGACTGGGCGCCAGGACCGAAGTATCGTCTCAATGACCCTGAGAAGCGTGAGGCTGAGTTCCAGTGGTGCGAGGATCATGGCATTGCCGGTGTGAAGATTGACTTCTTCCAGGGGGATCGTGAGGCGACGATGAACTACTGCATCGACCTTTTGGAGAGTGCTGCTCGTCATCACTTGCTGGTCAACTTCCACGGCGCTACTATCCCTCGTGGTTGGTTCCGTACTTATCCTAACCTCGTCAGCACTGAGGCTGTCTATGGTGCGGAGTGGTATAACAACCTGCCAATACTCACTGATCGTGCAGCGGCTCATAATGCTACGTTGCCTTTCACTCGTAACGTGATTGGCTCAATGGATTATACGCCTTGTACGTTCACCGATTCGCAGCACCCTCACATCACGACGAATGCACATGAACTGGCATTGACCGTGTTGTTTGAGTCAGGTCTACAGCATTTGGCCGATCGCCCGTCGTCTTATCTTAACCAGCCACAAGAGGTTCAGGATTTCCTTTCGAACCTACCTTCTGTCTGGGACGAGACGCGCCTCCTGAGTGGCGATCCTGGTCATCATGTTGTCATGGCTCGCCGCAGTGGCGAAACCTGGTATATTGCAGGTATCAATGGCACTGATGAACAGCTTGAACTCTCAGTCGATATGACCGACTTTGCCGGTATGCAGGTGACTAAGTTTTGGGATGTACCTGCACAGATGCCAACGACGCTGACCGATCCGGAAGAAATTGCCAAGTATTGGATGATTCAGAAAGGCAAGGTCACCAAAGAAGAGGGAGAAACGGTGACACATTATGAAAATAAATTCACCACGATGCCTCGCGGAGGATTTGTTATTGTTGCAAAGAAATAATCAACATTACCTATATTTATGAATAAGAAACTATTCTTAGCACCAGCCTTGTTGCTGGCAGCTACTGAGATGATGGCGCAAGATCCTATCGTCCAGACCAAGTTCTCAGCCGATCCTGCCCCTATGGTATGGAACGACACGGTTTACCTTTACACTACCCATGATGAAGACGACGCTCGTGGCTACGCCTTCAAGATGCATGACTGGTTGCTCTACACCTCGACCGACATGGTCAACTGGAAGGAGTATGGTGCTGTGGCTTCTTTGCAGGATTTCTCATGGCGTACTCGAGACAATGGCGCCTGGGCGCTGCACGTCGTGCCACGCAATGGCAAGTTCTATATGTATTGCCCGCTGCACGGACATGGCATTGGTGTCTTGGTAGCCGACTCGCCTTATGGTTCGTTCAAGGATCCTATCGGCAAGCCTATCGTATGGCAGACCGAGCACTGGGACGACATCGACCCTGCTGTATGGATCGATGAGGATGGTCAGGCTTACATGTACTGGGGCAATCCACATACTTACTGCATCAAGCTCAACGAGGACATGATCTCAACTTCGGGCGACATTCTCGTTGTTGATCCTCGTGACGGTGTGATGCGTCCTGTCAATGAACCAGGAGCGCGTATCGACCTCAAGGTTGATCCAAAGAAAAAGAAGAACTGGGCATTCCAGAACTATCAGGAGGGTCCTTGGTTCTGGGGTCGCACGAATGAGAATGGCGAGAAGAAGTACTACCTCTCGTTCGCTTCGACCTGCTGTCCTGAGGCTATCGGCTATGCGATGAGCGACAGCCCAACTGGTCCTTGGAAGTGGGCCAACTATATCATGGCTCCAACTGAGCGTACTCGTGGCAACCACCCTGGCATCATCGAATATAAGGGTCACAGCTATGTTTTCGGCTTGAACTATGATATCCTTCGTCGCATCACTCCAGAGCATAGTGAGCGTCGTTCTGTCTCTGCTGCTGAGATGACATACAATGCTGATGGCACGATTCAGGAGTTGCCATACTGGCTCGACTGTGATCCTATCCAGCCACTAGCTAATTTCAATCCATATCGTCGCAACACGGCTACCACCATGGCAAACTCTTGGGGCTTGAAGTCTGTCTATCACGGCGGCGTAAGCACCGCAGAGGCAAAGTGGACACCTGCGCCAGGCTTCGGCCCTGGCCAGCCAATGGGTCCTATGCGTGGTACGAAACTCAACACCAAGGGTGTATATCTCACTGATATCAACGATGGAGATGCAATGCTGCTCCGTTCGGTTGATTTCGGAAAGTCTGCACCTGTCATGTTCGAGGCTTCGGTTGCCAGCGCAAGATTCGGTGGTACATTGCAGGTTCGTGTTGATGGCCGTGAGGGTCAGATTATCGCAGAAATCGAGGTGCCAGTTACCGGTGGCGAGGAGAACTGGATTACGCTCCGCACCGAGAATGTCAAGCCGGTGGCTGGCGTTCATGATGTCTATTTTACCTTTGTTAATAGCGCTGAGTTCCGCAAGACCGGTATTCAGGAACGTGTCAACCCACTTTTCAACTTTGACTGGTGGCAGTTCTACACCGCTGCAGACAAGCCTGCTACTACTGAGCAGATCCTGGCTAAGACACAGCGTGCAGAGACTAACATTGATGGTGCTGACTGGCCTCGTATCGACAAGGAGGGTCGCGTCTATTTCCGCTATCGCTCACCACAGACCAAGCAGCTCATCGTAGATATCTGCGATAAGAAGTATCAGATGCAGAAGGATGCTGAGGGTTACTGGACTTGTGTCACCGATCCATTGGTCGTTGGCTTCCACTACTACTTCCTCATCGCTGATGGTATTTCGGTCATCGATCCTCAGACCTCTACCTTCTTCGGTTGCAATCGTTATGCGGGTGCTATCGAGGTCCCGGAAGGTCCAGAAGGTGATTACTATCGCCTCGCACAGGTTCCTCATGGTCAGGTTCGCAACGTCAACTACTGGTCTGAGAGCCAGAAGGAATGGCGTCACGCTTTGGTTTATACTCCAGCAGAGTATGAGCAGGGTAAGAAGAAGTATCCTGTCCTTTACCTCCAGCATGGCATGGGTGAGGACGAGACAGGATGGAGCCATCCTCTCCAGGGTCGTGCTGGCTTGATCCTCGATAATATGATTGCAGCAGGCGAATGTGAACCAATGATTGTAGTTATGGAGAGTGGCGATACTCAGGCTCCATTCGGTTGGAATGGTACGACCTTCGAGTCTTACGGCAAGTCATTCAATGAGGCTCTTATCGCAGATTTGATCCCAATGATCGACAAGACTTTCCGCACCAAGTCTGACCGTGAGTTCCGAGCAATGGCCGGCCTTTCTTGGGGTGGCCGTCAGACCTGGGAGTCGGCTTTGCCAAACCTCGATAAGTTCTCTTACATCGGCACTTTCTCTGGTGCACTCTTCGGCATGGATGTTAAGACCATTGCTGATGGAGTTTTCAACCGCCCTGACTTCAACAGGCAGGTACATTACCTCTTCATGGGTTGTGGCACGGAGGAGAACTTCGGTACTCAAGCTATGGTCAAGGAGCTCCGGGGAATGGGTGTCGATGCTCATCTCTTTGAGAGTCAGGGTACGGCTCACGAGTGGCTGACTTGGCGCCGCTGTCTGCATGAGTTCCTGCCTCACCTTTTCAAGGCAAAGAAGTAAGTATATTCTATAAATCTTATTCTCCATCAAAAAAATCATAGAAAATCAAAAGCTTTGTTTCAGAAATGATTTCCTTTGATTTCTTTGATGGAGTAAAAACAGAAAACATGCGATATTTTCTGGCATTGTTATCGATGGTCTCGCTGCCAGTCATGTCCGAGCAGCTGAAGGTGAATTTCGTAACCTCCGACATCGTCCGTGTCCGTTACACGGCCGAAGAGGCGTTCCGACCTGAGGCCAACAACACGGGCGTGCTGGTAGAGCAACCTCTACGCAAACTGGCGGTCGAGACCATTGAGCAGGAAGATAAGACCGTCATTCAGTCGCCCGTCCTCATCGTCGAGATTGACAAGCAGACGAAGGCTGTGAAGTTTATTGATCGTGCGACAGGAAAAGTCCTGTTGGCCGAGAATGCACAGCAGCCTCGCATCTCTGGCAAGGCTTACACTGAGAAGATCACCTACGATGAGTCTACTCAGCGCACCGTGCAGACCGCCGACGGACAGAAGGTTGAGATGGATATTCTCCGACGTGATACCATTGACTATACTTGGCGTTACCGTACCTATTTCAACTGGCAAGACGGTGAGGCTTTATATGGCTTGGGTTGTCACGTCGAGGACTTTATGAATCTGCGCGGCCACACCCAGTGGCTCACTCAGCATAACCTGAAGGCAATGGTGCCAGTTCTCAATTCGACCAACGGCTACGGCCTCTTGTTCGATGCTGGTTGTGCCATGATTTTCAATGACGAGGACTACAATCCGATCCTCGGCAATCCTGGTTATGTGGAGCTTGATGCGGCCAAGGAGATTGACTACTATTTTATGAAGGGAGAGAGCCTTGATGCGGTAGTAGCACAGTATCGTCTGCTCACGGGCGAGGCTCCTATGATGCCACGCTATCTCTTCGGCTATACCCAGTCGAAGGAGCGCTATTGCTCACAGCATGAGGTCATTGAGACCTTAGCAGAATACCGTCGCCGCCAGGTCCCTATCGACATGATTGTGCAGGACTGGAACTACTGGCCACAGGGTTGGGGTTACATGCACATGGATCCGAAGTTCTATCCAGATCCGAAGGCGATGGCCGACTCTGTGCACCAGATGAATGCCCGTCTGATGGTCTCTATCTGGCCAAACCCTCAGGGTTGTCCGCAGTTCGACGACTACAATGCCAAGGGCTTTATGCTCCCTCACTCTGTCTATGACGCTTTCTCGAAGGAGGCGCGTGATACCTATTGGGAAACAGCCAACACAGAGTTCTTCTCAAAGGGCTTTGACGCCTGGTGGACCGACTGCTCAGAACCTCTCGATGGCGACTGGAAGCCTATGCCAGAGGGCTACAATCATGATAGTCACAAGCAGCGATGGGAGAGTACCAAGGACATCCTCACCGAGGCCTTGGGTGCCGAGCGCAGTTCTCTTTATAGCCTTTATCACGCAAGAGGTATTTATGAGCATCAGCGCGCAGCAAATAAACTCCTCACTAACGAAAAGCGCGTAGTAAATCTCACTCGATCTTCTTACGCAGGCCAGCAGCGCTACAGTACCATCACCTGGAATGGAGATACCTACGCCTCTTGGGAATCCTTCCGCAAGCAGATTCCCGCTGGTCTCAATTTCATGGCCACCGGTTGCCCATACTGGAGTGTCGATGTAGGTTCGTTCTTCACAGCTCCTGACCGTTGGCATAGATGGTTCGCTGTGGGCGAATTCCCAGAAGGTTGCAATGATCCAGCTTATCGTGAGTACTATACCCGTATGTTCCAGTGGGGAACCTTCCTGCCAATGCTCCGTAGCCACGGCACCGATACGCCACGCGAGATCTGGCGCTTCGGCGAGTCAGGTACGCCATTCTATGACGCCATACTTGATATGATCCGTCTTCGCTACAGCCTTATACCATATATTTATAGCATGGCAGCGATGACTACCCAGCAGGGTTATACGATGGCTCGCCTTCTGGCCTTCGACTTTGCCAAGGATTCTCAGGTGCTTGACTTGAAGGATGAGTATATGTTCGGTCCTGCACTCCTCGTATGTCCGGTGACTACCCCAGCTGCAAAGCCAGGTGAGACCACAGAGCGCCGTACTTATTTGCCAAAAGATACCCAGTGGTATGATTTCTGGACAAATACTTTGCAAGATGGTGGCCAGTGGCTTGATGCCGCTGCACCGCTCAACCAACTGCCACTTTTTGTCCGTGCCGGTAGTATCATCCCGATGGGTCCTGACGTGCAGTATGATGGCGAGAAGTCTTGGCAGACACTCACCGTCCGTGTCTACCCAGGTGCCGACGCTTCATTTACACTCTATGAGGACGAAGGCGACAACTACAACTACGAGACACGTCTCTACACTGAGATTCCTTTCCAGTGGAGTGAGGCCACTCGCACTTTGACTGTAGGAAAACGTACCGGTCATTACCCTGGCTACATTTCTAATCGCACATTTATTATTACTTTGCCTGATGGCACGACCAAGACCGTGAAGTACAATGGTTCTGCCAAGACAGTGAAATTCTGAACAAAATGAAAAATACTCTCTTTCTCGCGGCTCTCTCTGCCCTGACCCTTACAGCCACTTCTGTATCGGCCAAAACCGAGAACGTATCCGTGCAAGGTCCGAAAGGTAAGCTCGCTGCCATCCTGCAGACCCCTGATAATTTGCAGCAGGGACAGAAATGTCCGATCGTCATCCTCTGCCACGGTTTCAATGGTTCGAAGGACAATGACGGTGGCATGATGTTCGAGATTGCCAAGTCGCTCGAAGCACAGGGCGTGGCTTCTATCCGCTTCGACTTCAATGGTCACGGCCAGAGCGAAGGCAAATTCTCCGAGATGACCGTCTACAACGAGATTGAGGACGCCACCGCTGTCTATAATTATGTTGCCGCTCTGCCATACGTCCGCAGCGTCTCTATCCTCGGCCACTCACAGGGTGGTGTGATTGCCAGCATGACTGCCGGCAACTTGGGCGCGCAGAAGATTGAGCGTGTCGCTCTCCTGGCTCCAGCGGCTTGTCTGCGCGAGGACGCTATCCGTGGCAATACTTTCGGTAAGACTTACGACCCAATCAATCCGCCAGCAGAGATCGAGATCTTCCCAGGCCGCGCCATCGGTGGCGAGTTTGTCCGCACCGCTCACGACCTCCCTATCTACGAGACCGCCTGCCAGTACACCGGTCCTGTCTGCCTCGTCCATGGCACCGACGACCGCATCGCCGCCTATTCTTACAGCGTGACCTATGACCGCGAATATGAGCAGAGCGAACTCCATCTTCTGGAGAACGACGACCACGGTTTCAGCAAGCACTTCGGCGAGATGGTCAATATCGTGACCCGCTTCATGACCAAGCCAGACGCTGCCATCGGTGAGCGTGCAACCACCAACATCCGTGGCAGCAAGTATCCTCGCATCCTTGAGGACAATCGCGTGGTCTTCCAACTCAATGCACCAACCGCTCATTCTGTTCAGGCCGACATCAGCGGCAAGAAGTACGACATGAAGCGCGATGCTAACGGCAACTGGACCTGCGTCTCTGACCCACAAAGCGAGGGCTTCCACTATTATTTCCTCCTGGTCGATGGCGTTCGTGTCGACGATCCAGGCAGCGAGACTTTCTATGGCTGCAGCACCATGGCCAGCGGCATTGACATCCCTTATCCTGATGGTGGCGAGCGCTTTGCATTGAAGGATGTTCCTCACGGTCAGGTCTGCCAGAAGCGCTACTACAGCACTACTGCCAAGGAGTGGCGCCGTATGTTTGTCTACACACCAGCCGAGTACGAGAAGGGTAATCAGAAGTATCCTGTCCTCTACCTCATGCACGGAGGTGGCGAGGATGAGCGCGGTTGGAGCACTCAGGGCCTCACCGACATCATCCTCGACAATCTCATTGCCGAAGGTAAGGCTAAGCCAATGATCATCGCCATGCTCGATGGAAATACCCCAGACTTCGAGTCAGAACTCCTCAACGATTGCAAGCCATTGGTCGAGAAGAGTTTCCGCGTTAAGACCGGTGCTGCCAACACTGCTTTGGCAGGCCTCTCAATGGGTGGTATCCAGACACTCAACACCATGGTGGCTCATCCAGAGCTCTTCTCTTACATCGGTGTCTTCAGCTCAGGTTGGTGGGCAAGTAGCCGTCCTGGTATGCCAAACATGCAGACCGAACAGTATTACGAGACCATGGCCAAGGATCCTGCCCGTTATAACAAGTTCCGCCAGCTCTATCTCACCATGGGTGGCGAGGAGGACATCGCTTATAACAACTGCAAAATCATGATGAAGCGCTTCGACGAGATGGGTATCAAGTACTCTTACTTCGAGACTCCTGGCGGCCATAACTGGCCAGTATGGCGTGAGAGTATCTTCCGTTTTGCGCAGATGCTTTGGAAATAAAAATAGAAAAAATGCAATATCATTCATTAGGCAAAACCGGCCTCAAACTCTCCCATATCAGCTTCGGCGCCTCGTCGCTCGGTAGCGTTTTCCGCGCCACCAACGAGGCCGAAAGCATCGCAGCCGTAGAAGCCGCTCTTGACGGTGGCATCAACTTCATCGATGTCAGTCCTTATTATGGTCATTATAAAGCAGAGACCGTCCTGGGCAAGGCGCTCAAGATCCTGCCACGCGACAAGTACTATCTCTCTACCAAAGTCGGTCGTTATGGCAAGGATGGCGTCAACACCTGGGACTATTCTGCCAAGCGCGTCACCGACAGCGTCTACGAGAGCATGGAACGTCTCAACATTGACTATATCGACCTGATCAACGTCCATGACATCGAGTTCCAGGCCGCCTTGCCAGGTGGCTTGCAGAAGGTGGTCGATGAGACCTTGCCGGCCTTGGTAGAGTTGCGCGAAAAGGGCGTCGTCGGCCACGTCGGCATCACTGATCTGCAACTTGAGAACCTCCGTTGGGTGGTCGAGCAGTCGGCTCCTGGCACCGTTGAAAGCATCCTCAATTTCTGCCACCACTGTCTCAACGACGATAAGCTCAACGACTATCTCGACTTCTTCGAGAGCCAGGGTATCGGCGTCATCAACGCCTCTCCGCTCAGCATGGGCTTGCTCTCCGTCCGTGGCGTACCTGACTGGCATCCAGCACCAAAGCCATTAGTTGCCGCTTGTCAGAAGGCCGCTCAGTATTGCCAGGACAAGGGTTATCCGATCGAGAAACTGGCTGTGCAGTTCGCCGTCAGCAACCCTCGCATCGCCAGCACCCTCTTCTCTTCGGCCAATCCTGCCAACGTGCACCGCAACATCGAGTGGGCCAACGAACCACTCGACATGGATCTCGTGCACGAAGTTCAGAACATCATCGGTGATCAACAGCGCGTATCATGGGCCAACTCATAATCGATGCACACAGCCATCTGTGGCTCCGTCAGGACACGCAGGTCAACGGCAAGACCATCCGCACCTTGCGCAATGGCCGCTCTATCTTCATGGACGAAGAGGTGCAGATGCTCCCTCCGTTCATGATCGATGGCGTCAACTCTGCCGAGGTCTTCCTCTCCAACATGGATTATGCACAGGTCGGAGGCGCCGTGGTTGTGCAGGAGGTGATCGATGGCAATCAGAACGACTATCTGCTTGACGTGCAGCGTCGTTATCCCGAGCGTTTCTTCTGCATGGCCATGGCCTTCACGCTCGAAGAACTCGAGGCTGCCATCGCCGCAGGCTTCCGTGGCGTGGCCATCCCGGGTCATCGTCTCGCTGGCTCTTTGCTCGATAAGATGCCAATGTTCAAGCGCATGGAGCAGGCAGGTTTGATCCTCGATATGTGTCTGGC
>JAZRXZ010000181.1:0-1532 GCA_045600445.1 Bacteroidales bacterium | reverse complement strand
TGGTAAGGGAGACATACTGCTCGTCCCTGTCATAGACGGCCTTCAGGAACGTGCCGAAGGTGTGGCTGATGTCCCTGTGACCGTCAAGGCCGGCATCTCTCAGACCCTTGGCGAGGGAGGTCCCGTTGTCCGTCACGGCATACTCGGGAGCATGGCCGGCAGTCTCGGTGATTCTCTCCACGGCATCCGCAATGTCGGAGCTGTTGTGGGAAGAGGCCACGTGGATGTCAATGACCTCCACATCGGAGTGAGCCAACGGCTTTCCGGGATGCTGCGCGGATGTCTTGAGAGAAAGGAGTATCTTGTGTTCGGCAATGGTGATGCTCTCATCCATGACAATGGCGTATGCCTCGTCCACGGGAAGATTCTTGCACCTGTGCGCATAGGTGTCGAGTCCCGCCTTCAGGACCCAGTCGCGAACCGTGACATAAGACGGCACTTTCAGGCCGAGGAAAGGAAACACGAAGTTGAACACCTCCATGCTCTTTTCCACAGCCCTGAGACTGTTACCACTGTATATGTACAAAAGCATCGCCGCTTTGATTATTTCTTCTTTGAACCGGTATCCTTCGACATCACCCAAGCCATCACTTCCGATGACTTGCTGTCCAGGCCCGCATCCATTAGTTTTTTTTTGATTTCATCCATACTGCCCATCGTAACCTCTTCGGTGCGCCGTATGCGCTGCACCTGTGCTTCCAGCCTTTCGGCCTTTTCGGCCGCCTTCCGTTCCTCCATCCTCTTGACCTTGCGCTTGAGGTTGTGGTTCTCGTTACGTAACTTCTCGATTTCCTCTTTCAGCGAAGCGATTTTTGCTTCCGTGACTTGATTTTTCTTTGCCATATGAGTGTAAATATATAGCAGTGAAGTTACAAAAAATCAATGACTTGTGCAAGAGTTAATCAATTAATATTCAATAAAATATACAACTTTTTCAACTAAATTTCAACACCTCTCAGAGGCCTCTGCCGGAAGGTCAGAATCGGCAGTTTTCGGCACTTTTTTCTGACCATTTTTTTAACATTTAACTTAACACCCTAATTATTTATGCTTGCATCGGTGCTGATGTGTGGCGCTGTGCTTTTTTCCTGCACGAAGGAGATTGAATTCCCAATAGATAATACAGGAGTCAACGACTATGTCATCACCGCATATTCTGAAGGTTCTGCCACCAAGGCTGAACTTTCAGACAAGTCCATACTCTGGCAGAATGGTGATGAAATCAGTGTGCTGTCGAACACGACTTCCAATGACAAGTTTGTCCTGAAGGGCGGTCAGCAGACCACTTCAGGCACTTTCGGCGGGTCGCTCAGCAATCCTGAGATGCTCCATGTCGGTGTATATCCTTACAACGAGGGTAACCTTTATGGCGAAAGCGGGAGCATCGTCTGGGGGAAAAATATCCAGATTGCCACCGAAGGAGATTTCGATCCCACGGCATGCCTGATGGCCGGCAAATTGGATTCTGAGGGTAAGATCAATTTCAAGAACATCTGCTCGTATATTAAGGTCGAGACCGACTTCGCCTGCAC
>JAZRXZ010000180.1:0-2158 GCA_045600445.1 Bacteroidales bacterium | reverse complement strand
AATGTTGATCTGTACATATCTGAATATGTTATAGACGAGATTGGTCAGAGCATTGGCGGCTTTAGCTCGCACCATTCCGATGCTGCGTACAAGTGAGCCGTTCATTGCTCCCTCAACGAAGCCGAAGATGTGCTCAACACGACATCTGTCCTTGGATTTGATGCGGTTGTTCAGCTTCTGCTCGTCGGTCAGAGGGTTGTTGCGATGCCCTTTCACACAAATGACAGGATTCATCCCACACTCTCTTACGACATCATCCTTCGATTCATAGCCAGCATCTAGATACAGGTCCTGCCCCTTGTCTTTGTCCTCTATGAGAGGTTTGATGACATTTGAGTCGTGAACACTCGCATCCGTGGTATGGTATTTCTCTATGAGCTTTGTTTTCTTGTCTGCCTTGACATGATTCTTGTAACCATAGTGATTTACACCACGTTTCTTTGTCCATCGGGCATCAACGTCCTTGTGTGACTTCTTGGCCAGCTTGTGTTTCTTCTCCTTTGGAGAGTCGCCATCCTCGGGATTCCACAGGTCTTTGCCGTTGCCGGCTTTGATCTGCTTGTTCTCCTCCTTGGTGTTTCTCTGCTTTGGGGCTTCAACAAAAGTGGCATCAATGATCTTGCCCTCATTGAATGAAAGTCCCTTGTTATCAAGGAATGTGCGGAACTCATCAAACAGACGGTCGAAGGTGCCGTCCTCAGCAAGTTTGTTCTTGCATGCCCAAACAGTCTTCTCGTCAGGAACCTCTGCCACAGTATGAATGCCCAGGAACTGGCGGAAGCTGGTACGGTCTATAATCTGATACTGTATCTGGTGGTCGCCCAAACCATAATAACGCTGAAGGAATATGACCTTGAACATAAGAACGACATCAATCTGCGGACGTCCTGCCGGAGTCTTGCAGTCCTTCTTGACCAGCACATCTTCAAGTGCGGGACGGAACATCTCAAAGTCGACCAAGGCGGCGAGTTGCTCAAGGGGATTACCCATCTTGGAGAGAGCTTCAATCGTGAACTCCTCCTCGAATAGGTTCTCACTCATCGGCTTGCGGTATATAGTAGTTTTCTGCATGATTCTGTATGATTTCTACTACAAAGGTACGACTTTTTACTGAAATATTAAAGTAAATCTCTAATTATTAACAAGTTAATTTATAGTACATCCCATTAATGAAACGTATCAAGTCCATATTACTTCTCTTCGTCGCAGCCCTCGTCGCGATGCCTATTTTCGCACAGGAAACGGAGCAGAAGGAGGAAATCAACATCCCGGAGATTGTACTTGAACACCTTGCCGACGCTTACGAATGGCACATCGCTTCGTATGAGGGAAAGCATCTTAGCATTCCTCTCCCCGTCATATTGAGAAGCGAAACGACAGGCGAATGGCTCTTCACGACCATCGAACCTATCGAAGAGGCTACCAAGGAAGGCAAGGACTACAAAGGATTCTTCATCAACGAAGAGCAGCATGGCAAAATCTATGAAAGACTTGCCGACGGCTCCACAACACGTGCTCTCGACTTCAGTATTACAAAGTCGGTGCTACAAATCTGGATTGTCGTATTTGTCATGTTGGCAGTATTCCTCAGTTGCGCACACTGGTACAAGAAGCGCGACGAGAAGAGTGATGCTCCCAACGGCTTCATAGGCATGATGGAGATGCTTACCATGGCCATCTATGATGGTGTGATCAAGGCTTGCGTAGGAGAAAAGCACTACAAGAAGTTCGCTCCGTATCTTCTCACTGTGTTCTTCTTTATCCTGACTACCAACCTGTTGGGCCTTCTGCCCATCTTCCCTGGTGGTGCCAACGTCACTGGTAACATCAACATCACCTTCTTCTTAGCTGTCTGCACGATGCTTCTCGTCAACATCTTCGGCAACAAGGAATATTGGAAGGAAATCTTCTGGCCTGAGGTACCTCTCTTCCTGAAGGCTTATCCCGCACCACTGATTCCCGTCATTGAGGTAGTAGGTATCTTCACCAAGCCCTTCGCCCTCATGGTCCGTCTTTTTGCCAACATGATGGCAGGCCATGCCATTATCCTTTCGTTCACTTGCGTTATCTTTCTCGGATGGACCATGGGAGCAGGTATGGGTCTCGGCCTGAACACCTTCAGTGCACTCATGCTTCTCTTCATGAATCTTGTAGAAGT
>JAZRXZ010000179.1:0-4431 GCA_045600445.1 Bacteroidales bacterium | reverse complement strand
CTTGCCTCTCTCATAAAGGAGGCCTACATTGGCACTGACCCTCGTACCTCTGTCGGTAGCCCATGCCTGTAGCGTCGCTATGGTCAGGCATAGCATCAGAAAGATCTTCTTCATGGCATCACTGTACGTTAAGGAGGGTCTCATCGAAACTGTCTGCGGTGAGGACATCCTCGTAGTTAATATCCAGCTTCAGCGTACGTCCGCTGATCTGCTTCTCACTCATCTCAATGGTAAGTATCTTATCATTAGGGAAGGTCATCTTCTTGATGACCACCACATTGCGATAGCCCTTCTTGAAACTGGTTGTTCGGTTAAGGATCATCGTCGGCTTGATGTCGATGGTCTGGTTGTTGGTAGCCTTGGTGATCTTCTTGTCATTGAGCTTCAGACGTATCTCATCGATGTCAAACTTGATGTTCGTGGCGTTCTCGACACTGTAGTCCACGAAGAAATAGTCACCGATACTATAGAGGTTATTCAGTCGCATCCTCATGCCGTGGTTCTTATAGCTCACGTCTCGGTAGTTGGCCGGAGAACTGCTGATACGGTGGGCATAGGCATACATATCCTCGGTACTCATGGTTACGGCAGGGTTGTTATATTGGCGTCGGTCAGCCAGGATGATCTCCTTATCCGTCACCGCCTCATGTATCTCTGAGGTGTAGATGAGACCATACTGGGTGCGGTAACGCTCAGTGACGATGGTGACGATACCCATGATCTGACCATCTTCCTTGCCCTCCTTGGGCTTCAGACGGATAGTGTTCTCGATAGGCTGGTCACCTGCCACCATATCGGTACTGATGTCAACGAAGCGGATAGGCTCGCTGGCTGTGATGATAGTGGTGACATGTTCGTTGACGGTGAGCACCTCCATATCGGTGATGGTGCTCTGTGCGTTCATGGCAGTTGCGGACATGAGACTGGCAACTACCAGTCCAAGAAACTTCTTCATTTTCATATTATTGGTGTTTTTTCTGTTACACTTTATTGTCTCTTCTCCTTGGAGTTGATGAGATATACCTGTGTGCCATACTTCAGCTTGGCCTTGTTCTGTTTGACGGCATTGCCGATGGCGTTGGTTGTCTTCTGATAGGCATTGTTCAAGGCATTCATACCCCACTGTCTGAGCATATCGCCGCTGCTGCCTCCCTGATTGAAGCTCATACTTCCGCTCATAGCACCGCTACCCACATTCTTGGCTGTCTCTCTGAACCTGCTCTGAGGCACATAGAGTCCTTCAAGACCATCGGTGTCGTAGAGCGTGAGACTTACCTTGACGAGCTCATCGTTGGCAAGGATGCTCTGGACTGTACCCTTGACTCTCTGTGAACCGAAACCGCTCATGGTGGCATAGAGATACGAGCCTTTCTTCATGGTGACCTCTCCGATCTGTATGTCATCGAGGAGCCTGAGTCGGACTCGGCTGCCGTTGATAGCCGTGATGTCCTCATCGATGATGGCCTTGATCATCTTAGGCTGGGGATCATTGTCGGCAATGGTGTTGAAGTAGATGTTCTGCTGGGTGAGTACCTTGACCACTTCCGTAGCATTTTCATCCTCATCGAGGGTGTGGACGGCATCGGCATTGACATCGTCCTTGTTGGTTACTGCGTTCTGTGCTGTCAGTGCGATGGTGTCTCGGTCATCTGTTACCTTCTGTCTTCCTGCCTGACGGCTCTCATTGAGGACTCTGGTGAGCTCTGCCATGGCACTGTCCTGCCGGGCTTTCGAGGCTGCGAGACGCTGATCCTCGGTCTGTGGCACGGTCTCTCCCTCGGAGTAGAGCCCTCTGCCCTTCTCTGCTCCCTGCTCGATGGCCTCACTCATCTCCCTGAGACGGTCCAGCTCGGCACTGCGTGCTGCGGCATCCTCGGCGATACGGTCACGTTCATCGTCACTGTAGCGCGACTGGAACTCTTCGAGCGAGCCTTCCTCATAGCGGTCGATATTCTCGACGGCTGAGAAGTCCTTGACAGCACCAAAGCTCTTCTTCATGTTGTCATAGCGGTTGCCGATACCGTCATCCTTGATATTGGCCTGCGGAAGGTTGGTATTGAGGTACTCGGTGGTTTCGAGTCCTGTAGGCTTGTCTTCGATCTCGGTGTTGAACATATCTATGACTGCCCATCCGGTGAACATACCGAAGACATAGACGATGGCTGGTATGACATATTTCGGTTGATTGAAACGAATTTCCTTGATTCTCATGGCTGTATATTTATATTAGGTTCTATATGCGCCTTCCTGGCCTTGATGAGCTGCTCCTGTACCTCCGTGGCTGTCATCGGTTCCTTTGGACGGTTGTGCCAGGCATCTGCCATCCTGTATAGGTTCATACAGAGGCAGAGCGTGACGAAACCGAAAACCAGCGTGAGGAAGGCTACAGGATATCGGTTGGCAAACTCCTGCGCCTTGATGAAAGGCTTCGAGAGGTGCAGCCTTTCGGCTACCTTCCTGCCAGTGGCCACCTCCTTCTCATACTGCGCCTTGTACTTAGGATCATCCTTGTCCGGCATGGGCTCTCCCATGATCAGCTTCTTCCAGCTTCCCATTATGTCTCTTGTTAGAAGTTAGACTTGGTCTTCTGCTCGATGTCCTTGTTCAGGAGCGTACGCCAGTTGGTGATCAACAGTCCATGAGGGTTGTTCTCGGTTCTCGGAACTCTCTTCATACTGCCTGCGGTGACCAACTCTCGGGTGAGGATGCTCGTTCTGCGCTCGATACGCTGACGGCCGTAGTAGGTGAACTCCATCTTGTCCATGTCGAGACGGATACTGTCACAGAAGATACTGAAGACAGCACTCGTACCCATGATGTTGTTGTAGAAACCCTTCTCCTTGAGGGTGTTGTACTGAGCCATACCTGTCTCATCGACCAGATACATGGCCTTCTCCATCGTATAGCGGATGTACTTGTCATCAGGAGCCAGCGTGAAGAAAAAGTGGTGGAACATCTCAATATGGCTCTTGGCCTCCACGTCCAGCGTCTCTTCCATCGTAGTGCGGTTGACGAGGATAGGCACATTGCCATCCAGGACGTAGATCTTCTTCTGAGCGTCCATCACCATATTCGTGCCTGCAAAGATGCTGCTCACCGAGATGATGACACAGGCTGCAATCACGGCCACACAGATGATAGTGACCAGCTTGATCTTGTTTTCCAGATTCTTTAATACCATAGTATATAGGTTTTAGTGTTGTTTCTGTAGCCAGAGGAGCTGATCGAGCTTCTCATTGATGGCTTCTGTCTGCTTGCTCTGGACACACAGCAACTGTATGATCGTGTCCAGTCGGGCCATAAGACCCTCTTCCTGCTTTTCGTTCATGACTTTCTTTTTTGGTTGTTTTTTTCAGGTCAGGACGAGGGTTAGAGACCCCTCGTCACTGATCCTACTGCTCCCGATACACTCATCTTGACCTGCTGGGCGACACCCTCACCGAAGTTACGGGTAGAGAAGGCCGTATCACCTTCAGGTATCATCCATGCGGCAAGGTCTGGTACGAGGTTAAGACATTTCAGCGCTACGATGCTGGCCGCCATTAGATAGCCTGCCGAGAAAAAGGCATTCTGCAGATAGCTGGCCATCGTCTGCTCACTCGCCGTAATCGCCGTGAGGTTCTCTACCTGTATGCTGAGTACTATGTCAAAGAGCAGGAGGACATAGAAACCTACAAAGTAGAGCATGGCTCCATAGAAATGTACGGTGAGATACCTCGTGAGCCACTTGGCCCAGGCTCCCTCCCATTTCGGCAACAGGCTGAAAGCCCATTGTATCGGTCCGAAGATCGTCAGCATACCGAGAAGGATCTGCTGACAGTAGATCGTAGCCCACCATCCTATGCGGAAGACGATCAATGCAATCAGCATGACTATCTTGTCGATACATACCGTGATACCGCTGACCAGACTCGTGAACCACATCTTCGAGGCATCCTCCTCCATCTGAGTGACGGCCTCAACGCCCGTCTGCTCCATAGCCGCCTCCACCAGAGAGCTCTCTGTAGTGCCGTTTCTCGCGACATCGGCCTGTGCCTGTAGATGGTTATAGAGCGTGTCTCTGGTAAACATCAGCTCCTGCACCTGCTCGAAGCGGTCGGTGATCTGCGTAGCCTCTGCCTCATACAGGTCATGTGTGTAGCTGCCTATACAGTTCGGTATGTAACTCAGGAAATCCAGCACGCACCAGCTGCCACGTCCTCCTGCCATACCCGTATCCGATGGTGGATACCACCAGCACATCACAATGGCGATGGCCAGCGGTCGGAAGAGCTTCATCACATCGAGCGGTTCGTTCTTCAGCATCATCTTATAGGCTATTGAGCCTGCGACGATGAGCGAGAAGAGTGCCGCCAGAGCCATACTCATCTGTAATATCCACCAGAACGGGCCCTGCTGGCCGGTGAACGTGGAGTCACAGAGGAACTCATT
>JAZRXZ010000178.1:0-6697 GCA_045600445.1 Bacteroidales bacterium | reverse complement strand
AGCGGGATGCGCTCGCCCTTTTCGTCCAGACGGACGATGACAAAGTGTCCGGCCTTACGGCTCTGGGCAATCAGCGGAGCTTCGACCTCAAGACAGGCCACCTTCTCGCTGAACATCTTTTTGCTTACAATCTTAAACATAAAATAATATAGTTGGATATTGAAATTACGCAACGATGAGCGTTTCGCGTCTATTTTGGGTGCAAATATAGGCATATTCAGTGAAAATTCCAAAAAATATTGACAATAATTTCGTTTTTACAAGACTTTTGACTATCTTTGCGGCATAATAATAGAAAAATTATAATTTCGGCCGTCTTTATGAAAAAATCTGCCAAACTCAGGAATATAATCATCAGCCTTGTAGGATGCGTGATTCTGCTCCTTGTCATCGTCTTTTCGGTGGGCAATTATGCACTCAATATCGCCTGTCTTCCTGACAATCCTCGACGCAAAGATTTAAATATGTGTATGGAGGAAGTGTTCAAGAAATATCCCGATATGCGACAGTGGCGTGATTCTTTGCTCAATGAAGGCCTCTGGCGTGATACATTCGTTGTGGCAGAAGATGGCTTGAAGCGTCACGCCTACATTCTGACGCATCACAATGACACGCTCGTCTCAGCCAAAGGTGACACCATTGAAGTCTCTCCTACCGGTGCTACCGTCTTTATCCACGGCTATTGTGACAACTGTGCACGTATGATGCGATACTATTATATGCATTATGAGAAGCTCGATCGCAACTGTCTTGTACCAGACCTCTATGCTCACGGATTGAGCGAAGGTGAGAACATCCGCTTCGGATGGCTCGATCGTTTGGATGTACGTGACATCTGGCTTCCGATGGCTCACAACCTCTGGCCAGGACTCGACCTCATACAGCATGGTCTCTCCATGGGTGGTGCCACTACGATGATGACCTCAGGCGAAGAGATACCTGATTCACTCCGTCTCATCGGCTTCATCGAAGACTGTGGTTTCAGCAATACATACCTCCAGCTCAAGGAGAAAATCGTTACCGAAGCAGGTCTTCCAGCCTTCCCGTTCCTCGATGCAGCAGAGCTTCTCTGCAAGTGGCGCTTCGGCTGGTCTATGAAGGAGTCTGACGCACTTTCTCAGTTGGCTAAATGCAAACGTCCGATGTTCTTCATCCACGGCGATGCTGACTCATACGTTCCTTTCTATATGCTACAGCTCAATTATGACGCCAAGACACAGGGTTATAAGGAGATGTGGGTAGCTCCAGGCTCAGAGCATGCAGAATCAATCCATGAGCATTGGGAGGAATACGTCAAGCGCTGCGAGGCCTACATCGAAAAGATAAGTAACATGTAATCAATTTTATAAGCCTACATATACTATGAGAATCAAAAGTATTTTACTCACACTCATTGCGCTGATCAACGCCAGCTATCTCATCGCAAAGGACCGTCCTAAAGTGGCTGTCGTCCTGGCCGGTGGCGGTGCTAAAGGTGTGGCACATATCTCTGCACTCAAGACTATTGAGGACGCTGGTATCCCTATCGACATGGTCGTAGGCACCTCCATGGGTTCCATCATCGGTGGTATGTACTGTGTCGGCTATTCACCTGACAGTATGCGAACCATTGTAGGTAGCAACGACTGGGTCAAGCTCATCATGGACAATCCGGATTATGGCAATTCACATGTCTCTGCTCGCATGGACGACGAGAACTATATTTTCCGTATGGCCATCGATACCAAAGATCGTAGTCAGTCAGGTGGTAAAGCAGGTGTGATCTCAGGGCGTAACGTCATGAAGTTCTTCCGTAGCCTTACCACACACATTCCAGATTCCATTGACTTCAACGAACTTCCTACACCTTTTGCCTGCGTTGCTACCAATGCATACAACGGCGAAAAGAAAGTCTTCACACAAGGCAATCTTCCCCGATCGATCCGTGCATCCATGGCCATCCCTACCGTCTTTACTCCGATGCATATCAACGGATCAAGCTATATTGACGGTGGTATTGCAGACAACTTCCCGGTCGATGTAGCACGTGCTTTAGGTGCTGACATCGTCATCGGCATCAACCTCGTCATACCTACTACGGAAGAACAGCTAACTAATTCGGCCGTCGATATCCTGATGAATGTCTTTGACATGAACAGCCGTAATCTGCTGGCCAAGAATATCAAGGATGCAGACATCTACATCCCTATCGATGTCACCGGCTATAGTGCAGCGTCTTTCACACAGACGGCTATGGACACACTCATGGCTCGTGGCAAATATTATTCCGAACTCAAGAAGGACGAACTCCTGGCACTGCATGACAGGCTACAACTTGACGAACCCGTCCATCGTATCCGTATCGGAGAATACAGTTTCGCACAGGATAATACCGAGAATAATGACAGGAATCCTTCGCTCAAGAAACTGAAGGAGAACTATAATAGCAGTTCCATAAACTTCGGTGCACGTTTCGACAATGACGAGTATGCTTCAATCAACGTCAACGGACGCTTCCTCGTCAATCATAAGCACTCCACGTTACTCGATGCTAACATTCGTCTGGGCCAGCGTATTGGTGGAGGTCTCGACCTCAGTACCAAGACGATAGGCAGCCAGCGTGTAGCTGTTTTCTACGAGTACATGCATCGTGACATGGCATATTTTGCAGAAGGTGAGAAAATCGGACAAATTACAAGTAGTTGGCATAACATGGGCATCTATGCCACTCAGGACTTCAAGAAGATTCAATATTCTTTTGGTCTCGATTATGACCGTCATCGCTACCATTCCATTCTGGGTATTGGTACTGCCGCCGACGATGAATCCAGAAGCTTTAACAATGAATCCTACTTTACCTATTATATTGATGCAGAGTATAATTCGCTCGATCGTCAGTATTTCTCTACCAAAGGACAGCAGTTCTACGTCCTCTTCGATCTCGTATCCTCTAACCTCGTTAAGTATCATGACAATTATATGATACCTATCATCACTGGCTTTTGGCAGAAGTCCGTCTCATTTAATCCTCGATTCACCGTGCGTCCACACGCTTCGATACGTTACATGTTCCCACAGCATAATGATGATCTTCCTTTCTCTAAACTGAATATCATAGGCGGTTTCCATCGTGCCATGCAGTGTGAACAGCAGATAACAATGGCGGGACTTTCGCACATGGAGCTCATTGAAGATATGTATGCCAATGTGGCTGGTCTTACCATGCAGGAACGAATCTTCAAAAATCATTTCGCTTGTCTGCGTTTTGATGCTGCATCTGTTTGTTCTGACTTTAATAATCTGCTCGACGACGGATCGCTTTACTTCGGTTGGCAAGGTAGCTATAGCATACGCACCGCTATCGGTCCTATCACGGTAACTGCAGGATATAACACCCTTTCCAGTTCGTTCGATATGTCGTTCAATGCAGGCTATTGTTTCTAAATAATAACGGCAATAGGATCCTTAAAAACTACATAAACTGAATAATGGAGTTGTCATGATGCTACATTTTAAATGTAATATCATAGAAAACTCCATTATTTTTCGTAGATATACAAGATTTTTTTTATCTTTGCAGCATCTATCAAAGATATTTTATTTTCACCTATTACATATTTTATGCGAGAGTTAGAACTCAAGTACGGCTGTAATCCTAACCAGAAGCCGTCAAGAATCTTTATGGAGGGCGACAAAGAGCTCCCTATCACTGTACTTAACGGTCGTCCAGGTTATATTAACCTGCTCGATGCTTTCAATAGCTGGCAGCTCGTCAGTGAATTGAAGCGTGCTACAGGTCTTCCTGCAGCTACCAGTTTCAAGCACGTCTCTCCTGCCGGTGCAGCTGTCGGTCTTCCTTTGAGCGAGACCCTAAAGAAGATCTACTTCACCGATGACTATGAGCTCACCCCACTGGCTACAGCTTATGTCCGCGCTCGTGGTGCTGATCGTATGTCAAGCTTCGGTGATTTCATCGCTCTCTCTGACGTCTGTGACGTGGCTACTGCCAAGCTCATCAACCGTGAGGTAAGTGATGGTGTCATTGCTCCTGGTTACGAGCCTGAGGCTCTCCAGATCCTACAGACTAAGCGTAAGGGTACTTACTGTGTCATCCAGATGGATCCTAACTACCGTCCTGAGCCTATCGAGCGCAAGATGGTCTACGGTATCACCTTCGAGCAGGGTCGTAATGAGATCGACCTCAATGATGACGCTCTTTTCGCCAATATCCCAACTGTTAACAAGGAGATCCCTGAGGCAGCACGTCGTGACCTCGTCATCGCGCTCATCACCCTCAAGTATACTCAGTCAAACTCAGTATGCTACGTCAAAGATGGTCAGGCTATCGGCATCGGCGCAGGTCAGCAGTCACGTATCCACTGTACCCGTCTGGCTGGCAACAAGGCCGACATCTGGTGGCTCCGTCAGCATCCTAAAGTAATGGCTCTCCCATTCAAGGAGGGTATCAAGCGTGCCGATCGAGACAACACCATCGACGTATATATCAGCGAAGAGGAGCACGACGACGTACTCCGCGACGACGCATGGCAGAACTTCTTTACAGAACAGCCAGCTGTCCTCACCCTCGAAGAGAAGAAGGAGTGGCTCGCACAGCTCAACGGTGTCTCTCTTGGCTCTGACGCCTTCTTCCCATTCGGCGACAACATCGAGCGCGCTCACAGGTCTGGCGTCCAGTGGATCGCTGAAGCTGGCGGCTCTGTCCGTGATGACAATGTCATCGCTACAGCCGACAAGTATGGCATGGCAGTTGCCTTCACCGGCGTCCGCCTGTTCCATCATTAATCTGACGAATCAATAGTTCACAACATTTTTAAAATAACAAAACAAATCATGGAAAAAAGTGCATTGCAGATTGCTCGCGCTGCATATCAGCCTAAGTTGCCAGTAGCTCTTCGTGGCGCTCTCAAGGTTGTAGAAGGTGAGCCAACTCAGTCAGTAGCTGATCAGGAAGAAGTACAGAAGCTCTTCCCTAACACCTACGGTATGCCATACATCAAGTTCGAGCCAACTGAGGGTGAGATGACCACCGCTCAGATGAACGTTGGTGTAATCCTCTCTGGTGGTCAGGCTCCTGGCGGTCACAACGTTATCTCTGGTCTCTTCGACGGTATCAAGAAGCTCAACCCAAAGAACAAGCTCTACGGCTTCATCCTTGGCCCTGGTGGTCTTGTTGATCACAAGTACATGGAGCTCACTCCTGAAATCATCGACGAGTATCGCAACACTGGTGGTTTCGATATCATCGGTTCTGGTCGTACCAAGCTTGAGAAGAAGGAGCAGTTCGACAAGGGTCTTGAGATCCTCCAGGCTCTTGACATCAAGGCTCTCGTAATCATCGGTGGTGATGACTCAAACACCAACGCTTGTGTACTCGCTGAGTACTATGCAGCTATCGGTGCTGGCGTACAGGTTATCGGTTGTCCTAAGACCATCGACGGTGACCTTAAGAACGAGGCTATCGAGGCTTCATTCGGCTTCGACACCGCTACTAAGGTTTACTCTGAGGTTATCGGCAACATCATGCGCGACTGTAACTCAGCTAAGAAGTACTGGCACTTCATCAAGCTCATGGGCCGTTCTGCTTCTCACGTTACCCTCGAGTGCGCTCTTCAGACCCATCCTAACATCACCCTCATCGGTGAGGAGGTTGAGGCTAAGAACCAGACCCTCGACGACGTTGTTACCTACATTGCAGAGGCAGTTTGCGACCGTGCAAACCTCGGCATGAACTATGGTGTTGTCCTCGTTCCAGAGGGCTTGATCGAGTTCATCCCAGCTATCAAGAAGCTCATCGCTGAGCTCAACGATATGCTCGCTGCTAACCAGGCTGACTTCGACCTCGTATCTGATGATCACAAGATCGACTACGTCCTCGCTCACCTCTCTGACGAGAACGCTGCTATCTTCCGCTCACTTCCACTCTCAGTATCTCGTCAGCTTGCTCTCGAGCGTGACCCACACGGCAACGTACAGGTTTCTCTCATCGAGACCGAGCAGCTCCTCGCTGAGATGGTTGCTAAGAAGCTCGCTGAGTGGAAGAAGGATGGCATCTTCACTGGCAAGTTCGCTACCCAGCACCACTTCTTCGGCTATGAGGGCCGCTGTGCAGCTCCTTCTAACTGGGATGCTGACTACTGCTACAGCCTCGGCTTCAATGCATCTATGTTGATGGCAGCTGGCAAGACCGGTTACATGTCTTCTATCAAGAACACCTTCCGTCCAGCTGATGAATGGGTTGCTGGTGGTATCCCTATCACCGCAATGATGAACATGGAGAAGCGTTCTGGCCAGATGAAGCCAGTTATCCGCAAGGCTCTCGTAGAGCTCTCAGGCAAGCCATACAAGTACTTCGTACGTCATCGTACCGAGTGGGCTCGCAACACCTCTTTCGTATATCCTGGCCCAATCCAGTACTTCGGCCCAGCAGAGGTTTGCGACCGTCCTACTATGACTCTGACCCTCGAGCAGGAGTAATTCTCCAATAATTCTTATCCATCAAAGAAATCAAAAAAAATCAACTATATGATTTCCATTGATTTCTTTGATGGATTATTATTTTAACGTGAGTTCGACGAAATCAATCAATAGATTGTAAGCTGATTGTCATATAAACGAACAAGGTTGATAGAAGGTTTCTTGGGGAAGAAGCAGTATGCCGCGATCGCACTAAAGAGATTGACGACAAAGTTGTCGAAAC
>JAZRXZ010000177.1:0-11101 GCA_045600445.1 Bacteroidales bacterium | reverse complement strand
CAGAAAATTTCAGTAACTTTGTCCTCGGTAAACATAGCGATATTATTTGGTTTTATTTGTTTTGTGGTTATTACAAATATACGAATAATATCGCTATTTACCAAATTTTCAATCAATTATTTTTCGTCGAACTCACGTTATTTACGCAAGGCCGATGGCCTTGTGTCTTACTTCTTGAAGAGGAGCTGTGCGATCTCATAGAGACCACGGCGCCAGGTCAGGAACTCGTGAGCAGTGCCCTTAGAGCAGTGAGCTACAGCATTGTAGCCAGCAGCCTTGAGGTCCTCTACAGCCTTGTTGATGCGATCTGGAGTTTCCTTCTCACCACATGAGAGGAAGATGAGGTTGGTCTGATCAGCGCTCTTGATCTCCTCAGGAGTATAGATGCCACCTGAGAGGAGGCCATACCAGCCGAAGACCTCAGGACGAGACAAGGTGATAGCGTGGGTCTCCATACCACCCATTGAGAGACCGGTCATAGCGCGGTGCTGCTTGTCAGCGATGGTGTTGAAGTGTGAGTCGATGTAAGGAACGAGCTCGTCGACGAGGACGGTCTCGAACTTCTTGAAGTCGAAGCCGCCGATGCCACCGATGCGGGTATCGTTGGTCATACCATAGGTCATAACGATGATGAACTCCTCGCACTTGCCCTCTGCAATGAGGTTGTCCATGATGAGGTTAGCCTTACCCTGAACGCTCCAAGAGGTCTCATTCTCACCCCAGCCGTGCTGGAGGTAGAGGACTGGGTAGCGCTTCTGAACGCCCTTCTCTACAGCGTTGCCCTTCTTGTCAAGGTTCTTGCCATAGCCAGCAGGAGTATAGACGATAGCGCGACGGTTCTGCTGGGTGCTCTCACTCCAGAACTGAACCTCCTGAAGGTTGCCATGCTCGACGTTCTTCATTGCATAGAAGTCCTTATCTGCATTGGTTGGAACCTCGAGACCGCTCTCCCAACGGAGGCCACCGAAGTAGTTCATTGCACCTGGATCGTTGACGTTAACGCCATCGATGGTGAGGTGATAGTAGTGGAAGCCATCATCCTCAGGAGCGTCGGTAGTACCCTCCCAGATACCTTCCTTATTCTTATGAAGTACGGTGCCGCCGTTCTTGCCGATGCTGGTAATGACTGACTTAGCCTGTGGAGCATCGATGCGGAAGCGAGCGTAACCCTGTGAGTTAACCATAGGATACTGGCAACCTGGCTGGTTGGTAGCAGCTGGCTGGAAGTCCTCCTTGATCACTACATTGTCAAGTGCTGGGTTGAAGTTCTTGATAGCAGCGTAAGCCTCCTTCTTGTTGAGATCCTTGTCGAAGAGGAGAGGATAGTTGGCTGTGCCGACCCATGAATCCTTGTCGCTGACATTCCAGAAGGTAACGACGTCGATGACGTCCTTATGCTTGCGGAGTACCTTGAAGAGAGACTTATATGCAGCAGTGTGCATGGTCTTGACGAATGGCTTGATCTCCATACCCTGACGGCTGAACTGGAGCTGGCCACCCATCTCCTCGTTAGCACGGATGTCGACCTCGGTGAACTGGATGTGATCAACGATGGTAGCATACTTGGTGATAGCAGCATCAATATCCTCAGCTGATGGGCCATAGACATTGTAGTGACCCTGCATACCGATACCATCTACGCGTACCTTATACTCTTCCTTCATCTTCTTGACCATGTCATAGATACGGTCGCGCTTAGCAGGATCAGCAGCGTTGTAGTCATTATAGAAAAGCTGGATATCAGGACCAGCAGCTTCAGCTGCGAACTCAAAAGCCTTAGCGATGAATTCATCACCACAGAGCTTATAGAGATTTGACTGACGATAAGGACTTGGGGTCTCCATGCCCTTGCCAGGACCTGCCCAACGTGGACGGCCATCACCATCAATCATTGCCTCATTGACAACGTCGATGCAGTAGATTACGTCCTTATAGCGATTAACCACGGTGTGGATATACTCACGAAGGCGCTTGTAGAAAACCTCCTTCTTGACGAAGTTCTTGCCGGTCTTGTCATACATCATCCAGTCAGCGAACTGTGAGTGCCAGCAGAGGTTATGCAGACGCATAGGAATCTTGTTGGCACGGCAGAAATCTGCAATAGAGTCTGCAGGTCCCCAGTTGTAGACGCCCTCCTTAGGGTTGATCTGACCGACCTTGTGGTCATTCTCAGCGGTGATAGAGTTGTACTCCTTGAGCACGAGAGCCATCTCCTTCTCATTGCGGAGGTTGCCCATGTTGATAGCTACGCCTACCTTGAAGTAATCCTTGTAAGCGTCTTTGAGGCCTGTAGGATCCTCCGGTGCAGGACGACCCCAGCCCTGTGCACTGGCGGTACCCATGCCCATAGACATAGCTACAGCTGCCAATGCTCCAAAAAGCAAATGTTTCATAATGATTTGATATTTGTTTAAAGTAATGTAAGTATCGAATCTTTTTCTCAAAAGACATCAAAAGACTTTAATCTTGACTTAAGACTTGACTAATATATAAAGGTTTAAATAATGAGAAAATTTTTGTTCATGCTAAGTAACTACTCCCCTCCCTTGTGGAGGGGTTGGGGGAGGGTCTCCTTATTCCAATAAATCCGGTCTCAGCCTTTTCGTCCTCTCCACAGCCTGCTCATGCTCCCACTCACGGATCTTACGCTCATGGCCACTGAGCAGAATCTCAGGAACCTCCCACGTCTCACCAGATACAGACGTGTAAGCCGATGGACGCGTATAGACCGGAGGAGCCAGCAGATCGTCCTGGAAAGAGTCGGAGAGGGCTGACTGCTCGTCACCGATAGCGCCAGGGATGACGCGTATAATGGCGTCGGCAATGATAGCAGCAGGCAGCTCGCCTCCGGTCAGCACGTAGTCTCCGATGGTGATTTCCTTGGTGATGAGGTGCTCACGGATGCGGTAGTCGATACCTTTGTAGTGCCCACAGAGGATGATGATATTCTCTTTCATCGACAGCGAGTTGGCCATGTGCTGGTCGAAAGTCTCGCCGTCTGGTGTCACGAAGATGACCTCGTCATAATGGCGCTCAGCCATCAGGTCATTGATGCATCGGTCAATCGGTTCGCACTGCATGACCATGCCTGCTGTACCACCGAAAGCATAGTCGTCCACGCGATGGTGGCGCTCGTCCTTGCTCCAGTCGCGCAGGTTGTGAATATGGATCTCGGCCAATCCCTTCTGCTGAGCGCGTTTGATGATACTCTGGTTCAATGGACCGTCAAGCAGCTCTGGCAAAACAGTGATGATATCTATTCTCATTTTGATGATTTCTTATATTTATTGGTGCAAATATGGTGATTTTTTTTGAGATTTGCGATATAAAACTAAACCAAAACGTCTTTTTTAAGTCTATTTAGGTGAAAAAGAGGTTAAAAATCCAGTTCATGGTCGGCAAAAGATACCAGATACGAGAAATTTTCTTTATCTTTGCAGCGTGCTCTTTATGAGTGCAGCATAGGATTGTATCATTTGCCTCCTGATCTTCCATTGAAACTATATTTATAAACTAAATAACGAAAACAATGAGAAAGTATTTCATGATCGCCTTGACAGGCTTGACACTCCTCGTGACTTCATGTGGTTCTTACACGGGTAATGGTTCTCTTATTGGTGCTGGTGGTGGCGCTGCTCTCGGTGCTGGCATCGGTGCGCTCATCGGTGGTGGCAAGGGTGCTGCTATCGGTGCTGCAGTAGGTGGTGGCGTAGGTGCAGGTACAGGTGCACTCATCGGCCGTCACATGGATAAGAAGAAGGCTGCTCTTGAGGAAGAGCTCGCTAATGCTGCTAATGTTGAGACTGTAACTGATAGCCAGGGTCTCACCGCTATCAAGATTACCTTCAACGCTGATATGACCTTCAATACTGGTAAGGCAACTCTTAGCGCTTCTGCTCAGCAGGCTCTCAAGCAGTTCGCTGCTCAGATGACCACTACAGATATGATCAATACTGCTATCCAGATCAAGGGTCACACCGACAATACTGGTTCTGCAGCTACCAACGAGAAGCTCTCTCTCCAGCGCGCTCAGTCAGTAGGCAACGTGCTCCGTGCTAACAACATCACCTCTAACCGTATCACTGAGGCTGGTCTTTCTTACAACGAGCCAGTAGCTGACAACAGCACTGCAGCTGGTCGTAAGGAGAATCGTCGTGTTGAGGTCTTCGTCCTCGCTACCGACGCTATGGTTAAGCAGGCAGAGGAGGGTAAGCTCTAAGCTGATCTTTTCGCTAAGCTAATAAATATTATCACCACCTAAGCATTTCTGTTTAGGTGGTGATAGTTTTTTGTATCAGTAACTGTCTGGTGGTTAGCCGACATCGAAGAAGCTTCCTCCGATAAATTCTCTCAGCAATGAGTTGCGAGGGATGTCTGAGCTTTCGATGGTATTGAAGCGGCTCAGGAAACTGAGAAGGCTCATGGCTACTTCATATTCTTTTGAGTCAGTAGGAACCTGACGCAATACCTCTTCAGCTTTTGGCTTGATAGCTGCCAACTCGTAGATAATGGTGCTGTCGAATACAGCGTCAGCTTCTTTCTGGAATGGTAGAATCCATTTCTCCTCGCCACGACGCACACTGTCCCACAACTCGATGGTGCGCTGAGCCGAGAGTCCGCGTGTCTGATAGTCACGAGTGATGCGGCGCAACAGGCGAGTAGAAGAGGTCGGGAGCCAATGTTCTCCATCCGTCGAGATAGGAGTCATCGGAGCCGCATAGATCTTAAATTTATTCTCGGCAGGAATCTGCTCCGTCAGTAGCGGATTGAGCGCGTGGATACCCTCAATCACCAGGATCATGTCGTCGGTCATTGTGAGGTTGTCACCACGATACTCACGCTCGCCAAGCTGGAAGTTATAGGTCGGGAGAGCCACTTCCTTGCCTTCGATCAGGTTCTGTAGATCCTCATTAAACTGCTTGAGATCCATTGAGTAGATCGACTCATAGTCCTTCTTGCCATTCTCATCTACAGGGGTCTGGTCGCGGTTGACGAACCAGTTATCCATCGACAGAGCCACCGGATGCTTGTGACAAGCCATCAGCTGGATACACAGACGCTTGCTGGTCGAGGTCTTGCCACTTGACGAAGGTCCGGCAATAAGTACGACCTTCAGATTCTCGCGAGCTGCAATTTCATCGGCAATATGCGCCAACTGTCGCTCCTGTCGGGCTTCGGTGACCAGGATAAGGTCACTCACATGACCCTCTTCAATCATCTCATTCAGGTACGGAATGGTTTGTTTGCTTCGGTCATTGACCATGCAGTAATCATGGATGCTTGTCTCGTTGGCCATAGTCTTGTATTTCTAAGTATTTAGGGGTTTATAATTGTTTTTGCGCTTCAAAATTACACATTTTTTGGCATAGTTGTCAAAAAGTGACTCAAAAACAATGTTAATCTTTCACTTTTTTCTTCGTATATTCCCTTTTCTCATCTTTTTTTGCTATTTTTGTCGCCAATAAACCTCCTAACAGACGTCAGATCCATGGATATTACTATACTTCTCCTCACGCTGCTTGGCAGCATCTCTTTGTGTCTCTATGGCATGAAGGTGATGAGCCAGGGTATACTCAAGGTAGCAGGTGCGCACATGCGAGCCAGCTTGCGTGGCATCTCGCATAACCGTCTGCAGAGCTTCGGAGTCGGTGCCTGGATCACGGGTCTTATCCAGTCTTCTTCGGCCATGACGCTGATGACCGTCAGCTTGGTCAATGCCGGTTTGCTGACCTTAGGACAGAGTATCGCCGTGATGATGGGAGCCAACGTCGGTACCACACTGACGGCGTGGATTATCGCCATCTTCGGTTACGCTTGGAATGTCGGACTGCTGGCCATTCCGCTTGTAGTTGTTGCCTTGCCTTTCGTCTATACGACGCATATCAAGCGCAAACCTTGGGGAGAGGTACTTATGGGCATGGCCTTGTTTATCCTGGGTTTCGCCACATTTATCAGTCAGATGCCAGTGCCATCGCTCTATCCTGAGGCCTTTGCCGCCATCAGCTACGTGGCCAGTGCAGGTTTCTGGAGCGTATTGCTGTTCGTGATCATCGGTGTGGCCATCACTATCTTATTGCGCTCTTCGGCTGCTACGATCATGCTGGCCATGGTAGCGGCAGCATCGTCGTGGATTGAGTTCCCGATGGCTGCAGCCTTGGTCATTGGCGATAATGTCGGCACCACGCTCACTGCTGTCTATGCTTCTCGTCAGGCCAATGTCTCGGCGCATCGTGCAGCATACAGCCATTTCTTCTTCAACGTCTTTGGCATGATCTGGGCCTTGCCGCTGATCTATCCGGTCTACTGGATGCTGCAGGATATGATCTCGATGGGAAGCGTCGGTATCGCCTTCAGCGTAGCCATCTATCATACGCTGTTCAATCTGGTTACCGCCGTCATTCTCCTCTTCCTGATCCCGAAGTTCCAGAGTCTTCTCTGTCGTATACTGCCAGTGGCAGAGGGCGATGACGAGGAGTTCCGACTGAGCTTTATCCAGGGTGGCTTGCTTAGTACGGCCGAGCTCTCGGTCGAGGAGGCTCGTAAGGAGGCCGCGCTGTTCGGTGCTCGTTGCCAGAAGATGCTGGGCCTTGTCCGTGACTTCGTGCACATGGCACCTCAAGGAGCAGAGTACGCGCAGGCTTTCAGTCGAATCGAGAAATATGAGAAGATCACCGACCGTCTGGAGATCGAGATTGTCCGATACCTCAATTCCGTCGACCGTTCCACGGTTTCCTCGCATATCGCCTCGCGTGTCCGAGCCTTGTTCCGCATCGTCGATGAACTCGAATCCATCGGTGACGCCTGCTATAAACTGGCTTGTACCATCGTCCGCAAGCGCGATCATAATATCCAGTTCATCAACATGCAGAATCAGAACATTGACCGTATGCTCGACCAGACGGCGCAATTCATGGATCTGATGGTTCGCTTGCTCCAGAAGACCGACCTGACTCCGGCCGATATGAGTCGCGCCTACAACCAGGAGGACTCGCTCAATGCTTTCCGTGGCCAGCTCCGTGATCAGAACATCGGCAACGTCCAAGCTGGCTACTATACCTATCAGAGTGGTGCGCTCTATATGGATGTAATTAACGCTTGCGAGAAACTTGGCGACTATATTATTAATGTATTAGAGGCTCAAGTGGAGCAGAACGACCAATAACCCGCATTTTTTCGCCTAAAAATTTGGTCATTCCGTTTTTTATCCGTATCTTTGCGCCCGCAAAATGAGTTACGTAATTTGAAATTCGTAATTTTTGTCTGATAGCCCCATGGTGTAATGGTAGCACACCAGATTTTGGTTCTGTTTGACTGAGTTCGAGTCTCGGTGGGGCTACAAGCAAGCCGCAATCTTCGTTTGAAGGTTGCGGCTTATTTATTGTATCTCGTAAGAATCAGAGTGCCATCAGTACCAGTATCTGCGCAATGATCACACGCAGGAACATCGACAAAGGATAGACGGTAGAGTAGGCGACAGAGGCCTGATCGTTGCCACAGATGCTGTTGCTGTAGGCAAGGGCAGGAGGGTCGGTCATAGCACCACTGATCATGCCGGCAATGGTGAAGTAGCTGCGATGGAACACGAGGCGAGCTACGATGCCGATGAGCATACATGGCAGGAAGGTGATCAGGAAGCCATAGAGCACCCACCAGTAGCCGCCATTGCAAACCGTGTCGATGAAGCCGACACCAGCACCAAGACCAACAGCTGCCATGAACATGCAGATACCGATCTCGCGCATCAGGAGTTTGGCCGAGTTGGTCGTGTAGGTGATCAGACGGAATTTAGGACCATAGCAGGAGAGTAGTATAGACACGATGAGCGGGCCGCCTGCCAATCCCAGTTTGACAGGGACAGGCATACCTGGGAAGAAAATAGGTATTGAACCGAGAAGAACACCCAAGGCAATGCCAAGGAACGTAGAGAACAACATGGGTTGATCGAGGCGCTTGACGGAATTTCCGAGGAGCTCTTCGATCTTCTTTACGTTGTCAACTGATCCTACGACGGTGACGCGGTCTCCCAGCTGAAGGATGAGTGAGCGCTGAGCAATGAGATCAATACCAGCACGTTTCACGCGGGTAAAGGTAACGTGGAAGGTGCGTCGCAGATCGAGGTCGCCGAGGCGCTTGCCTTGCATCTTCGGGTTGGTGACTACGACACGGGCAGAGATAAGATTGCTGTTTTTCTCCTCATCCCACTGCTGCTGATCGACGTCCTCAAGCTTGCGTCCGAGCAGGATCGTATAGGCGTTGATGTCCTCTGGCTTGCTGACGATAAAGAGTCGGTCGCCCTTCTGGAGCGTACTCTCGGCCTTGACAAGCTCCACCTTCTCCGTTTGTCGATGCAGGAGTCGGGTAGCCACGATGTCACGACCTGAGAGCTGGCTGAGTTCCTGGATGCTACGGCCGCAGACAGCATCATTTGTTACTTCGAGGGTCACCGCCTGCAACTGCTCCGACTCCATGCTGTTGTTGTGCTCATAGAGTTGCTGCTCGTCCTTGAAGTTGATGCGGAAGATCAGACGAATGAGGACGATGGCCAGGATGATGCCGACCACACCGAGCGGATAAGCCACCGCATAACCTTGCGCGAAGATGGCATTTGATGCGCCATCGTGCATGTCTGAGAAGGTCTGCTGAGCGGCACCAAGGCCTGGCGTATTGGTCACCGCACCATAGAGAACACCGATCATGGCAAAGAGATTCTCTCCCGTCAGGACGTGGATGAGATAGGCGATGAGGCTACCCAGGAAGATGATACCAGAGGCAAGCAGATTGAGCGTGATACCACCCTTGCGGAAGGAAGCAAAGAAACCAGGACCTACCTGAAGACCAATACTATAGATAAACAGAATAAGACCGAATTCCTTGACGAAATGTGAGGTGGTAGCATCGAGTACCAATCCGAAATGACTAGCTACGATACCGACAAACAGCACCCAGGTGACGCCGAGAGACACGCCTCCGATCTTGATGCGCGAGAGCGCCAGACCCAGTGCGATGGCCAATGAGACGAGCAGCACGCTATGTGCCACTCCCGGCTGAAGAAACAAATTACTGAACCACATTTTAGTGTAAATAAGAAATGTAAAATTGATACCTTAAAATATAGAATTCCGATTAGAAGATTTCCATCAGCGCCATACCATACGAGCGGTTCTCGCAGAGCATGCGGAGAAACTCCTTGGTAGCGCGCTTCATATAAGCATCCTGCAGCACGTGGAAGGAACCCTCCATCTGCGTTCCCGACTGATCGAGGCGCAACGCTTTAAGTCCTGACGTTCTGGCTACTGCGGCCTGACTGACCACGGTAAAGAGATGGTCGGAAGCACGGACGATGTCGAGCAGCACATTCACCTCATTGATCTCCAGTCGCACGTTGAAGCGGTAGTCGAGCCCCTCTACAATATGATCGAATGTATAGCGCGCCTGAAGTCCCTTGGCAGGCATGGCAAACGGAAAGCGCTCCAGGTCGGCCAGTCGCACTGTGTCCAGATTGGCCAATGGATGCGTGTCGCTCACCACCACGGCCAGGCGATTATCGAACATGATATGCGATGAGATCTCTGGGTGTACGACCGATGACTTATAGCTCAGTGCCAGGTCGATCCTGCGCTCGTTGAGCATCGCCATCAGCGTCTCCATACTATGGCAGCAAATGTTGAGCTTGATGCCGGGATATTGCTTAATAAACTGAAGGACCGTCTCTTTGAGTAGTGGAAGGAACGAGTAGGTCGAACCGATGTTCAGTTCACCAGAACCCAACTGCTGGATGTCGCGGACGCGATCTACGCAGGTGCTGGCTTCGCACAGAGTCTTGCGGGCCTGTGGCAGGAAGGCTTCACCTACATCGGTCAGGTGTACATGATGTGAGTCGCGGATCAGGAGTTCTACTCCCAGTTCATTTTCCAGCTGTCGCACCTGTTGTGAGAGGGTGCTCTGTGTGATGTTGAGCTGTCTTGATGCTTCGCTGAAGCTTTTGAGCTCTGCTACTTTGACAAAATAGCGAAGTTGACGAAGTTCCATGAGAAACGTGGATTTATCTATTTTTTGCGGCGCAAAGTTAGAGTAAATAAAGCACCTTGCCTAATTATATTCTGGTTTTTATTCTATAGTGCTATCGTTTTTATCGATAAGCAAACTCCGATTGGCATTATCGAAACAAACCATAGACATTTCTTCCTTACCTTCCGAATAACCCCTATCTTTGCGCCGTCAAAACAACAAAATATCATAAGCAGATGATCGTACTCGTATTTTTCAGTGTGGTGATTCTATTCTCACTTTTGCTCAATGTCATCGATAAAGTCCGGTCTTATAATAATCGGAATGATCGCAGTATCTGGGAGGACGGAGATAGTGTCGTGGTCAAGCCTAAAGACTCAACGGGAATCATCGGAGGCTTCGGAAAAAAACTATAACTCATATATCTTTTGAATTATGTCAAAATTTAACACCATTGAAATCTCGGGACTTGTATCCCTGCATCCTAAGGTTGAGACGCATAAGTTCCTAGGATTCTTTGAGCACGTGCGTTATCAGCCGACACGCAGCAGCATAGAATCCTATCGTAATTACTATGGCGCACGAGAGGCCGAGGTCTTCCAGCAGATTGCAGAAGGCCACGATCCTAAGGCTACGCTCGAAACTGCAGAGGAGATGCAGACGTCAGAGGGAGGTGACTACCGCCTCGATATGTGTCTGTCTGAGGATTGCCAGTTCGCGGCATTCCAGGTCTTTGAGCGACAGAAAGGGGAGTTCGTACCCTATAGCAAGCTCTGTTTCCTGGAGGGAGCACAAGCTGAGGCGTTCGAGAATCTGATTGCTTGATTATAAAGAACTTTTGAACACAGATTGCTCCCAGAGACAGACACTCCGGAAGTGATCATAACATGGTATTATAAAGTATAGAATTTCGAAAGAGGCAAGGCCTGAAGTGATTCACGCCTTGCCTCGCTTTGGGTTCGCCCAGCATGGGCATGTTCTAACGGGTGTAAGTCCCTAAGCCGCCCTGATAGTGGGAAGGCTACAGCCAAAGACAAGGGTGTCCGTGGCGACGCGGAATTTGAAGGAAGTCGGCGGCAAACATCTGGTCTGA
>JAZRXZ010000176.1:0-12785 GCA_045600445.1 Bacteroidales bacterium | reverse complement strand
GAAGAACGCCACGGCAAGGCCGACAATGGAGAACAGCGACTGGAACTTGTTACGCTGCAGGTTGCGGAAGGCTAAGGTTATATAATGCTTGATCATTGTATTTGTTATTATTCAGTCTTTACTACACTCGCCACATTCACTTTCGCAGCTTTCTCCAACTGATAGATAAGTGTCAGCAACGTAATGAGGACGACGATGCCGAGGGCCTCAATAAATATAATAGGTGTAAGTGGAGCGCTTTCGATGAAAGATTCTGTGTAGCGATGGATGAGGAGATAGGTGACAGGGACGCTCAAAAGGAAAGTCAAAAGGAGCAGGTAAAGATACTTCTTGCCAAGCAGCAGGTAGAGATCCTTGCGATGCGCTCCATGCGCCTTGCGGATAGCAATCTCCTTATAGCGCTGGCGGATGTCGAAGAGCGAGAGGCCGAAGAGGCCGAGGCAGCAGATAATGACTGCAATGGTAGAGAAGAGCGAATAGACATTTGCCATCACGCGGTCAGCATGATACTGCTCCACAACGATATCTGACATCCAGTGATATTCGAGCCTCTGATTAGGACAAAGCTCCTCCTGTAGCTGCTCTATCAGGGATAGAATTGCTGATTGGCCCTCTTCATTATAGGTATATAACCCTTCGGAACGGACACGAATAGCCAGATAGCTGTCTTCACGCCAGTAAGTATTCGTCTCATTATCCTCAATATGATAGATGCAGGCAGAGGCTCCTAAAGTACGATGACCGGCGTAATGATCATTGACCAAAGCCTTAATTGGATATAACTCATTGCCGTATTGACCATAGCCAGTAATGATCAATGGTTCTTTACGACGAGCGTAAGCACCATCAAGTGATTGATAACCTAAACGAAGTAAAGCTGATCGATTGGCTATCCAGCCATCCAAAACACCTCCTTCATAGTTGTAATAGGGTCTCATTATTGCCTTCGGAAATGTACCTTCTTGCAGTTGAATTCCAAATACATCGAACCATGAACGTGATACACTGAAATGTCTCAACATGCAATCTTCTTCTTTATCATTGAAATAAACATCCTCACCCCATGACTCAATAGGCAGGTTAAATGATTCGGTATAGCAATAGGCTTCAACAAGAGGAGACTTATTCAGACGATCAGTATATTCTACCAGAGTAGCCTCAACTTCTTCTCTGTTACTTTGGAAGATGAGGTTACCCTCTTGGTCTTTTCCTATCGATTCGTTGATAAACGTTGGTCGAACCAGCAGCACTCGGTCTGCATCAAATCCCAACGGAGAATTCAATAGGAAATCAAGGTGCTGACGCATCCAGAGAGACATTACCACCAAACAGAAGGTGATAAAGTACTGGATGCCGAGAATTATAGTTCGAGATTTGAGGCTTTGTACCGAGCTGGCACGTCGCTGCAAACTCTTTAGCGGAGAGGTGCGAAGCTGCTGTACCAATGGATAAACCATAGTCAGCAATGGCAATAGAATAATGATTCCCACGGTGAGCAGGATATCAAAGTGTGTACCTGCCTGCGTACTGCCCATCATCGTCTCAATCCATGGAGTGAATATTTCAACCAGAATCCACGTCATGCACATAGCCATTAAAATAAGTAGCATCAGTTCGCTCCAAAGTTCGAAAAAGAGTTGTGACGTATGACGGCCGAAGACGAGACGGACTCCAGCTTCACGCTGGCGACGTTGCCACTGAACCATGTAGAGATTGATGAAATTGACTAAACCCACTACAAGGATCAGGAGCAGTACAGCTGCAAGAATCCAGCAGAGTGTAGCATTACCGTGATGGCGCAATGTGGTATGAAGCTCTTCGCCTGTCTCATGTTCAAAATAGTAATCCTGCCATGAAACGAACTGGTGACCTGTGAATTTGTCTTGCCATATTATTTCATGCTGATCAGTTTCGTCAAAGGTCGAGAGCTTCTGATTGACAAATTTTGCATCGAAGTCAGGACGAACTCGCATCACACCGAATGGAATACGCGAGAGGTCTCTAAAAGCTGAGGCTGGCAAGATCAGGTCAGGATTGAGCAAGACTTGGCCCTCTGGATGGTGGAAGATACCTGCAATATGTAAAGTCTGCTGCATCACCTCTATATCCTTGCCCATAATTTCTTCAGGTGTAAGTCCTGACGATGCTACACATTCTTCCGAAATCCAGCATGCATCACTTCTGTTCAAAGCTTCAGCGTCACCTTCTACAGAATAATTGAAAAAATGTGTGAAGGTGCTATCCACCATAATCAACTTAAGCGACTGCTCTTGATCACCAATCCTGGCAGAATATTCTGCATAAGGAAAAATGTCACAAGTCTCTACTATTTGCTGATCAATGAAATCCTTACCTTCTTTGGTATATTGCTCTTTAATCGACCATAAGCTGAAGGTGCGATGATGCCCTCGGTCGTTATTGCGAAAGACCACATAGATGGTCTCAGGATCAATGGCATGTCGATCTGCCGACAGCTCTCGATAGAGATAACGGCTGAGAACGATGCAGCAAGCCAGGCTCAACGCCAGACCGAGGACATTGATGCAGGTGAAGACTTTCTGGCGTGAGAGTGTCCGTAGGGCTTGTTTGATGTAAAAAAACGACATAATTTCGAATAACTAAAGTAACTAATCCTCCCCCTCCACGGGGGAGGTGCCCCCTTGTGGGGCGGAGAGGGTCTGCTTCTTACATCTCCACCTTTTCTACCACCTGTCCATCAAACAGATTGACGATGCGGTCAGCATACATAGCATCCTTCTGCGAGTGGGTCACCATGACGATGGTGGTGCCATCTTTATGGAGTTCGGAGAGGAGTTCCATCACCTCATGGCCATTCTTTGAGTCGAGGTTTCCTGTTGGCTCATCGGCAAGGATCAATGTAGGCTTTGAGACAACGGCGCGTGCTATGGCAACACGCTGCTGCTGACCACCAGAGAGTTGTGCAGGGAAATGCTTGGCGCGGTGGCTGATGGCCATACGATCCATCGCCTCCTGGATGCGCTTCTTGCGCTCACTCTTAGGTAATCCCATGTAGAGCAATGGCAGCTCGATGTTCTCCTCGACATTGAGATCTTCGATGAGGTTGAAAGCCTGGAAGACGAAACCAAGAGTTCCCTTGCGGATATCGGTACGCTCAGACTCAGACTTTTTGCTCACATCCATGCCGTTGAGCAGATACTCGCCTGAGGTAGGATTATCGAGCAAGCCTACGATATTCAGCAACGTGGATTTGCCACAACCTGATGGGCCCATGATAGCCACGAACTCACCTTTCTCGACGGTGAGCGATACACCATTCAATGCCACTGTCTCAACGAGTTCTGTACGGAAGACCTTCTGTAGGTTTTTGATTTCAATAATAGCCATAAAAATATTCTAATTAATTTTGAATTCTCAATGAAGAATAGTATACTGTTTTCGTGATGCAAAGATAACACATTATATATTATTATCTGTCAAGAAAACTGAGAAAAACGTCTTTTGAAGCTCAAAGTGTCCAAAAATTTGACACTATTTCAATATCAACACCTCCGTATCACCCAGCTTCTCGTATCCCGTCGTAATCACCCGATCCCCCGCCTCAAGCCCTTCGATGATCTCGTATTGCGAAGGGTTCTGACGGCCGATGCTAATCGGGGTCTTGATGGCTTTGGTTCCAGAAGCATCGAGTTTATAGATCCACTGGCCACCGGTGCTTTGATAGAAATCGCCACGAGGGATGACGAGTGCCTCTTCGGCTTTGCCAAGCTCAATCTGCACGCGATACGACTTGCCGACGCGGATGTTCGAAGGACGCTCCTGCTCAAAGACAAGATCGATGTCGAACGAGCGGTTGCGTACCTCTGGTACTACCTTGGTGATATGCAGCGGGAATTGCTCGTTCTGATACTTGATATTGGCAGGAAGACCTGAGATGATGCGGTCGATGTAATACTCGTTGAGCGAAGAATGTACCTTATAGTCGGTGAGGACTTTGATCTCCGCAATCTGCTCACCGGCACCTACGCGCTGGCCGAGGGTAGCAGAGATATAGCTAAGCTGACCATCGCAGGGAGCCAGTACGACGAGGTCATCCAGACGGTCACACGAGCGACGGTATTTCTTCTGCTCGCGCTCCATATCACGAGCCATGATCTGGCCACGGAGCACGGCCGAAGCGGAGTCGTTGCGGAGCGAGAGCATATCCAGTTCGGTGCGCTGCTGCTGATAGCGGTACTCTTCTTCAGCCACCTCCAGTTGCGCCTTGCTCTTGATACCCATGCTATGCTCCTCACGGTCGAGGACAATATTCTTGTCGAGTCGCTGCTTCTCGTAGCGTGTCTGCAACGTCTGCTTCTGGAGCTGCAATCGGAGCTTCTCCTGCTCGATCTTCTGCTCTTCGTAAGCCGTATGCTGACGAGCCAGATCGTCGCGCTGATCCTCGATGGCACGCTCCAGTTCTGGATTACTCAATACAAGGATCGTATCTCCCTGACGAACCGTCTGACCATCCTCAGCCAGGATCCGGAGCACACTACCTGACTCACGTGTATTAACGCGCAACGTACGGATCGGCTGCACAAGTCCCTCCACATCAACGTATTCGAGGAATGGAGCCGTCTTTGCTTCGCCGATCTTCACTTCTTCTGTATCGATGCGAAGGCGGCTAGGACCCAAAGATAGGGTGAGGGCGTAGATGATGAGCGCGAGGACGCCGACGCCACACATTATATAATATTTATAGCGGAAGTACCAAGGTCGAGGAGAAAGTATCTTATCCATCTTCAAATAGTTTTTATAGATTTGTTGGCAACTGCCAGGTGATAGGAACATTCAAAGAAAAGTCATATCCAGTCATGGAGCGAAGTCCATAATAAAGACTCCAGTATGTCGAAAGGCTCTGGATAAAGCTTCGCCGAGCCGAATCCTTCTCGCTGATGGCGCTATTGAGGTCGAGTATTGTACTCTTTCCCATCACATACAGCCTTCTCGCCACCTCGTAGCGTCGCTCCGCCGTCTTGTCTGCCTGACTTGCGACTTGCACACGTCGCGACTGCAGATTGAACTGCTGCACCATCTTCGTGACATTCTGCTCGAAGCTCTTCATTCCCTGTTCGGCATGGATATCGGCCAGATGGACGTTCGATTGTGCCACCCGTCTGCGGCCCTTGCCACGTCCCCAATCCAGAATCGGGATCGATACAGAAACCGAGGCGTACTGCATATCCGTTGGGGAGTGGTAGGCATCTCGCAACTCCTGTCCCGTCTGTGAGAGACCGAACTGCAGGTAGAGATCGGCCTTCAATCCCGTACTCGCCTTGGTGTATGCCAGGGTCTGTCGGCTCTCCAGCTGCGATCTTTTATAGTTGTCAGGATCAGGACTGTTCTGCATCGCCAGTTCGAGCGCTTCGGCCAGCGGAACCTCTATCTGTGGCACGTGGTCATCGGTCAGGACGGAGAGCTGTGTTGTAGTCGGCAGGTTGAGGAAGTTTCGGAGCGCCTCGGCCGCAGCTTGCTGGTTGACGTCGGCATCGAGCAGATTGGTCTCCTCGCGCAGCTTGTTGAGTTGCAGTTGCAGCATCTCATTTTCGGTGATCGTACCGATGTTGTATCGACCTTCGGCAAAGCGGCAGAGCGTGTCGGCCGATGCTAAGTTACTGCGCGCAATGTCCACATTCGTCTGTGCCGTTGCCAGCTCGAAGAAATAGAGACTTGCCTGCGAAGCTACCAGCTCCATCGTCTCGTTGTATTGCTTCTGAGCTTCCCGCCAACGCAGTGGTTCGATGCGACGATTCCACTTCAACTCATTGTAACCCAGCAGGCTCTGCTGATAACCAATGGTAATGGGTTGTGAGCGATAGGTGGTCTGTCCGTCGCCCTCAATCTGGTCATTACGCATCAACGAATTGTTGATAAAGAGGCTACCACCCGTCAGCGGAATATTCTGTGTGATCTGTAGCGACACGTCACTGTTCACCTGACTCACGTGCACAAAACTATTGGTGCCATCGGGTTGTATGACACGCTCAATGCCACGGTTAAACTCCGGCGAAGTGGTCAGGGTCACCGATGGCTTGTAGTTAGCCAGATAATACCGATAAGTCCAATAAGCACTCTGCAAGCTATGCTGTGCCGCCACTGCACTGGGTGACTGCTGCTGTGCCATCATGATGGTTCGGTCGAGCGTAAGCTGCAGCTGCTGTTGCGCCAGGCATGCCCAGATTCTCACAAATGCGAATATAGTTACTATGATTCTTTTCATCGTTCATCATTTTGTGCTGCAAATTTCGCCATTTTTATAACAAGAATAGCCTCATAAAGCCCAAAATCGACTTTTTAAGGCTAAAAGTGTCTAATTTTTAGACACACCAAGTTCTTAAAACCCACTTTTATGAGACATCGCAAAATGCTTTTATGTCCCATTATGCCCCTAAATTTGGCTAAATATTGTTAAACTGAAAAAATAGTTGAGTTGCACCCCCTCCCCCGAAAGTCGATAGTCGCTAATTTTGCAGCCGTTTCCTCGTAGCTATGGGAAAAGGATGAAGTCCTAACGATTTGCTCAGTCGGATGGCAGGTCTGGTTATCGGTTTTAGTTTCTGTATAGACATGAAACCAAGACAAATAGTTAATGATCTGTTAACGTCTTGTTTCATTCCCTATGATGAAACTATTTGGGAACTATCTTTGCACCGAAAATCGAAATCGCTGCAATTTGCGAGGAATATCAACAAATCAATTGTTGAATAGCGAAAATATAATATGAAATATGTATCAATTGAAACCCAAAAGCTTAATGCTCTAATAGAGCTGGTGGCGAAAGTGAAACAGATGACAGAGGAAAAAGCAAGTCAACAGACTGCTGAACCGCACAAAATCTACCGACTACAAGAGGCTCTGGAAATCCTTGACATCTCACGAGAGGAATTCAAACGAGCACGATATGCAGGACGCATTCAATACCATCAAGCAGACGACAAGTTTTGGTTCTACTTATCAGAGCTCATCGATTTTCGCAATCGTTATCTCTCCCCCAGTGCAGAGGGAATAGCATAAACACATTAACCTATACTTTTTAACTATGGCTAATTCTTTTACGCTGATTGAGGAATCGACTTTCGAGGCACTAGTCAAAAGCGTCAATGACATCAAGTCTATCGTCAGCAATCTTAATTCCAGCTCAGGCTACAATCCAAACCGCATCTTCACTAATGCAGAAGTGAAGGAGATGCTTGGTGTGGGTGATAAGACCTTGAAGAAATTGCGTGACTCGAATCTCCTTCCCTATCATCTTTCTTGCAAGGAATACTGGTACCTCCAATCAGATCTCGATTATCTGATGGAGGCTACTAAAGTACCAGTTTTCGCAGAACATTAACTTTTATTCAAGCTTTCAAATGGGTCGAAAAAAATCTCTACGTAACGCTGGCAAGTTTATCCTTCGCACAGACCGCGAACCTAACAGACAAGGCGAATACCCTGTCTACATTCAATACACCCTTGACGGCAAGGTCGCCAGGGGTGAGACTGGCGTGTGCGTGAAGGAAAAGGACTGGGATGCCTCAAAGCAACGCGTACGTTCGACCCATAGAATGGCAGCTCGGCTTAATCAGGTTCTTGACGAGAAGAAGCTCTATATTGATACCGAAGTTCTGTTATTCGCAGGTCCGTCATCTCGTAGAATAACGATTGACATTCTTCGGAGAATTGTTCAAGGAAAGCCCTTCGCAGAAGAGAAACCTGAGGTTGATTTTATCCTGTTTATGCGCGACAATCAGAAACGTCGACATGAAGTCGGTAGAATAGCGGTATCTACACATGAGAACGGAGATAATACCATAGGAGGTTTCCGTGAGTTCCTAAAGGAGAAGCTGGGAAGAGAATCCATCTTCTGCTCGGAGGTGACAGTAAATCTCATTTCGGATTACATCGTGTGGAGACTTGATGAACGTGGAAACAAACCTGCGACAATCAATAAGGCACTCACTCCTATAATGAAGGCATGCAAAGCAGCTGCTATAGAGGAACTGATGAACAACCGTACAGCAGAAGCCATTGGTGAACTATACTTGACAGAGAAACGGTCTCTAACAAATGATGAAGATGAAGACAATCACAGTGATCATTATCTGACGGAAGAAAAGCTTCAGGAGATGGCAGACCTATATCCACTACAACTTCGTGAACGATCACGCGAATATATGGATATGTGGTTCTTATCTCTGCACACATGCGGGCTCCGCTTCTCTGATATTCTCACGCTACAATGGTGCGATGTGCATTTCGATGAACGAATGATCCGAAAGGTGGTGGTCAAGACCAAACGGCAGATTGAGATTCCACTTACAGACAATGCCATTGAGCTATTAAAACGATTCTGGCAAAGAAATGGGAATCGACGCTTCGTGTGTGGATTGCTTCCAGAGAACTTCGATCTGAATGACGACTTGGCAGTCTATCATGCCTGCCTACACAAGAACGCAAGCATCAAGACCTGTCTCAAGAGGATAGGGAAGCTGATGAACCTTCCATTCAATCTGGGTATGCATTGCGCTCGTCACACGTTTGCAGTGTTAGCTCTTTGCCGAGGAATCGAGGTAAAGAAACTGAGCGTTCTTCTGGGCCACTCATCTGTGCTCGTCACGGAAAAGACGTACGCCCGTTTTATACCTCATGTCCTAGAACAAGAGGTCAACGACAAACTGCAATTCGAAGTAATTCCCAGGAATCAGTAACAAAGACCTATACCCGACTATAATTTCATGATTGCCTTTGCCTGGTCAGCAAATGGCAACAAATTAAACCGCTACCCGACCAGTAGCATAAATCTCTTATAGATGAATACCATAAAAATCGAAATGGTAGATCTTGCAAGAATCCTCCGATTATCGGACACTGATGTCGGCAAGTTTTTCAAAACCACGTATCTTTACATCACGAAGCGAACAACTCCTAAATTTGAAAAAGGGAGCGAGTTGCTTGAGTTCGTTTTTACGGACTTTCAGTCGTCTCTTGACAAGCAAATCGCAGCAGCGGAACATCGTAGTGTACAGAACAGCCAGAATGCAAGTGGCAAGGCCAAGGTGCAAAGAGAAAGTAATCCTGACAAACTCGCCAAGACAAAGCGAAAGAGCAATGGCGGCAGCAATACCAAGGGCGTTACAGAACTTTGCAGCAAGAGCCAGGAAGAGAATACGAATCCTGACGAGTTGCCTGATCTGGCTGATAGGCCAAGCGAGTCATTAGACACCTCTGGAAGTTCTAACGAATCGTTGCAAATCAATGAAGTCGTTGCAGCTGCTTCCGTTTCTATCTCTTTCGAGCAACTCGAAGCCATCTATCCAAAGAAGGACAGTTCCGCTTCATGTCGTAACGAAGCAGAGGATCTCTGGGGAAAGCTGTCTGACGAGGAAAAACGTTGCAGTTACAACTACGTCTGCAATGCCATTTCTCAAAGTACCACTTCTACACTCCCGTTTTTGCGCCAGTACATCAAATCTCAGTACTGGCACCAGAACGGATTGAACTAAGAGGGACGTTTTATGAGGGGTGGCCAGCGGTACCCAGATACGTATCTTTGGTATCAGACCACTGTCCACCCCTCATTTCAACTAAAAAGCCAATTAACTATGATTACAAGGATATTCTATTCTAAAAGTCCTACGGATACAATCAACTATGTTATGAATCCTAAGAAACACGCTGAAGTTACTCTCTCGAAAGGCATCAATTCTCTGTTCAATGTGCCTCGTATTATCATGGATTTTGAGAAACAATCGGCTCTCAGACCATCTCTTGAGGTCAAGGTCATTCATATTCCGACCTCCTTTCATGCACGCGATTTGAAGGCTGTCAATGCTCAAGGAGCAGAGATTCTTCAGGATTGGATTGACCGGATGGAGAGGCACGGCTACCACTTTGACCAGTACTTTTTCGGTCGTCACCATGATAAGGATCACAAGAATCCACACTTTCATTTTGTAGGCAATCTGGTACTCGACGATGGCTCTCGTGCCAATCTTGCCAACATCGGAAAGGCTGCTCGTGAGGCATCTATCTACGTCACTCAAAAGTGGGGTCTGGTATCTGCTAAGCATCTACAAGAAGAGATTCTTCAGGAGCAGAAAGACGCAATGAAGGAGTATGAAAAGGCAGATTATATCCTTTCTGGACAAAAGAATTCAGGTCATTCCACATCAGTTTCTTCTTACTATTCTACAGACATAATGGTTGTAGAAGATACATCTGCACCGATTTTTGAGACTGGCTCTTTCGACCCGATTGGCGTTGTAGCAGCAATGCTCTTTCCTGATTATACTCCCGTTATTTCAAGTGGTGGAGGTGGCGGTAACAAGAGCGACGAAGACGAAGAGAAGAAGAAAAAGAAGCGCCGAACCACAGGCAGAGGATGTTTTAGTAAACGATAATATGTAGTATGAAAAAAGAGAAATCTATCAAAAAGCAGCGTACTCATCGCAAGGAAATCCAGTTCAGTAATGAGGAATACGATCAGATCCGAGCCAAGGCTTTTGCTGCTGGACTATCTGAGGCTGCCTATATACGTGAGGCTTCTCTCGCTCATGAATTGAAAGCAGCACTTACCCCAGAGGAGCGGAAACTCTACCAGAGAAGCACGGCTATCTCGTCTCGTTATCTCAACAATCTTAACCAGCTGATGCGTATCAGCAATACCTTCGGATATTCTCAAGAAGCGGCATTGTCCATATTGCAGTTCGTCATGAATGCCGACACTCATCTGCAAGGCGGAGAATATAAACCTATCGATGATCTCGCTCTGGAACAGGACCTGAAGCGAATTGAACGTGAGCAAACAGCTCGGAAGGAAGCGAAGCAAAATGATGCGAAAAAGACATCTGGAATGGCAGAGGAGAACAAGCAACTTAAAGAAGCTCTGGCTTCTTCTAATCAACGTTTGTATGAAGCACAAAGACTGGCTGCGCATAACTATTTGCTGACAGAAAAGGGTTCAAAAGAGTACCGTTCAAAAAACAACATCTATATGTACTCTACCGTCACTGGAGATGGATGGTTCTTCAAGATCGGAGAGAGAGCTGCCGAAGTAATAGCTCCACATCTGGTCAAAGATTGGCAGGATGGCAAAATCACGGTAGCTGATCTTCACAAGCTTTACCTGGAAAGGAGAATTAGCAGATAAAAAGGTGTGTCTCTCGATGAAAGAGACACCCCTTTTTATATTATATAGGAGGTTTATCAAGTTGTGTTAGACAGAGAAGTTAAAATCCAGTTTATTCATGACTTCGTCTTCAAGTGTCTTCGGGAGGAACTTGGCATAGACCTTCTCGGTGACAAGAATGCTCTTATGGGCCAATAGTGCACTGACCTTATGAACTTCTACACCCTTATTGAGTGCCAGTACTGCCCAGGTATGACGTGCCACATGCATGGTCAGATTGAATTTCAAGCCAAGTTTATGGCCTACGGTCTTCAACGAGGTTTTGATGGGCGTATTGCGGTTGATGCGTTGTCGACGGACTTCAATATCATTGTCAACGTCGAAATTGTCGGGCAGAAGGCCGAAGACAAATCGGTTAATACCTGTGCGTTCCTTCCATTTGTTGAGAATCTGGAGTGCTGCACCATTGAGCATGAAGCCATGTGGCACCTTGCCTTTGACCAGCACCTTGGTCAACCTGTTTGTCTCAAAATTGATCTGGCTCCACTCCAATGTCATGATATCCGAGAAACGGAGGCCACAGGCATAGACGCTGAACATGAACATATCTACATAATCGCGCGTACGAGGATATTTGAACTCATTGTACATCGCAGTGAGTTGCTTCAACTGATCTTCGGTCAGGTAATGGCTGGCGTTACTATCTTCATCTTCCTCATGCGACAGTTTCTTCTTTTCACCGAGGTATTTGAGTGCAATGAGATCTGAAATCTCGTGAGAAAGTAGGCCTTGAGCGGCAGCGGAATTGCAAGCCTTCATGATGGGTGTGAGAGTCTTGTTGATTGTTTCCGGAGAATTGCCTTCCACTTCCTTGCGCCAGATAATGTACTCATCGATGACAGTCTCTGTGAGCCGAGAGAACATCATTGTCTCTTGATGATACTTCTGCTTGACGAACTTCTTGAATCCGTTCATGGCACAATGGCCGTTGTCGCAGGTCGAGATGCTGATCTTGTCAGTCTTGTAACGATAATCCAGGTTGTCGTTAGCGAACTGAATGAGGTCGGCATCTTTCTTATTCTCTAATGAGAATGTACCGATGACGATTTGACGGAGTACCTCGATGGTCAACGTGTTTCCTGCATTGAGATATTCCAGTACCATCGTATCCACAGAAAGCTTCTTCTCATCGATAATCTTGTTCAACCGCTCTGCCATAGGATGCGAACCCTTTACTCGCTGACGATTATCATCCCAATCCTTGGCTTGTACCCAGACTCCCGTTTCTCCTTTAGCGACCTTCCCATCCAAAGTATATTGGATATAGAGAGGATACTCATTTCTTGGATTCGACTTGCGATCCTGACGTAAGATGAACTTACCTACGTTTCGTAATGACTTCTTACGTGCCATACTCTTGTCGTTTTAGTGGTTAGAATTTACTATTTTTAAAAAGAATATGGTGCAAAGATACTGGGTTTTCGGGTAAAATTAAAATGCCATTAAATACCAATCGAGTAGGAGGTAAACGCTAGTCGTAGGCGTTTATCTCCTACTTTCACGTTTACCGACCTCTCACACCACCGTACGTGCCGTTCGGCATACGGCGGTTCCTTATTATTGCACGCGGACTATTAAACGATGATAGTCC